>JBBSBI010000008.1:0-72421 GCA_038251425.1 Polyangiales bacterium
TGTTCGTCACCCTGCTTGAAATGGCCTTTGCTTCGGGCATGGGGCTTGATGTCGAGCTGAATGAGCTCCCGGGTGACCTGCTTTCAGTGCTGTTCTGCGAGGAGCTTGGAGCCGTGCTGCAGGTTCGTGAGAGTGATGTGGCACGCGTGAAGCGGGCTTTCTCTGAGGTGGGCA
Source organism: Polyangiales bacterium (assembly GCA_038251425.1). Classification (GTDB taxonomy): domain Bacteria; phylum Myxococcota_A; class Polyangia; order Polyangiales; family Polyangiaceae; genus JBBRRP01. The sequence continues at coordinate 175 of JBBSBI010000008.1, forward strand.
TGCCGGGCGTCGTCTTTGATGTGGGTGTGCCCAATAGTTCAGAGAACATTACTTTTGCGCGCGCTGGCGCATCGGTATTTGTGGGTCTACGTCCGGTGTTGCGCGGGATCTGGTCTGAGACAAGCTTTCGCATGCAGGCGCTGCGCGACGATGTGGCGTGTGCCAACGAAGAACAGGCGGGGCGCTTGGAGCGGGGCAAGCTCGGGCTCTCGGTGCAGGCGACCTTTGATATCAATGACGACATCGCTGTCCCGTTCGTGTTGAGTGGTATTCGACCCAAAGTCGCCGTGTTGCGCGAACAAGGCGTGAACGGTCAGGTTGAGATGGCGGCCGCCTTCGACCGTGCTGGATTCACGGCCGTGGATGTTCACATGAGCGATATCTTGGAAGGACGCGTAACGCTCGGCGATTTCTCGATGTTGGCCGCTTGCGGCGGATTTTCCTATGGTGATGTGTTGGGAGCGGGGGAGGGGTGGGCCAAATCCATCTTGTTCAACGCGCGCGCCCGCGATCAATTCATCGAATTCTTTGCGCGAACCAATACCCTGACGCTTGGCGTGTGCAATGGCTGTCAGATGCTTTCAAATCTACGAGAGCTGATGCCGGGGGCTCAAGATTTCCCGAAGTTTGTGCGCAATCGCTCGGAGCAATTCGAGGCGCGTCTTTCGCGCATTCGGATCGAGGCTTCTCCTTCTATCTTGCTGGCTGGCATGGAAGGTTCCTTGCTCCCGATTGCGGTCGCGCATGGCGAAGGGCAAGTCGAGTTCGCCAATGCCGCGGAGTGTGAACGCTTGACGCGGGCCTCACTCGTGAGCGCGCGGTTCGTGGACGATAGGGGTGCGCTGACAGAGCGCTATCCCGAAAATCCCAATGGCTCAAAAGCTGGCATCACTGCCATCACGACTCCCGACGGGCGGATCACCCTGATGATGCCGCACCCGGAACGCGTGTTCCGGGCTGTGCAACACTCGTATCGTCCCAAGAGTTGGCGGGAAGATGCGCCTTTCATGCGCTTATTCCGCAATGCGCGCGTCGCTCTGGGCTAGCCCAAACCGCGCGCGTCGGTGGCTGCTTTCACTCGGCTGACGCCTAGTGCGAATGCGGCAGTGCGCACATTACACTTGAGTTCAGCCTGCATGTCGCAGATGCCTCGGTAGGCATCGACCATTCGCGTCTCAAGCTCCGCGTTTACTTTCCCTTCGGTCCACTTAAAATTCTGAGTGTTCTGCACCCATTCGAAATAGCTCACGGTGACGCCACCTCCGTTCACCCAAATATCAGGCAGGCAGACGATCGAACGCTGTGTCAGGATTTCGTCTGCCTCGAAGGTAACGGGGCCATTGGCAGCCTCCAGCACATAGCTAGCTCGGACTTGGCCGGCGTTCTTTTCATGAATCGCATGCCCCAAGGCCGCCGGAACCAACACGTCACAATCCGAAACCAGCAGCTCCTCATTCGAGATGGGCCGCGTTCCAGCGCAGTTGATCACCTTCCCTGTCGTCTTGTGGTGCGCCAAGAGCAGGGGAATATCGATGCCTTGGGCATTCTGGACACCACCGTGGGCATCGCTCACCGCCACGATTTTGCCGCCAGCTTCGGCAACAAATTTCGCGAACCAGCTCCCCACATTGCCAAAACCTTGAATGGCGAAACGTGTTTGCGTGAAATCGCGCCCCGCCGTTTTCAAGACCTCGCGGATCGCAAAATAGCAACCACGCCCGGTTGCCGCTTCGCGCCCCAAAGATCCGTGCAAGGCCAGTGGTTTGCCGGTGACCACGGCCGGACTAAAGCCGTTACGTTTTGAGTACTGATCGAAGATCCAGGCCATCACCTGCGCATTCGTGTTCATGTCCGGTGCGGGAATGTCTTCGTTGGGGCCGATGGTGCTGCCCAGCTGGTCGACGAATCGGCGTGTGAGGCGCTCAAGCTCCCCCTGACTGAGTGTACTCGGATCCACTTGGATCCCGCCTTTTGCGCCACCAAACGGCACATCTGCAACCGCGGTCTTCCAGGTCATGAGGCTGGCGAGTGAGCGCACTTCATCGATTTCAACTTCCGGATGGTAGCGAAGGCCACCCTTGAACGGGCCTCGAGAGTCATCGTGCTGCACACGGTAGCCGATGAAATTTCCAATCGTTCCGTTGTCGAGTTGGATCGCGAGCTCAACACGGATCTCGCGGCTGGGAGTGGCGAGCAGTGTTGTGTAGTGGGGGTCGAGCTTAAGTCCGACCATCGCCTGTTGGATGAACTGGTTGGTGGATTCGTAGGCACTGAGTGTCATGGGGTAACCTAGTGGCAGAGGGGGAAACCCTAAGCGTAACCTGCAACCAGGTGATTGGACTAGGTTTGAGGCGCTTCGGTAAGTGCGGCGTGGACGCAGTCCAGGAGTTGTTTCCTTGTGAACGGCTTAGCCAGGAGCGGACCGATGGGCATTGCAGACCCCCGCAACTGGGCGACATCTGCGTAACCTGACAGAAAGAGTGCTCGGACGTTGGGCGACAGCAAGCGGAGGCGTTCAGCGAGCTCGAACCCACCCATCTTGGGCATGACCACATCCGAAATCAACAGGCCTATCTGAGCCTCCAAACCAAGAGCGAGCTCAAGCGCTTCGACGCCATTCGCGGCCGAGAGCACCCTGTAGCCGGCATCTGTGAGCACTCGGGCGCCGAGCTCGCGGAGCGCTTGATCGTCTTCAACCAACAGCAGGGTTGCAGAACTTCGCGCGGAAATCTGAAGCGGCGCTGACGGTTGGGCGGTTGCGGGCGGCGAATCTGAGATCGGAAGCAGAATTCGAAATCGAGTACCCATTCCCTCCCGTGTCTGAACATCGATAGCCCCGCCATTCTTGCGTACGATCCCATACGAAGTGGCAAGCCCAAGGCCGGTACCCGCGCCTACTTCTTTGGTGGTGAAGAAGGGCTCGAAGAGGTGTTGGCGTTCATGCTCGTTCATCCCCTTGCCGGTGTCTTCGACATCAATGAAGGCGTAGAGCCCCGCCGACAAATGTGCGGGCTCGGTGCCGTCTAAGAGAACAGAGCCTGTGGAGATGGAGAGGCTACCCCCATTGGGCATCGCGTCGCGTGCGTTGATGGCTAGATTGATCAGCACCTGGGAGATCTGTCCAGCATCGACGAGGCTCATCACGGGGTCTCGGCACAGAGTGAGACAGAACTCTACATTCTCCTCGATGACGCGTGCCAGGATCCGCCTCGCATCGCTCACTAGGTTGTTGAGATCCACGACGCTGGGTGCGTGGGGCTGCTTCCTGGCAAAGGCCAGTAGCTGCCCGGTGAGGTCGGCACAGCGGTGCACGGCGAGCTGAATCGCATGCAAACTCTCGTTCGCGACTGAAGAAGTCGGCGTTTCCTCAAGGATAGCTTCAACATGGCCGAGGATAGCCGTTAATAGGTTGTTAAAATCATGCGCCACGCCGCCCGCTAAACGACCAATGCTGTCGAGCCGGAGTGCGCGTGAAACCTCTTGCTCAAGACGTATTCGTTCGGTGATATCTTGGGCAACCACGACGATTCCCACCACTTGCCCCTGTGCGTCGAATTGGGGGAACTTCTCGGTCTGTACCCAGCGTTGCCCTTCTTCCGTGTGAATGGGCTCGACGATCCCACGCTTGGGCTTCCCAGAGCGAAGCACCTCGAGATCGTCCGCAAAATATTTGGCCGCTTCGCCTGGGTACCAGCGCTCCGTGGGTGTGCCGACCATGTCCTCAGGCGTGACCCCAAGACTTGAGGCCACGGCTTGATTGACACGCAAGATCCGATTGTGCGCGTCCTTGTAGAAAATATACGCGGGGAGGGCGTCGAGAATCAGTTGCAGATCTTGCAGCGCACGCTCCAAATCGGTGCTTGTCGTATCCACTCCGTCTTCTGCGTTCATTGCTGCGCTCGCGCGGCTCCCGAGTTTTGAATCGAATTCCGACCCTCAAAGGTAGCGGCTCTTCCCGGCCTTTGCTACGGGGATGAAGCGCGTTCGGCTAAACGGAAACTGTTGTGATGGGGAGCCCCCATTCATCTCTAGACACCTGTGCCATTCCGATCGCCCAGCCCATGGTGTAGCGTGCGTTGATCTCGCTGAGCGCGTTCAAATGCAACCCATGCTGATCGCGCCACGTGAAGGCATCGACTCCGAACGGACCGAAATATCCGGCTCTTGCGAGCGCCCGGGCCACGCGTTCGGCCGCTAGGTTCACGCCTTCAAGCCTGTAGCCTTCACACTCGTCAACTGTCGCGAGTCGAGCACTCTGCCAGGCGCGATACTCATCGACCACTTGCACACAAACCTGACCAAGCCGCCAAGTTCCGTGCGCTGATACATAACCGTGCGTTGAGAACTCACGCTCAATCTCGACCAACGGCTCAGCCCAAATGCCGTCCTTGAGGGCGACGGCAAACCAGCGCTCATCATCCGCGGAGAGAGCTCGGGTGACTCTGCGTTGGCCACGGCCCGCGAATCCGTAGGGGCGTTTGAACAACCAGGGGCATTGCCGAGCTTCCTTCAACGTTTCGCTGAGCTCGGCCGCGTCCGAAATGAAGCGTGCGCCAGGGACACCGGCACCGAGTTCCAGACCAAAGTGTCGGTGATTGACCCGCCGGAGCACTTCGAATGTGGGCGCAGATTCCGGCGTGGCGCCCGCCTTTTGCAATGCTGACAGGGCGCTTGGAGTCGGACAAAAAGCACGCCCGCGGCAGCCCTTGAGCTCGGCGGATAATCTATAGTTGTGAGTGAGTAGATGATCTTCGGCGCCGAGCAAGTGTTTCGCTCGCGGTAAAAATTGTTCGAGCTGGCGGCGTATTTTCGCCCCCGGCTCCCAAGCGCTCGGATTTTCGAGCTCCAAAGCGGCCCCCAAATTCAAGATCCAGACTACGCTTGCCATGTCCGTAATCGGTGAAGAAACTCAGGCTGCATCCCCGCGCGTTCGCGGCGCGACTCGTGCAGCGATTTGCCGCGCATCAGGAGCGGCGAAAGTGGCGCGGGCAGGTGTGAGCGCCAGGTTTCAAAATCTTGGCCGAGCGTCCAGCGTTCAAACCAGTGGACCCCAAAGGCGACATGCGCCACTTCTTCTTCTCCCACGAGGCGTTGCAGCGCTGCACCAGCACTGTCACCCGCTTGTTCGAAGCGCTCCGCGAAAAGTGCGGAATGTTCCAAGTTGGCGGCTTCCAAGCCCATGCCCATGAGCGCCACGAATTCGAGCTTGCTCTGGCAGGTGGGCACACGCTCCCAAAACCAATCTCGAACCTTGAAATCTCCGAGTTGGTGGCCCAGGTGTTGAATATGCGCGTGGTAGAGCTGCATGTGGCGGATCTCATCCTGACAGATCGCGAGCAATCCCTTTCGGAAGGCCAGCTCCGCGTCGCTGAAAGCTAAGAGAGCCCAGCACATGAGTTCCGCTGCCTGAAGCTCGTGGTGAAAGAAGGTGTGGAGCAACTTGGCGCGTGCGCTCTTCTCGCTGAGATCTCGAGCAACCCGCGTCCCAGCACTCGCCAGTGTGAGTTCGCTCGGGCGCCCTGGCGAAAGCAAGCGCAGCGGTGCGGGAGCTTCGCTCCAGGTTGAAGGCAGGCGATCGGGAGAAAGCTTGTAGGCGAGGCTTTCTGAAAGTACGTAGCGCTTGGCCCAGGATTCGGTGGTCTCCGTGTCCGCCAACATCGAGGTACGCTAGCAATGAAGCCCCCGCTCGTAACCCTGCCCGTGTTTCCCGTGTCCGCGCGCCTGGCTGATTGCTCGCACCGCCCACCGTGTCCAGGATGCCCGCGCTTCGGTGAGGTGGGGCCCGCCAAGGAACGCGTGCTCGCGATCGCGGGACTCGCCCAGGCCAACGGTATCGAAGCCCAGTGGGTGTTCGGTCAGCGTGCGGGCTTTCGGAGGCGAGCCAGGCTGGCCGTGCGAGGGCGTGCGGGGAAACCGAAGCTCGGCATCTTTGAGGCCGGAACCCACCGCGTCGTGGATATTCCGGAGTGCGTGATTCACCACCCGGTTATCAACGAGGTGGCCCAGGCGGTGCGGCGTGTCGCCAAACGGCGAGGTACGACGAGCTACAGCGAACAGTCGGGTTTTGGGCTTTTGAGAGGCCTGCAAGTCGCCGTTGAACGTGAGCACAATCGAGCGCAGGTCGTGGTGATCGTGAATGACACTCAGATCGAGGCCAGCCGCGGATTCTTAGAGGGAATGGTCGAAGAGCTGGGCGAGAAGCTGCATAGCTTGTGGTGGAATGGTAACGCCGAGTCGACGAATCGAATTTTGGGCGATCGTTTCGAGCATGTTCTTGGAGAAGAATTCCTCGTGGAGGAGTTTGGCGGGGCGAAGATATTTCTTGGGCCGGCGGCTTTTGGCCAAAATAACAGCGAATTATTCGAGGCTGTGGTGGAGCGTGTGCACGGTTGGGTGCCACGCGGTGCGTCCGTTGTTGAGTACTACGCGGGAGCTGGGACCTTTGGCCTCGGGTTGCTCGCCAAGGGCGCAAGCGTCGCCTTCAACGAACTTCATCCCGGTTCGCTCGCAGGCCTGGCGCAAGGGATCTCCAGTTTGCCAGAATCGTCGCAGGCGCGCGCCCGAGTGAGCGGAGGCGCGGCGGGGGACTACCACGCGCTCTATTCAGCCTCGGATCTGGTGATCGTCGATCCACCTCGGAAAGGGCTGGATGCGGGGCTTTTGGAAGGATTTGCCGCAGCGCCGCCCCAGAAGCTCATCTATGTGAGTTGTGGCTTTGAAGCGTTTGAACGCGAAGTGCGTGCCTTGAGCGGCGTGCTCGCGCTCACCGAACTCTGGACGTACGATCTTTTCGCCTACACGGAACACACGGAGACGGTTGCGCTCTTCGAGCGGCGCTGAGTGTGTCAGGCACGGCGCCTGGCAGTCGCGTGCCTAGTATTTCCACAATTTCAAGGTTTGGTCGCCTGAACTCGAGAGCAGCTTCTGCCCATCTGCAGTGAAGCTGAGTGCGTACACGTTGGCTGTGCCCGTGTGGCTCAACGTCTGAACCAGCTCCAGGGAGGGGGGGTCAGCTTCTGCCTTGAAGATGCGGATCTTCCCATCATAGGACGACGTGAACCACTGATTCGTGATCGCGTTGAAGCGAACTTGGTGGATATTGTTCGCATAGTGCTCGAAGCTGGCGCTGAGCAATGGGGCATCTACCCGGATCAGCTCCAGTTTTTCCCCGCCCACCGCTAGCAGCTTCTCATCGGCCGAAAATTCGAGCGTGTGCGCATACTCTGGGGCAAGCACTGAGAACAGCGAATGTTGACTGGAAAGATCAATGACCTCAACCCGGTTGGAAGGATAGTAAATCACGGCCAGAAGCTTGCGCGATGCCGAGAGTGCCCAATCGTCGACACGTTCCGCAAAGCTGGCGAGCAGCACCGGTGTGAGTGGTGTGGGCGAGGCATCGAGGCGATAGATAACGAGCTGGGATTTCTGTGCGGGGATCTGGGAAAGGGCGGCGCCCAACAGTTGCTGGTCAGACCCAAAACGCAGATGATCGGCGCCGACAGCCGAAAGCTTCTGTAGCGCGGCGCCGGTTTTTGCATTGAGCAGGGTGAGGCCTTCCCGGGTGCCCAACAGTACGCAGATTTCTCGGGCAGGGCAGGCGGTGTTGCCGGTGGGCCAGAGTGTCGCATCGAAGGCTTCAAACGTTTTGAGATTGGGGAGTGGTGTTCGCGCTAGCTGGCGCCCATTGGATATTTTAAAGAGACGCAGGTTAACATCTAAATCGCTAATCACAAATGCAAACTGCCCGTCGCCGGTGATTTCGGAGACCGCGAGGTGGCTTTGCCCTACCTTGAGTGTTTTGTTAGCCGTCCAACTGTTTCTTTGTCCCAACTTCGGCACACCGGAAGTTCGAGCCAGCTCATTCGAAGTGTGCCAGGGCCATGGTTCAATCATTCGAAAGGAAGCGGTGGTCAGCGAGAAGGCGTTGTCTGCCAGAATGGGCTCGGAACGCTCAGGTGCGACCGCTGTCAGCACCGAAGGCGAAAGCCGTGTTGGGGAATGCTCAGTTGCCGGTGCTCGCACTTTTGCGACAGGCGTTGAAGCGGTGTGAGCGACCTGGCACGCCCAAAAGCCAAGCATCCACAACCCAGGTGCAAGCCAGCCGAATACCCTTCGCGCCTTACTCATGTGGCCACAGTATCGAGTCTTCCCATGCGTCACAAACGGAAAATATGTTGGTTGCGTAGCCATGCATGCTGTCGTAAGCGGTGCTACGTGACCGACGCTGCACATAAGAGTCCCGAACGGGGCGGGCGTGTTCGCACACGACAACAGGTATTGGTCCTCTATCTCGCGCTGCCGCAACTGGATAGCCGAGTGGTGGGTTGGTCGTTTTACGACGGAGCGAGCCAGAAGGATCGAGAAGCACACGGCTTGGAGGTTGAGCCTCCGTACACCTCAGGTCTTGAGGCGCTCCGAGATGGTTGGCGGCTGATTGAGTATCCCAGGCTCGAAAACCCTGCGCCTGGTCGCGAATACCAGGTCGGATACCTGCAGGCCGAATTTGTTTTCGAGAAAATCATCGACATCAGCGCTCCGCTACCGGTCGGGGAAGGCGAGTCAGTGTGATGGAAGATCTTCGCCTCACCAGTTCGGAGATGGCCAGCTTTGTTACTCAAGGTTATGTGCGCTGCGACGAAATCGTGCCGCCAGAGCTGTGCGCGCGCGTGCTCGATGAAATGAAAGGAGGCGTTTACGAGGGCGACATTTTCAAGAACACGGGGCAGCTCCTCGCCGAGCAGTGGCCGGGGGCGGGCATGCAGGCTGTGCTTCAGGTTCCCAAGGTGCGCGCGGTGCTCGAGAGCCTGGTAGGTCCAGAGCCCCGCTACGATCATCACAAGGTGCATCTCTCACCGGCAGGCAACCTGCGTGGGCAAGATATTCACCAAGATGCCGAATACGATGTGCGCCGCACCGCCTTTGACATCCAGGCGTCGTTCTTCTTTCACGATGTTCCGGCCGAAATGGGTGGCACGCTCTTTTTGCCGGGCAGCCATTATAGGCGCGTTCGCGTGGGCGCGATTGGCCGCTATCAGAATATCGTGGGTCAAGAGCAAACCGTCTGCAAAGCGGGCACCGTGGTATTCTGGCATCACAATCTCTGGCATTGCGGGCGTGGCAACAACACCGATCAGATGCGCTACATGTTCAAGCTACGCGTGAACGCCCGCGTGAAACAGGAGCTGCTGTTTCACTACACGGAGCTGCCGGTCATTGAATTGCGAAAGATTTTTGAAACTCGCCACGCATTTTGCGGCAATGATGAGCGCACGGAAACTCTCAATCGCATTCGCTTGTGGCGCTACTTAACCGGGGACGCGAGTTGGGACTGCGCTTCCTGGTGGAGTCGCATTGAAAACGAGTTGTAGCCCCTGGTGCGGCTAGGAGTCGATCCCGAAAAACTCTTGGATCGCCGAGAGGATCTTGCCTCGCTCGGTCAGCAATCGTTTCTTTTTAGCTTCGGCGTCCAGATCGTCACGAACGACGTCCAGCTCCACTCGGCGCTGGGCGAGCGCCAGGGAAATCTCGTTGGCGAGCGCAGGGCGTGAGGCCAAGAGGTCTTGGAAGTCGCTCTTGTTGATGCGCACACACACCACGTCGCCGCGGGCACGCACGGTGGCTTCGCGTGGAGCGCCGGTCATGAGCGCAATCTCACCGAAGAAATCAGGAGCTTTCATGCTCGCCACCACGCGTTCTTGCCCCTCGGCTGAGGCAACGCGAACCTCCACTTCGCCTTCGGCCAAGACGTAGAGGCAATCAGCTGTTTCGCCCTGAACGGCAATGAGCTCAAGTGGCGCAAAGCGCGCGCGACTGGCGTGGCGAGCCAGTGCTTCGATTTCAGCTTCAGAAAGCGAAGCGAAGACACTGACACCCGTCAGGGCGCGTCGTATTTCGGAGATGAATCGAGATTCCTTGCGCCGAGTTCGGGCTTGGTTCTCTTGCGATAAGAAGATGGCGGAAGCCGGCAGAGCGAGCGGGATGTTGGCGCGCATGAGTGCGGCGAAAATGCGCTCACGTACCAGCGAACTCACGGGCTCCTCTTGGGCGAGATCGGTGAGCCAAAAACGCACCGTGTAGTAGGCAAAGCTATCGCGATTCTCTTTGGCCAGATCGGTGCAAATGCAGTGAGGCAAAGGCTCCTTCGCCACGCACCGGATCGGGGACGTCGCGAGCGCCTGATCAACGGTGTGGATCACCGCGCTTGGCGGGTGGCGGAAATCCACGTTGAAGTTGACTTGAACGCGGTGTTGAAGCGGAGCGTGAGCGCGCTTCCCAAGGAGCTTGATAGTTTGATTGAGCAGCTGACTATTCGGAACGAGCAGCGTGTCCCAGTCGCGGGTTTCAATCACGGTGTGCCGCCAGCGCACCTGCTTGACCTGACCTTGCTGCTTGTTTTCGAGCTCGATCCAGTCCCCCTCGTTGATGGAATCATCGATCTGAAGGGCTAGCCCACCTATGACATTGCCGAGCGTTGACTGAAGCGAGAGGCCAATCACCGCGGTCACCACGGCGCTGGTGGCGACAATGCTAGCGATATTGAAATCGGCCCTGTGCATCACCCACACGAGCGCTACGATGTACGCGCCCGCAACCGAGAGATCGTGCAGGATGTCGGGAAGCTTCAGGCGTGAAGCCGGGAGGGCAACATCAAAGATGAGCAGAGCGGCGAGGTTGATGACGAGGAGCAGTTCCAGCAGTTCCGCGGCGATCCCCAGGCCACGCGCGAAACTACCCAAAGTTAACGGGCTGAAAGCTGCGAGCGTGAGGCTCAGGAGCAGATACGGCACAAACAAGAGCACGCTGCGGCGGAGCCGCTTCCGCGCCGCGTAGCCCGTCACCCAGACCAGCACTCCAAGGGCTACCAGCGCGGCAAAGATTGGAACGACTAAACGAAACCCAAGCATTCCCCTAAGAGATAGCAAGCACGAGCGGGTTCAGGTGAAGGAACCAGCGTCCGGGTGTTCGGCCAACAGAAATGGAGGAGTCTCAGGCGAGCCTTGAATGATTTCCCCTGAAGGTGCTACTTTACAGCTTAATTGCATGTGTGGAATGGCGTTCATGGCTCGATTAACCGCTTCGTTGTTCATGCTGTTGGCGGTTGGGCTCTGGTCCGCCCCGGGCGCGGCTTCGGAGCCCAAGGCTTTCACTCTAGGCCAGCCGGCAGCTGAGGCGCACCTGGCCTACGGCGCGTACACCGGGGATGGGAGAGCGAACCCCTACGGTTTTGGTCTGGGCCTGCGCGGCGGCGTCACGCTGCCCGAAAATCTCTACCTGGGGGGCTTGCTAGAATACTACTTCGGCTCGAGCGAGACGCACAGCGACGGGTTCTTCGATACGATCAAAAGCAGTGCCAACTTCTGGTTGCTGCAGGCTGAGCCGGGATACGACTTTGCAATCTCAGATGATGTAGTGCTGCGTCCTCAACTCAATCTTGGATTTGCCTACGCCCACCGCAACGACTGCATCGACGACGTTTGCGACCGCCAAAACGATGCGAATTTGTCCCTGGCCCCAGCGGGAACCTTGCTGTATCGCGGCGAAGGCTACGTGATGTATTTCGGGATGCGCTACAGCGAAGTCTTTACGGCTTCTGATCGCAGCTCAGGCAGTGGATTCATCATGACAATCGGTGTGGGGACGCCACTTGAGCAGCTCGGTGTCCGCTTCAAGTAAGGAGCGGCTCGCTTGAAGTAAACGTTCGGCCCGCTACAGCTCTTCCTGTTCAACCGTGTCCGGGATAGCCAAAATGCTCGACGAATTGCTGATGGATCGCAGGCGCCGCGCCTGAAGACATTTGGCTCGGTCGATAACCCGTTCCGATCGAGAAAACTTGAATCTCGAGACCATCGACCTTGAAGCGTGCGCGCCAATCTTTGTGAGCCACGACCGAAAATTCACCCTCAACACGGATCCGACGGTACGCATGGGGAGTTGCGCCAAGGTTGAGGTTTTGGGTCAGAATCGCCGCTAGGTCAAAGCCGCGGTCCTGAAGGAAGGTGAGCTGCTCTTGCGCGCGCGGTCGGAAGGCGACTTCATGTTGACGCGCGTCGTCGGTCGCCGTGGCGCTTTGCAGCCAGCTGGTTGGATTCTCCGAGGAGGGGTGCGGTGAATCAGCATAGGCAACGTAAGGTTTGATGTCGAGCACCGGAGTCCCATCCAGGATATCGAGCCCGTGCACGTGCAGTCTGAGCCCAACGATGCTGTCGAGCATCACTAGGCTCATCCCAATCGGATTGGGGCGATACGGGGAACGCGTCGCGAACAAACCGCGCTTGGTTTCGCTCCTAGGTGGACGCACCTTCGGGCGCCACCCCAGATTACGGTCAAACCAAAATAACACCCAGATGTGAGAGAATCCTGAGAGGTCGGCGAGCGCATCCTCAAAGCCCTTCCCCGCCAGGAGCTCGATCACCCCCGCGGCATCGGGCCGTACTAGGCCTTGGCGCGGCGCCTCCACGCGTTCGGTGAACGGGGAGTGGACAATACCGATCGGATCGAGAATCAGCTGAGCCACGCGAATTGTCGAAGATTGTAGGGGATTTTTGCCCACTAGCCAAACAAGCGCCCCCGGGTAGTATCCGCGCCGTGACCAGAATCGTCTCCAAGTTCGGTGGTTCCAGCGTAGCAAGCGCGGAGCAGCTCAAGAAGGTCCGCGCTATCATTCAAGCAGACTCACGCCGGCGGGTTGTCGTGGTCTCGGCACCCGGCAAGCGCCACAGTGCGGAAGCCAAGGTGACTGATCTCCTTTACCTTTGCCATCGGCTCGCAGCGATTGGTCAGGATTTCTCTAGCCCCTTTAGCAGTGTCCGTGAGCGCTTCGTGGAGATCCAGAGGGATCTTGCGCTCGGCCAGGGGATATTAGCTGAGGTCGATGCGCTCGAAGTTAGCCTCCGCAGCGAGTGCACGCCAGATTTTGTTGCGTCGCGCGGTGAGTACTTGCTTGGGCGTCTGGCCGCGGAGTTTTTGGGGGCGAAATTCATCGAACCAGCTGAGTGTGTTCGGATCAGTCCGAATGGGTCGGTCCATCCAGAGACGTATGAGCTGCTCGGCGAACGTCTCCAAGATCTCGACGCACTGTACGTTATCCCTGGGTTTTACGGCTCGGATCTGGGAGGGCACATCAAGACGTTTTCGCGAGGGGGCTCGGATATATCGGGTTCCATCGCCGCCCGCGCCATTCACGCAGAGCTTTACGAGAATTGGACGGATGTTTCCGGCTTGCTGATGGCCGACCCGCGCGTGATCGAAAACCCCAAGCCGATGGTCGAGGTCACCTACCGTGAACTGCGCGAGCTTTCTTACATGGGCGCTTCGGTGCTCCACGATGAAGCCACCTTGCCGGTACGCGAAGTGAATATTCCCATTCGCATCATGAACACCAATCACCCGAGTCACCCCGGCACTCGAATCAGCGAGCACCTGTCGACCGAGGTTGAAAAGTCGACCGAAATAGCTGGAATCGCTGGCAAGAAGGGCTTCTCCATGATCGCCCTCGACAAAAGCTTGATGAACAAAGAGGTGGGCTTTGCCTATCGACTGCTCGGTATCTTCGAGCGCCACGGGCTCAGTGTCGAACATTGCCCCTCCAGCATCGACAGCATCAACGTCATCTTGGATAGCGCGATCCTCGGCGATAAGCGCGATAGCGTGATGGACGAGATCAAACGCTCCCTTCAACCCGATAAGCTCACCTATGAACCGGAGCTCGCCCTGATTGCTGTGGTGGGCGAGGGGATGAGCCGCACAGTTGGGATCGCCGCCAAAGTATTTGTGGCGTTGCGCGACGCCAACGTGAATATTCGCGTGATCAACCAGGGCGCCTCCGAACTCAACATCATCGTGGGGGTGGTGCCAGATGACTTCGAGAAAGCGCAGCGTGCGCTGTACGCGGCGTTCGTTCCGTCCGCCTAGCTGAACCTGTGATCCAGTTGATGCCCACCCCGCTGCCGCGAAGCGCAGCAGCCCCTTTTCGTTCCTTGGAAGATAGTAAGCATGCTTACTATCTTGTGTTCGACGTTGAGATAGCGGTCACGGATAAGTTTGGGAGCACGTTGGGATGCTCAACCTCTTCTGCGCCAGGGTAAGCCGCTACGGGTTTCCGTTTTAGCGTCCGGATGGTGCGAAACGGACAGGTGGCGCGAACGGACGGCTATTCTTAGGAGGCGCGCCCGCAGGAGCGGGGCTGATGCGCACATCGGGGTCGCGCGCGTCAGGACGGCCTGATTTCTGGGCGAAAGCGCTCGCTACAGCGCGGTTCACTTCCAGAGTTGTGAAGCCTTCTTCAATCCGTATAGAGCCCACATCCGAGCCATGGATCCCGCCTCGGCGACACACCATGCTGAGGATCCTTTGCGGCGTCGCCCCGTGCCGGTTCCCCATGCTCACACGAAAACGCGCAAATCCAACTTCGCCGGCACTTCGCTCAACCGGGCTCTGGGCGCCAGGCTGAAACGGTCGCTGCGCTGGACCGCGCGGGCCATTCATCGGAGAGGGTGATCGAACACCGGGAGGCAGACTTTGCAGTGGGGCTTTGCGAGCTGGCGCTGGGGGAGCAACATTGCGCAACTCGCGTGCCTCACACGGGCCTTGGATTTTCGCGGTCGCAAGAAGCCGCGCGATCAACTCAGCGGGATCCTGCTCCACGAGCAATTCCCGGGCGAGCGCCAAATAATCAAGCGGCCCCGGCACTGGCGCCTTCAGCTGTTCCTGGATTGCCGCTTTAATACCTTCGAGCTGCAGCTTCTCAATCGCCTTCACATCAGGCGTGGGTAGGAAGCGCCCGCGCACTGCCGCCGCTGTGAATAGCCGTTCAGCGCGTGCACGCGATCGGGCAGGCACGAGCAAGATGCTCCGACCCTTCTTGCCTGCTCTGCCGGTGCGTCCGCTCCGATGCACATAGAGCTCCGCATCCGACGGCGGATCGACATGCACCACGAGTTCGATGTCCTCCACGTGGATCCCGCGTGCCGCGACATCGGTAGCAACCAAAATGCTCGTTTGCCCGTTTTTGAAGGCCGCGAGGGCCCGATCACGCTGCCGTTGCTCGAGTTCCCCACTGATCGGAGCCGCGGAGAAACCCTGTTCGTTCAAGAAATCAGAGAGGTCCCGAACATCCTGCCGGGTTCGCGCGAAGACGAGCGTCTTCTGGCCGAGCGAGGCGAGCAGGGTGTTGATGAGAGCATTCTCGCGATCATCGGGATGGATCAGGTGCGCGATGTGTTGGATGTCAGCGTTCGCAGATCCGAGTGGCGTTCCCTCAAGCTGCACCGCCTCCTTCTGATAGCGTTGAGCGAGGCGTTTGATTTCGGGTCGGAAGGTCGCCGAGACGAAGTGAGTGCGGCGGCTCTTCGGGGAGCTTTCGACAATCTGATCGAGTTCTTCTCGAAATCCGAGATCCAGCATCTGATCGGCTTCGTCGAGAACCAGTGTTTCGAGGGCCGACAGGTCGAGAACTTTGGTCCTTAGGTGATCGCACACTCGCCCAGGCGTACCCACCAAGATGCCGCGAAACTTGTGCAGCAAGCGGCGATCTCCCGGCACGCTGGTACCTCCCGTGACCGAAACAACCTGCGCTTTGAGGTAACCAAGCGCCCAGCGGAGTTCGCGCTCCACCTGGGTGGCGAGCTCGCGAGTGGGAACGATCACAGCCACGCGGGGGGCCGCTCCCGAGAAATCAGCACGCGCGGGCTCGGTGGCGCGCTCCCACGTCTGGGCCAAAACCATCGCGATGGCCAGCGTCTTGCCGGAGCCCGTCTGAGAAGAAATGCGGAAGTCCACTTCGGAATTTCCGTGCGCAACCACAGCTTCTTGCACAGGTGTGAGAGCAGTAAACCCTTTTTCGCGGAGGGTCTGAGCGAGTCGCCCGTCGATCGAATCAAATGCGTCAGTCATGAAAGTGCGCGGACCCTAGCAGCTTTTTTGTAATTGACGAGGAAACCTAGCGCTCTAACGCGCCTGGTTCCGTTCTTGCCAGAATCTCAGCGCGGGAATCTCCCGAATTTATCGCTGCATGACCTGCACGAGCAGGAGCGAGGCACGAACGCGCTCCTCCGAAAGGCCAGCCCGAGCCGCGACTTCCCCGACGCGAGCGGCTCTTCCTAGCTCACTTCGGAGCTCACGTGCAGCATCGATGACCTGACCTAGGACGCCGGAAGCAGCCTCCGATTTATCGCCAGCAATACTCCGCCCAGCGCTTTCAAGCTGGCCAAAGAGCTCTTCAAGCTCGACGGGTGTAATAGCCAGCGCGCCAAGGCGCTCCCCGATCAAATTGAGCCCAATCGGCTCTTCTTTGCTCAAAAGCAGAGTCTCCACGACTGATGCTAGTTCCTTTCGTAACGCCACGCAGGAAAACCTTAGCATCTTTCCCCCGAGCTGCTTCAAGCCTATATTCGCGGCATGGATCTTATTCCCATGCGCGTGTACGGGACCGGCGTCGAAGCACAGCTTGCGAAATCCCTGTTGGAATCGCACGGACTCAAGAGTCACGTGGATGATATGGACTTGCTCCAGTCAGCCATGGGGCGGGTGACTCTCTACGTGGCCGCTGAGGATGTCGAGGAAGCCCGTCGTTTACTGGGCGAAGAAGACGAAGACGAAGACGTCACGATTCGCTGAGCAGCTTCGGGACCATGCTTGGCACATGGCCAAAAGCGCTGTTGCTTGTTGCGGCTCTGACGGCGCCAGCGTGTAGAAAGCCGAATCCGGCCACATCGCAAGTGATGGCGGCGTCGAGCAGCGTGGCGCCTACTGTACCGACAGCCGCGGAAAAAACGGGCAGCGGCGGCGGGAGCAACCCAGACCCAGCCGAACTCCCGCAGACAAACGAGAAGCCTCAGCTTAACTCCGAGCACTTCAAGAAGCTTGGCCCCGCCCTCTTTGCAGCGATTCTCAACGATGATCCGGACTCTGCGCTTAGTTATTTCTTCCCCAAGGCAGCCTACGCCCAGGTCAAGGCGATCAAGAACCCCGCTGTGGACTGGGAGCGGCGCTTGGTGGCAGCGTTTCGGCGCGATGTTCACGAGTATCATCGCGGCCTCAAGTCTGGTTCGGGGCCAAGCTTTCTCTCTCTCGAAATTTCGGAGCCGAACACGCGCTGGATGAAGCGCGGCGAGGAAGGCAACCGCATCGGCTATTTTCGCACGGTCCGAGCCTCACTTCGCTATCAAGATGCGTCGGGGCTGGAGCGCTTTTGGCTGGTCTCCAGCCTGATTTCGTGGCGAGGCGAGTGGTATGTTGTGCATTTGAACGGGTTCCACTGAGCCCAAGCGAGCCCCGCCTGGCCGAGTTTGCCCTCCAGCCAAAAATGCGCGGCTCTCGGCCCAAGTGGGCGCTTGACAGGCGCTGTCCGTTCTAAGTACAGAATGCCCCGCTCTCGCGGGAGTAACTCAGTGGTAGAGTGCGACCTTGCCAAGGTCGACGTCGAGGGTTCGAATCCCTTCTCCCGCTCCAAGAAAGCAGCATCAGGGATGCTCTTTCGTCGGAGGATGACTTTGGCCAGCCCGTCCCGGAAGTGTGCTCCTCACTTTGGCACGGCGGTCGATTGGGGGATTCTGCAGGGTGAAAAGCTGCGGTTGCGGCGCCGCCCGCGTTTCCCTCTTGCCTCTCCGGGGTGCCTGTGGCCTGGTACTCGAACATGTTTCACGACTCGAGCTCAACGCAGCGACGTGCTCCCTCCGCCGGCGCTGGCTGGCTCGTGGTTGTTCTCGCAACCACACTGTCTGCGTGCGGCCCGCGCCCGGCTTCGGTTCAAGCGCCTGAACCACCCTTGGCTGCCAAGGCTCCGCCCGCCCAAGCGGCCAGCTCCGCGCCTCCGACACCTTCGGGGTCGGAGCTTTCACGCGAAGCGCCGCCCCCCACAGTAGCCGCAGCACCAGCAGGTCCGAAATGCGGCCTTCCGGAAGATATTCGAGAAGCCGATTGGCCACGAGTTCTCACCTCAACCCAACCCAAAGAGCTCGCTCCGCCAAGGCCTGGCACGATCACTCTCGCGCTCCTGCCCGATACCCAATACTACGCGGCTTGTCGTTACCCGCACCTGCGGAATCAGTCGGACTTCGTTATGCGAGAGCGCAAGGAACGCAACATCCAAGCGGCGATCACGTTGGGCGACCTCACCGACCACAATGCTCCCGAAGAATGGGAGTTTTTCAAGGCTTCGCTCGAGCCGATCGCGGATGGATTTCCGTTGCTTCTCACCTCGGGCAACCACGATCTCGGCGATCGCGGGACGGCAAAGGATCGAAATACTCTACTCTCCGGCTATTTCGACGAGGCTTGGGCCAAGAAATCCGGCGCATTGAAGGAGGTGATGACGCGGGGAGACCTGCAAAACGCCTTTTACTCGATCGACGTCGGGAAGTTTCGCCTGGGCGTCTTGATGCTTGAGTGGAGCCCGCGCGCGTCCACCGTGCGCTGGGCGAACCGCATCGTTAAGCGCTACGCCAATCATCGAGTGATGGTCGCCACCCACGCGTACCTGTACCGGGACTCCACGCGCTATGATTATTCGGCAAAGGGCGCGGCACAAAAATGGAATCCCCTCGAGTATGGGACGGCGCAGGGCAAGCTCTCGAAAGAGGGCAATCATGACGGGGAAATGTTGTGGAATGCGCTGATCCGCAAGCACAAGAACATTTTTCTTGTGGTGAGCGGCCACGTGCTCCTGAACGGCACGGGCTTTCTGACGAGCCAGGGCGACGCGGGCAATACTGTGCACCAGGTGCTTGCCAACTATCAAATGCTCGACGAGGGCGGGCTTGGATACCTGCGCTTGCTGGAGCTCACGCCCGACGGCAAAACCTTCCACATGAAGACGTATTCGCCCTCGCTTGGCCTGTTCTCATACGCCCCCGATCAAGACTTCTCGTTCGTTGTCGAGCCTCCCCTCTACCAGTGAGGCAGTCAAGCGCCCAAAAGACGGATGTCCCTCGCACGGAAGGCCATCTATTTGAACGCGCCCTGTCGTTCCCCACTTCCCTAAAGCGCCCATGAGTCCCATAGCCAAGAAGGTGGCTGGCTCATTGTTGCTCCGTACACGACCCGTCCTATTGACTCTGGGAATGGCGTTGGTTCTTGGCTGCAAAAACGATCCGACCCCATCCATTTCGAGCTCGGAAGGCCACGCCATGAACACAGCTAAAGTCACCATTCATCCGCTCGTCGTGAAACGCTTGGACGGCAGCGAGACGGCACTCTCGGCTTGGTCCGGCAAGGTGCTTCTCATTGTGAATACAGCGTCTGAGTGCGGATACACACCTCAGTATCAGGGGCTCCAGGCGCTCAATGCTAAGTACGAAGCTCGCGGACTTGTCGTGCTGGGTTTCCCGTCGAACGATTTTGGCGGTCAGGAGCCTGGAACATCTGAGGAGATTCGCAAATTTTGCACGAGCAAGTTTGGGGTGAGTTTCCCAATGTTCGACAAGGTGCGGACAGTGGGCACTGAGCGTGCCCCGCTGTATGCACTCCTTTCAGACGCCTTGGGCGCGCCTAAATGGAATTTTCACAAGTACCTCATCGACAAAGCGGGCCACCCACTTGAGGCCTGGCCCAGCTCTGTGAAGCCTGAGTCCACGGAGATCGAGTCAGCCGTCGAGCTTGCGTTGTCCGCGCCCGCTTCCAAAGGCTAGGGCTGAGCGCCGATGAATCGCAGCGGCGCAGATCAAGCGCCCCCCACTCGTTCGTGACCGCATACTCGAAGTCGAACACCAGATAGTAAGCATGCTTACTATCTTCCAGGAGCGAAAAAGGGTGGCACGCTTGCGGCGCGACCCCGCGACGGTCGTGCCCCTCACGCAGCGACCGAAGGCGATGCCGGGGAGGGGCGGGTGCCGCGCTTCGCGGCAGCGGGGTGGGCATCAACACCAAACGTTGGGTCCACTCGATCAAACGGAAGGCCTGCCGCTGGCTCACAGCTGCTCGAAGCGCATGGGGGCGACACCTTGCAGTTGCGGCTCGAACGCTGACCCCTAGGGTTGAGCGCCAGGCACCTTGCGCACTAGGCTACCCAAATGACCTTTAGGTTAGGTCCTGCACTCCCTAATTTTTCGCGCAGGCACGCGGCGGCATTGGCCTAGTTTGAGCTGTCAGGGCATGCTTCGGACACTATCCTCAGATCCCTTCAACCCTCAGCCGTAACAGCTCCAATCATGAAAAATAGATCGTCCCGCTCATCGAAAAGAGGTCCTGATCGGGTACGCCAGCTGGATGCCGGGTTAGCGGTGGAGCCCGACGAGCACCACGAATTTTTCAGCGAGGGTGAATCCGCGAACTTCTCCAGATGGCCTGGGCAAGATAGCGTCGCGCTAGAGGAGGTAGTGCCCGAGCTTGTGGTCCCTCGGTTGGTGCGGACGCCCGAGATGAACGCGCGGCGCGACAAGTTCAAGAAATGGGTGTTGGTTTTGTTGCTGCTGCTCATTCCGATCGGAGCCGGTGCCTTGTGGCAGCAAGCTCGTAGTTCGCAGGTGGTATTGGCGGCTTCCAGTGATGAGAATCAGGCGCCGCAACGAACCGTCGCAGTCTCCGGCGCGAAGCCTGAAGGCAGCCCGAGGGGAGCGAGTGAAATTGTTCCTGGAATCCCTCAAGTGCAGACGCCAACTCCGGAGGCGGTGCTTGCCAAGGAGTCTCCTGCCAGCGAGGCGCTGGTGCCGGCAGAGTCTCAGTCTGCGGCGCCAGGTTCAACAACATCGAGCGCGAGCCCAGTTCCCTCCGCCCGAGCACGAAAGGCTCATCGCTTCATGATGCCTCCCATGATGCGCCCCGTTCTTCCAGGCACCCCGCCCACCGTTGCATATCCTGTGAATTGAGCTGAAAGCGATCGTTGGGGTAGTGGCGCCGCCTGTCCTTTGGTAGCAGTCGCGCCCATGGGCACAGGCAGGGAGCGGGGAATCAATGGCTGGGGAGTTGCGGGCTGCTTAGCCTGCCTTGTGCTGTGCGGTTGGCGCCCTTTCCAACAGATCCGAGATGTTAACTCACCAACCACCGACGCTCCAGCCCGCTCCAGGGTTTTCCGTCGGAGGTTTTGGAACACGGGGGGATCTTCAGCGTTGGGGCCGGTCGCGAACGTTTCTACTTTGTCGCCTTTGGCCCGGACACGGCACGGAGCGGAGCACCCCCATATTCTTGACGCACAAGAAGTCTCAAGCAGCTGGTCTGGACAGCCACCTCGAGAAGGAGCTGGTGCTGACTCTCGCGCTCGACGGGCTCAAGAAGGACCTCGAACGGCGCATTCAAGAAGCGAAGGCCAAGGGTGTGGAAGCGAAGGCCAAGGGTGTGGAAGCGAAGATCACAGAAGCCCAACCCAAGCATTAATGGGTCTTCTTAGGAACGCTCGTCGGGCTGTGTCAGCCAAACCCGCTGCTCATCGAAAGCGACACGGCGCGCCCGATAAAGCCTGCCTACTGCGGATTTAAAGGCTTTCTTGCTGATGCCGAGCTGCGCGTAAATCTCGGCCGGGGCACTTCGATCGTGGAGCTGCAAGCTGCCGCCAGCATCCTTCAAGGCTTTGAGTAAGACTTCGACGGCATCGGCTGCCGCTTCAGCCCCGCGCCGCTTCAGGCTAATGTCAAGCTTGTTGTCGGCACGGATGAGCTGAATATAGCCTTTCAGCTCATCACCGACGCTCGGCTGTTGAAAGATCTCGCTCTTGTAGATCAGGCCGTGGTAGCGCCGATTGACGACAACTTGCACTCCAAGCTCGCCAAACCCGTAGACCAGCAAGTCAACCGCTTGCCCAGGCTCAAGTGAACTGAGATCATAGTCAAAGTACCCGCTGAGGCGGCTCGCTGCAGCCACGCGCTCAGTGCGCGCATCGAGGTAAACGGCGACCACATGGCGCTCCCCGACTCTGAGTGGTTCGAATTGTTGGTTGTTAGGTGCGAACAGATCCTTATCCAGGCCCCAGTTGAGGAAGGCCCCGTGCGCGGTCACGTGAACGACCTCCAGACACGCGAATTCCCCAACGATGGCGCGCGGGCTCTCCGTCGTTGCGGTCAGCACGTCTTCGGAATCTGTGAAGACAAACACACGCAGCGCTTCCCCGACACGTAAATTGGGGGGTGCGTGCCGAGTTGGAAGCAGCACGCTATTACGACCATCGGACAGGAGCGCGCCATCGGGAGCCAGCGTTTGAACGGACAAGGTGTTGTAGGCGCCGACAACGATCATGGTACTTGAAACTTTTCACGCTGAACCTGCCGTACTTTGGCGGCACGCGCAATAGCCTTGAGCGCCATTCGCAGGGCATGGATCGTGGCCACGATCATCACGCAAACAGCCAACGCGCGAAGCGTTGTACGTTCGGGGGATGGATGAGTGCCGGAGTGTTACCAGCCAGCGCTTGGCGCCGAAACCCACGAGGACTTGCGCCTTGGGCCTGCCGAAAGCAGCGCGAGAAATGGAACGGGCTTTCAAAGCCACACTGCTCGGCTACCTCAGCGACCCTCAAGTTCGTTCGGCTGAGCAGGCTAGCAGCACGAGCGAGCCGCAGCAGCAAGGTCAGCTGGTGAGGCGTCACCCCGAGCTCGGCTTTCAAGGTTCGACTCAGATGCCCTTCGGAAACATGTGCTTTCTTCGCCAACTCCGAAACCTGAATGGGCATGAGTTTCGATCCTGACCAGGCGCGTTTTAAGAAACCGAGCGTTGCTATCACCGTGGCGTGTTCCCCGAGAAGCGCCTCCTCGGTGTTTCCCGTGGCACGGTTGGCGAACATGACGAGCGCCTGCCGGAGTGTATGTTCCACGAGATCTTGTGGAGTGCGTTGGGGATCGGTGAGCGCGTTCACCACGTAGCTCAGCAGAGGACGAATAGCGACGGCTTCATCGGGCGGAATCAGCAGAGGCCAACTTGTTTCAGGCGGCAACGCATGACCAGGATCCTCGACATCAAAGTGAACATAGCCATGGTGCGTGCGGCGCCGCGGATCCCAAATGAAGGCGTCCGTCATGCGCGGTCGAGCTAACAGCAAAGTTCCCGCGGGCGCTCGCAGAGTCTCAGGACCCACTCTCCAACGAACATCGCCGCTCACAATCCAAACGAACTCGTAGTCCAACAGCTCACGGGGGCCAAAGCTCGCACCTGCCGGATAATCCGCCCATCCGAAAGCTCGGGGCTTGATGCGTAGAGTGTTTAGAATTGACATGTTCTGAGAAAGGAATCTAGCAGAATCTCAATAATGATAGAGTAATATGAATGTATCTCCGTTCATGGGTCAGGATTGGACATGTATTGGTCAGCTTTGGGAATTCCCAACAGATCGGGTTCGGCTAGATTGGAAGCATGCGCAGCTCGCAATTAGTCGATGCAGTCGAAAATCCCCGTGCCCACGCATACCTCAGGGACGGATACGTCGTGGTTTCGGAACTCCTCGGCGTCGATGAAGTTGAAGCATTGCAGCGAGAGCTCGTACGATTGGCGCGAGGTGACTACCCGACGCAAGCCCTGCCGGTGATCTCAGAGGCCATCAGCGATGCACAAGTCTTGAGTAACCTGCTGTGCATTCATCAGCCGCACCTGGTAAGTCCCGTGATTCAGCGCTACCTGAGCCATGCAAAGATCGCGGAGGTTTTAGCTGAGATCGTCGGCGCTCACCTTGGTCCGTGGTGGGACGGAAGCGTCAAGTGCATGCAGTCCATGTTCTTCGCAAAGCCTGCTGGCAAACCTGGGCAAGCCTGGCACCAAGATGAAGGATTCATTCCGACTCGGGATCGCAGCCTTTGTGGTGCTTGGATCGCGCTCGACGACGCCAGCGTTCAAAACGGGTGCTTGTGGGTCTTGCCAGGCAGCCATCGGGCGGGAGTGCTTTATCCAACGAGACTCCATTCCGATCCGGAGTTTGATTCTGCGCCAGAGGCGTACGCCTTCAGCGCGGAGGGCGAAGTCCCGGTGGAGGTTCCCAAAGGATCGGTGGTGTTCTTCAACGGCTATCTGTTGCACCGTTCCAAACGCAATCGAGCGGCACGTTCGCGCCGCGCACTCGTGAATCATTACATGTCGGCACAATCTTTGTTGCCCTGGGGCACTACGACCGAACCATCCACGGGGTTGGAGGACAATCGTCACGTGGTTCAAGTGGTGGGTGCCGATCCTTACACTTGGAAAAGCACGCTCCCGGCTGACCCGAGTCAAGTATTTCTGCGCGGTGAATCAGCGCTCTTGGGTCTCTAGCAGCGCCAGAAGTCGCTCGATTCGGAGTGCCGCGTCAAGATCTGAAGTCTGGTGGGCGTAATCCATCGCGGCAAACAGATGGCTCTGCTCCAGGCGAACACGGGCGGGATCGCGCTCCAGCAGCTTGACATAGTGGTCAAAGAAACGCCGGGCAGGGAAACGAGTGCGTTGCCGAATGGCATAGCGAACGACGGCGTGCACGGTGTAGCGGTTAAGTAGCGGCTGTTGCACCAAGCGCCAGGAAATCAGCGCTGCCAGAGCCTTTCCGTTCGTTCCGATCCGAGCGAGCCGATAGAGCGAAGCCTCATCAATGTCATCACCCTCTGTGTGGGCGAGCGCCGCCAAAAGTTGGCGTGCTTCACGCGATAGCTTCGCCCAGGCCCAGGCAACCAAGAGCCGCACCTCAGGCACATCGTCTTCGTGTGCCATGACGGTCACACGATCAACGCCGGCTTCGAGTAGCCACTTCCGAAGCGCCGCGGCGGTCACCGACCTAGTGCTGACCAGGCCATCGGCGATGTCGAGCGCCAATGGATTCCAGCGCAAGAGCTTGGTGAGTTGAGCCACGCGCGGGAAGGCGGCTTCACTCGAACTGATCAGCGGTACAATCACAGGAAACACTTCAACACCCGAAAGCAAGCAACGCCGCGCAGTGATGATCCAAGTGACCGGACAGTCCCGGAGTAGCTCGATAAAAGCTGCTAGGGCTCGGTCATTTTCATGATTGTCGAGTACAATCAGGATGGGGCCTTTTCGGTTCAAGCTGTCTTTCAAACTCGAAATGTCCGCAGTGCCAGGCGCGCCTAATCTTCGGCAGAGCATCTCGACCAGCGTTGAGGTGTCCCAAGCCCCAACGCGCAGCCAGTGCGCGCCCCCAGAAAAATACCGCTTGAGTCGGTGCCCCAAGACGCACGCCAACAGGGACTTCCCACTTCCACCACCGCCGACCAAGGCGATGCGCCGCACACCTCCCTCGGTGATGCGCTTCGTTAGCGCGTTGAGTTCCTTGGCTCGCCCTTTTACGCCTTGGGGTGCGGGAGGAAACAGCGCAGGTGTTAGAGCCACGCGACGACGCTAACACGCTTCAAATGGATGCCAAGGTGAAGCGATTGCAGTTCCCATGAAGGTCTGTGCTTTGAATGGAATAACCGCTGATCATTCCGAGCAAACCAAGCGTGCTGAAATTCGACTCAAGTGCTACCTTGATTGCGTCAGTATGAACCAGCACAACTACATTCCTGGGCTGCTTGAGTTCCCGTTGGCGGCTTTTCCCGTAGTTGACCATCTTCCCTGGAAGCTGCACCGTCACGGCGACTACGCTGAGCTTGTGATCATTACTGGGGGCCGGGGCAAGCATGTGTTGGAGACTGAGTCATTCCCGATCGAGCGGGGCGATGTGTTCTTTGTGCCACTCGGGCTGCCTCACGGCTATGCAGATTGCCAAAGCCTCTGCTTGACCAACATCCTGTTTGATCCGCGGCGCTTGCCGCTTCCAGAGCATCAGTTGCGGCAGATGCCTGGCTACCATGCACTGTTTAAGCTGGAGCCTGAGCTTCGGGTTCAGCACTCCTTCAACAGTCGCCTGCGAGTTGACGACGGAGCCTTGCGAAAGCTCGACGATCTTCTGCAGCACCTGAATCAGGAAGTGCGAGAGCGGAAGCCTGGTTTTGAAGTGGCGAGCACGTCGCTCCTGTGCGGCGTGTTGGTTGAGCTGTCGCGCCGCTATGCCGCCATGACGAGTCCAATGCCGCAGACGCTCGTTCGGCTATCTGGGCTGCTCAATTGGCTCGAAAAGCACCTGAGCGAGCCCGTCACGGTCGACCTCTTGGCGGCCCGGGCCCACATGTCCAGGAGCACCCTCGGGCGTTGTTTTCGGGAATCCTTTGGGCTCTCTCCGATGGGCTACGTGATCGAGATGCGGCTCAGTAAAGCCGCAACACTCTTACGGGAGACCGAGCTTCATATCCGAGATGTGGCACTGCGAGTGGGGATTGAAGACGCCAATTACTTCGCGCGCGTGTTTCGCAAACAACAGGGCGTCGAACCGACGGCTTACCGTTCGCGGAATCGCACACCCAAGTTGCACCATGTCGCTTGAAGCACTTAGGTTAACTCCCCGAGCGCACCGTCTTTGTAAGCGCCGAAGCCGCTGGCGCTGACGCCTAGGAGATTCAGGATGCTCACCATCAAGCTGCTGTAGCTGCTATCGGGAGCGTACTTGATGTGGCGGCCGCTCTTCAGCAAGCCACCGGCGTTACCTGCTAGGACGATCGGAATGTTGTGAAAGTCGTGGCCTTCGCCCTGACCGCACTCCGAGGCAAACATCACGATGGAGTTGTAGAGCATCGTGTTGGCTCCCTGGACGTTCTTTTTCATGAGGTCCAGCATGTAGGCGAACTGTTTCAATTCGTCCTCGACGATCCGCGCTTGCTTCTCTAGCCCATTCGGGCTGCTGTCGTGCGAGATGGCGTGGTGGCCGTCACCGCCGTCCGTGACGTCGAGACCACCTCCGGTCAGCCACGGGAACTGACGCTTGTTGTCGCGGGAAGCCAGCATGAAGCTCGTGAAGCGCGTGAGGTCGCAGCTCATGGCGAGAACCTGGAGCTGGATCATCGCCTGGGCTCGCTCATTGGAATACGAGCCGTCTATGTGGTCGTATTCTGAGGGTTGGCCTCCGTAGGCTGGATTGGTGGGGGTGGGAGTTTTGCAGTCAGCGGAGGTGTTTTGGCTTCCCGCGAGCTGCACCTCAAGCTCGCGAATGCTCTGTGCATGCTCATCTATGCGAGCCACGTCGGTTGCACCCACCTGAAGCTTCATGCGGTCGAGGTCGCCCCGAACGTAGTCGAAAACGCTCTTGTGGTAATCTACAAGCGGGGTCGCACCCGAGCCGCCCCCGCCGAATAGCTTTCGAAACAGCGCGACGGGGTCGCGTTCGCAAGGCTCAGCGGCGTTGGCACTCTTCCAAGAGATGTTGTTGGCGTAGCTGGGCGTACCTATGGCACCTCCGAGCGCCGTCGCCAACACCTTGAATGGGGTGGTGGCTCCGAGCGCATCTGCAGCCACATGGTCAATCGATGGGAATTCAACTTGCCCGTTGGTCTGGACGCTCCCACCGGTCATGAAGGATGCGTGCCCACGTGAATGCGCGTCGGAAACGATGTCGAGATTGCGGTCCGCTTCTGCTTTGTACAGGTTTTGGAGCACCAAGAAGTCGTTTTGGAAGGGGGCGAGTGGCATCAGACAGCGGCTCAGCGCGTAACCTGCGCCGGTGCTTTGCGGCCAGAAATGCCACGTTGGCTCGCCCGTGGTACCATTCACGCTGACCCCGCAGGGCGTGAAGAACATGGCGAGGTTGGGTTGACGCACAGTTTGTGCCCCAGCCGGGCGGAGCGCATTCCCATGGTCGTCCAGCATGGCCTCCAGGACGGGCAGACCAATAGCGATGCTGCCCAGGCCGAAGCCGCGCAACATGGTTCTACGAGAAAGACGGGGTTTCATTACTGAACTCCTGGGGTGATATGACGGAACGAATCGCTGCTGACGAGGCTCACGATAAGCTCCTTAAGATTGTACTTGCCAGCTTCAAAGGCTTTGAAGGTGTCGGCCACGGTGCAGGCGTCAATTTCGCCGATCCCGCGCTCGAAGGCGTAGCTCTGGAGATGCTTCACAATGCAGCCGCGGGTGGCATTGGAATCATGCAGGAGCTGCTCCAGCTCTTTAGCTCCAAGAAATTCTGGATCTCCCAGCAGCCCATACAACCGACCCTTGCCGATCAGGTTTTCCTGTTCAAAACCCTTGGGATTGAAGCGCCCAATCAGGTCATATTGCTCGAGCCCAAAGCCCACCGGATCGAGCTGCTGATGGCACGCCGCGCACGTTGGATCTGTTGAGTGTGAGGCCAAACGCTTCCGAACGCTGACGTTCGTGTCTGCGGACGGGGTGGGGATCTTTAAGGTTGCGGGGGGCAGGGGTGGCGAACTGCACAGGAACGTATCGCGGATGTATTTCCCGCGCACGATTGGCGCCAAAACGTCACCACCCACAACGGTGAGGGTGAGCAGAGCCGGCAGCGTGAGGAATCCTCCACGGGGCTGGTTGGCCGCGAAGGTCACTTTCTGCGCGGCTCCCTGAGCTTGGAGGCCATAGATCGGAGCGATTCCCGAATCGACATAACTATAAGAACTCGTCAACAGGTCTGTGAAGTTGGCGTTGTCAGCCCAGTAGAAATCTTCCAGGTAACGCTGACTTTCTCTGAGCATCGACTGAGCGAGGGTTTCGTTCCACTCAGGATAGCGGTTCTTATCTCGCGGAACCTTTAAGACCTTGGGCAAATTGAGCCAATCTTCGACGAAGCGGTAGAGCCCTTCCTTGGCGCGCGGATCCGCGAGCATCTGGCGCGCTAGGGCGACTGCATTGCTCGACCGATCGTACTGCTCGGTGAGTGCTTGTTGCATCATGGCTTCATCGGGCAGCGTTCCCAGAATGAAGTACGACATGCGTTCCAGGAGCGAATAGCTGCTGAGCTGCTTCCAAGCAGGATTCGGCACGGGCATCAGGGGGCCGTCGTTCGTGGTGTCCTTCTTGTAGAGGAAGAAGGGCGAATTGAGGACGCCCTGAATCACGAGCTTGGCCGCCTTGTACGGGTCGGGATCCGCCGCATTGACGGCTGCGTGAGCGAGAGTCAGCAGGCCGTCTTTCTGCTGTTGGGTGACGTTTTGGCGGAACCCGCGCCAAATCACCTTTTCGATCAACTGCTTCAAGCAATTGTCGGAGGCTCCCGAAAGCTCGCAGGGAGCTAATTGGGCACGGCGCTCGGGCGTGCTCAGGGCCTGATTGGCGATGGATTCAGCTGCGTCGTAATACAGTGCTGCGTGGGCCGAAGAGACGCGCAGCCCCGCGGCATTGTTACTGGTGCCTTCAGCAAATAGACGCACGTTGGTGAGTTCCGTTTGCGGGAGATTTAAGAGGTCTCGACCTGAAGCCACGAACTCAGGATTGGTGAGCCTTCGCAAATAGGAGCCACCCGGCTTAATCGGGCCGGCACCGCAGGTTCCGACGGGATTCTCATCCAACATGGTGTTGACCACTACTTGGGTGGGGGGGGGGACCGATCCAACGCCTGTGGGCGGCGTGGTGGAACCGCCGCCGCCACTGCCGTTACCACCCCCGATTGGTCCAGGCTTGGCTGCATTGTTTGTGGAAGGTTTGCCGTTGCCGCCATTGCTCGCAACTTGACTGGTGCAGCCAAGGACCAAGCCCAGCACGCTCGTAAGACATGCGAGACGCAAACGGCTGCGGTTCAATCCGGAGACAGCCGAGCAGTTGATTCTAAGTCGCGGTTGCGGGCTAACGCTAGCCCGAAGCGGGGTACTCATGTGTGAAGTATACCTATTTCATGCTCAGTGACTGCTATTTAGTTGCTTCTTTAGTTGCGTATTCCGGCGAATATTGCGTATTCAATTCACACCCAAAAGATTCATTCAAAGGCACACTGCCATGCTCCTGAGAATACAAAATTCCAGATTCGCGAACCTCGAAGCGCCTCCGAGAAATCGGCCAATGATCCTAAGTCAGGAGTGTAGCTGAAGTGGCGTTGCTGAATTAGCGGGTCTTTTGGGTGTCAAACGGCCGACTCGCGAATGGCACACGAAGACACGTGGCGCGAAAGTGCACGTTGCTCTGCTGAAGCTCTGGCGGAGCCGGCCTGTCACCGAGTATGGTGAGGGCATGGAAATCCAGGTTCCTCTGAATCTCCGCCAGAGCGGACTGCTCCTCCACCCCACCTCGCTGTCGAGCCCCAACGGGGTCGGGGATCTGGGTGATCCAGCGTTTGAATTTGCTGATTTTTTGCAGCAAGCCGGGCAATCACTTTGGCAGATGCTGCCCGTCGGGCCGACTGGCGGCGGCAATTCTCCGTACGACAGCCCTTCCAGCTTTGCGGCGGCAGCGCTGCTGCTTGATTTGAAGCCACTGGTGTCGCACGGCTGGCTCCCAAGTTCGGCGCTTCAAGCTCCTGCGAAAATGCGGAGCCTCGCCAAAGTTCACTATGGCGCGGCCGCACTGTTTAAGGAACTCAGGCTCCGTGCTGCGTTCCGCGAAGCAGGCGAGGTGAAGGCGCTCCCGGGCTTTGAAGCCTTCGCGGAACGAAATCGGGATTGGCTCAATGATTATGCGCTCTACGTGGCACTGCGCAGAGAGCACGACCGTCGGCCTTGGTTTGAGTGGGAGGAGCCGCTTCGTCGCCGCGAGCCGCAGGCGCTTAGGGCCGCTCAAGTTCGGCTTGAGCCCGAGATCGCGTACCAATGCTTTCTCCAATTTCTGTTTGATCAACAGTGGCAGAGGCTGCGGAATTACTGTCAGGAGCGCAGCGTGGCCTTGGTCGGCGATGTTCCGATGTTCGTGCGCTACGATGGCGCAGACGTCTGGGCGAATCAGCATCTGTTCCACTTAGAAGAGGACGGGCAACGTACTGCGCTGGCTGGAGTTCCGCCCGACTACTTCAGTGCAGATGGGCAGCTTTGGGGGAATCCGGTCTACCGCTGGGAAGCGATGCGGCAAGACGGCTTTGCGTGGTGGGTGCGTCGTTTGCGTACGGCGCTCGCGCGTTTCGACGTGGTTCGCTTGGACCATTTCATTGGGTTTCATCGGGTGTGGCACGTCGCGCCCGGGGCCCCGAATGCGCGCGAAGGTCAGTTTGAATACGTCCCAGGCGGCGAGCTGCTCCAAGTGCTGCAGGCCGAACTCAAGCATCTGCCGTTGATTGCGGAGGATCTCGGGAGCGTCACTGAAGAAGTGCATGCGCTGCGCGACCGCTTTGGTCTGCCCGGAATGCGTGTGTTGCAATTCGCATTTAATGAAGACAATAGCGACCATTTGCCACAACGCCACACGCCCAATACCGTGGTCTACACGGGTACTCACGACAACGACACCGTTGCCGGATGGTTGGCGGATGAGCGCTCTCGGCGTGGGGATGGCCGTTGGGTCTACGAGCGTCTGGCTGGATGCCTACGCGAAGCGAAGCTTACCAGTGCAGATGAATCCGATCACTTCACGCTGATTGAGCTCGCGCTCGCATCGGTGGCCAAAATGAGCGTTTTCCCCGTACAGGACGTCTTAGGCTTGTCGAGCGCCGCGCGCATGAACGTTCCCGGCGAGCCCTTTGGAAACTGGCAGTGGCGTTTACCGGAGGGAGCGCTAGACAGTTCGTTGGCCGCGCGTCTCCGTGCGCTCACGGAGAAACACGGCCGCAAGGGCCCCTAGCATTCCAAGGGCCCCTTGTTAGCCGCGCGCGGGCTTGAATCTTGAATATCAGTGGCCGAAGCGCGCTAGAAAATCAGCGATCTTTTTTCGTTGATCGACGTTCAGCACCTGCGAAATCTTCACGAGGTTTTGAGTCAAGAGCTCCGAGCCATTCCCAGCGAGTCCGAGTGCTTCTTGTCGCAGGAGTTCAACTTCCTCGGCCTTGACCTGCGGCGCGGTGAGGGCCGCCTTGAATTTGTCGCGAAGCGCCCGTTTCTCTTCGCGAAGTCGCTTCATTTCGGGCTTCGCGGTGCTAACTATCGTGCGGATCTGTTGACGTTGGCTATCGGTGGCGTCGACCGTCTTAAAGATAAAATCCAGGCGATTTTCTAAAAAGGCGTCTGTTTTCTCGTCGGACATCCCAAAGCGGTCTCGGCAGCCGCCGTCTTCAGCCCACGCGCTGCCGTGCTTTGCGAAGAACATCCCGGCAAATGCGATGGCCGGCGCGCCGATCAGCAGCCACTTGAGGCTGCGACGACGGCGCGGGCTACGGCTGACGCTGGGAGCTGGGCTCTGGGATTCGGGGTTTTGATTGCTGTCTGTCATAAGCTCTCTCGTTTCCTGGTTAGTGTGAGCGCGCTCTGCGCTCGACCCACTCAATCTGGAGCGGCTTGTTTGTGGAGGCTTTTCGCAAGTGTGAAGTAACGTGAAGTTGGTGGTTTTTGGATGCCAGGTGCTTGGTGCCCGGTTTCGGGGTAACTTGCTGGCCTCGTGCGCGTGCTAATCGTTGGTTTTGGGTATGTGGGGCAAGCTCTGGGTCGAGAGTTGGCCGCACGCGGTGATCACGTTTTAGGCATTCGGCGCAGCGTAGGGGAGGCGATGCCCGGCGTGGAACAGTGCGCACTCGATGCCACGCAGCCCGGCGCCTTCGAAGCGTTAACCGGAGACTTCGAAGCGGTTGTGTATGCTGTGGCACCCGGTGAGCGAAGCGACGCGGCCTACTTGAGCGGTTACGTGATGGGCCTCAAAGAATTGTTGGGCAGCAGTTGGGTGCGGCGAAGCGCGCCGCGTATCGTATTTGTCTCAAGCACGGCGGTTTATGCGGAGTCGGATGGAGGGTGGGTTGACGAAACGTCAGCGCTCACAATGGAAGCGTTTTCTGCGCGGCGCTTGATCGAAGCCGAGCAGCTCCTGCAGGCGAGTGGGTTGCCTGGAGTGGTCCTGAGGTTCGCTGGTATTTACGGACCGGGCCGCACGCGCTTTGTCAGCTCGGTACTTCGGGGCGAAGTACCTGGTGACGACGCCGTGCCACGCTACATGAATCGTATTCATCGGGACGATTGCGTGGGAGCCCTCTTACACCTGCTCGACCTTCCCACACCCGAAGCACTCTATCTCGGCGTCGATGACGAGCCTGCCAGTAGAAATAGTGTGGTCGGCTGGTTGCTCCAGAACCTTGGCACGGAGAGCGACCGAGTTCCTGCTTCGGGCCGAGGAGGCTCCAGTCGCGAAGTGGGCAACAAGCGTTGCAGTAACAAGAAACTGCGAGATTCTGGCTACAACTTCCGTTTTCCGAGCTTTCGGGAGGGTTACGCCAGCGTGGTCGACGAGTGCTAAACTTGAGCAATGGGTTCAGAAGCGAAACGCGCTCCCTCGCACACCCGTGAGCGAATCCCGCCGCACTTGCGGCAGTACGTCGTCCACCAAGATTTGACCGAGTACAACGAGATTGATCAAGCGGTGTGGCGCTTCGTGCTCTTGCAGCTTCACACCCGGCTCCAAGCAACCGCGCACAGTGCCTACGTCGAAGGCCTTGCTGCCGCAGGGATCGGCGTGGAACGCATTCCAAGCATCGACGCGATGGACGCACTGCTCGCTCAATCCGGTTGGGGTGCCGTGTGCGTGGACGGCTTCATTCCGCCACTCGCCTTTCAAGAGTTTCAGGCCCTTGGGATTTTACCCATCTCTGCGAACATGCGCAGCCTCGATCACCTAGTATACACGCCTGCGCCGGACATCATTCACGAAGCAGCAGGGCACGCGCCGATCCTGTCGGATCTCGTGTATGCAGATTACCTGCGGAAAATTGGTCGGGCGGGAGCTTTGGCGTTTTCCTCGCGTGAGGATGCGCGCTTGTATCGAACTGTCTTCACGCTGAGCGAGCTGAAAGAAGAACCGAATGCGACGCAGGCGCAGCTCGTTGCCGCTGAAAGCGCCGTACGGGAAGCGCAGGCCCAAGTGTTGGCGTCGAGTGAGGCCGCGCGCCTCTCCCGGCTCTATTGGTGGACGGCCGAATATGGCCTGATCGGTCGTTGCGATGATTATCGGCTGTATGGCGCGGGCTTGCTGTCTTCGCTCGCAGAAAGCCATTTCTGTCACGATGCCAGCGTCAAAAAGTTTCCGCTTTCTCCCGTGTGTCTGGACGTCCCCTTCGACATCACGAAGCCGCAACCGCAGTTGTTCGTCGCTCGCGACTTTGAGCAGTTGCATGAGGTGTTGCAGGATGCCGAGGCGTCGCTTGCTCACGCGCTCGGCGGCTCACGCGCTCTCACGGTGGCGCGAGCTTCCGGTGAGCTGGCCACGCTGGAGTTCGAGCACGGGCCTGAGCTTATTGGTCAAGTGGTCGATTTTGGCGGAAGTGAGCAAGTCGAGTGGGTGGCCGTTGCGGGGCCTTTGGCATGGGTTACTCTGGGTCAGATCGAGGCGCGCTCTCCAGCACTTGAAGACGCGATGCTGGTTCCCATTGGGAAGCTTCGAGGCACAAGCTCGGAGTTCCTCAGCGAAGGGGAGTTTTGCAGGATTTTCTCGGCAATCGGTGGCGAGGTAGAGCTTGAATGGGATTCCGGGTTTCGGTGTCGCGGGATTCTTGAGCGGACCTGGTTGAATGCGGAAGGCTTCGTTTTTGGTGTGACGCTCGGGAATTTCTTGCTCACACATGCGGGCTCTCCGGAGCACACACGATCCGGCGATCACTTGGAGCTTGGACTGGTTTCTACCTTCCGAACGCTACGCCGTGGAGCCTCCTGCTCAGATTTCTATCCGCCAACCCAGTTTTCAGAAAGACGGATCCCGAAGCGGCGAATCTTCAATCAGACTCAACAGTCGCTGCTCGGCTTGTATGAACGAGCCGTTCTTGTGTTTCGCTCAGAGCTTGGTAGCCGGGCCGCGCAGGAATTTGAAACACTGTATCGCCGTTTGCAGCAGGAATTTCCTGCCGAATGGTTGCTACGTTGGAACTTGTTGGAGTGCCTCTTGAAGCTCGATTTCTCGGGGCCCCTGCGTGGCGAGCTACTTTCTGACCTTGAAGATCTTGAGATCCGGTATCAGCACCGGCAGCCCGTCGCATCGGGTTTGAGGTATCTGGAGGGCTTGGTCCGCAGCGGCTCAACGAAGCGGGATTGACAGGCACGGACGCGCATGGTCGCTTCGCTCAATGACTCGTCCCGTGTATGCAGTGATCCTGGCAGGTGGCAGTGGCACGCGGTTTTGGCCCGCTTCCCGACGCTCGCGCCCCAAGCAACTTCTAGCGATTGATCCGAGCACGGAGAGCACGCTGATTGCCGCAACGGTTGAACGCCTCGCGAGCTTTTGCCCACCCGAACGCGTGATCATTGCGACCGGTGAGGCTCTTTTGCCGGCGACGCGCGCCATCCTTCACCACTTGCCCGAGTCCTCCTTCCTCGGTGAGCCAGAGGCTAGAAATACCGCTGCCTGTATCGGTTGGGCAACGAGTGTGATTCGGCGTCGTGATCCGGAAGCCCTAGTGATGGTGGTGCCAAGCGACCAGGCTATCGCCGGAAGTGAACTGTACGAGCGAGCTATCCAGCGCGCGTTGGCTTCCGCCAATGAGGGTGTGGTAACAACCATCGGCCTTCGGCCGCGTCGCGGTGAGACAGGCTACGGTTACATTGAGGTCGGGAAGGCCCTCGGGGACGAAACGTTCGAAGTTTCGGAATTCAAGGAAAAGCCCGACCAAGCCACGGCGGATAGCTACGCAATGAGCGGCAAACACCTCTGGAATTCAGGGATGTTCTTCTTCTTGGCCAACACGATGCTCACTGCGATCGACCAACACCTGCCCGCGCTGGGCGAGGGCTTGCGCCGCATCGAAAACGCTGACGTCGGGCTGGAATATCAGACGACACGTGATGTGTTTCCAGGCTTGCCGTCGGTGAGTATCGATCACTCGGTGATTGAGAAGCTGTCGCCTCTGCACGTGGTGGTGGGTGATTTTGAGTGGAGCGATCTTGGCAGTTGGCACACGGCCTGGGAGCTTGCGCCCAAAGATGAAGCTGGTAACGCGGCTCGGGGCGAAACGTTATTCGTGGAGGCCGAAGGCAACCTCGTCTTCGATCTTCGTTCGAACCCAGGTGACACGTTGACGGCGGTCTTAGGAGTCGATGGGTTGTGCGTGGTCCAAACTGACGACGCACTCCTGATCATGAAGCGAGAGCGAGCGCAGGATGTGCGCAAAATCGTGGATGAGCTGAAAAACCGTGGCCAGCATCATCGGTTTTGAGTGAAAAGTGCCGCTCCTGCCGTAGCTTTTGCCCGACTCGCGGGGATCAGGTTACGCTTTCTGGCTAGTTACCCATGACCGAGCCCGCCCCCGATCAAATCGTCGCTAAGAAGTATCGACTCAGTCGGATCCTCGGACGTGGCGGCATGGGTTCGGTGTGGGAAGGCCTGCACACGAGCCTGGGGACTCGGGTCGCGGTCAAATTCATAGATAAGCAGTATGCGAATAGCGAGGAGGCACGCACTCGCTTCGAGAATGAAGCGCGCGCGGCCGCGAGGCTCACGAGCAAGCACGTGGTGAGAGTCTACGATCACGGTGTGGCCGAGGATGGCAGCCCCTACATCGTGATGGAGTTTCTAGAGGGGGAGCCCCTTGATCAGCGCTTAGAAAGGCTCGGTCGGCTTCCACCCGCGGAAACGGCAACGATTTTGGCTCAAGTATGTCGCGGTCTCACCAACGCGCATCAAGCAGGTATCGTGCACCGCGATCTCAAGCCGGAGAACATCTTCCTTGTGTGGGATGCGGAAGATCAGGCAGACGTGGCAAAAGTTGTCGACTTCGGGATCGCCAAGTTTGAAGAATCTTCGGGCGTCACGTCAGCCACGCGCACTGGGTTAGTGTTGGGCACTCCCTACTACATGAGTCCAGAGCAAGCGCGTGGTTTCAAAAATCTGGATCTGCGCTCTGACCTTTGGTCGATCGGTGTCATTGCTTACCGCTGCATTGTCGGAGTTCTCCCGTTCAACGGTGAAGCGATGGGAGATTTGCTCGTCAAGATCTGTGTCGATCCGTTGCCAGTGCCCTCAAAAATGGCCGGGAATGTGCCTGTTTCTTTCGATGATTGGTTCGTGCGAGCACTCACCCGCGAGCCTGAAGACCGCTTCAGTAGCGCTGCCGCCCTGGCCGAAGCATTACTAGCCGCGTGCGGCGTCACGCAGCCCATGGGTGCCAGCGGGGTAAAGCTTTCTGGTGTTTCTTCCGCTGTCACCAACCCAGACGCGTCGCGCCTGACAGCCGCTCCTTTCCAAGAGCGAGATCCACGGGCAAGCACCGGAGCGCCCTTCACACAGACCAGAGGACGTTCGTTGCGGCCGGCGCGCTTGGGTAAGAGTGCCTTGATTGCCGGTCTGATAGCGGGGGTTTTCCTAACGATTGGGATC
Source organism: Polyangiales bacterium (assembly GCA_038251425.1). Lineage (GTDB taxonomy): Bacteria > Myxococcota_A > Polyangia > Polyangiales > Polyangiaceae > JBBRRP01. The sequence continues at coordinate 37,255 of JBBSBI010000008.1, forward strand.
CTGGCCCTGGTGACAGCGGTGAACAAAGGTGGCGTCGAGAGCGGAGCCTCAAGTTCGCAAGCGAGTCCCGCCCCCGAACAGACCAAGTCGAATGGCACCGCTGGCTCTTTGCCAGCCCCGGTTTCAACAGCGGAGTCTCAGCCCAAGGTTGATGTCGCGGAACCAAAGCCAAGTTCAGCATCGAAGCCGGCTGCGGCCAGTAGCGCAGTTTCAAAGCCTAGAGAGCGCGCGAACACCACTCGCCCGGGAGCGAAACCGGCGAGTGTGCATAAGCCTGCGTCTACAAAGTCGCCCGAAGAACTGCTCGGCTACTAGCCCAACCGTTTGGGTGACCAACTCAATCCTCCGTTTCTTGCCGGGGCGACGACCCAAGTCTCACACGGTTGGGGGCCGCGAGGCGGGAGCGCCAGGCGAGCGCCCTTTTTGTTCCTTGGAAGATAGTAAGCATGCTTACTATCTGGTGTTCGACTCTGTGATGGAGGTCACGGACAAGTTTGGGAGGATCGTGTGAGCCGAAAGACGGGTCTGTCGTTTGGGGATGCTGAACCTCTGTGCGTGTGAGGCGCCGGATCTCAGTTGCGCGCTTGCCGTATCGCCGCAGCCCATGCCATCGTCGCGGCCATGCCCGTCAGTACCGAGAGCGAGTTCACACCCAGCACGGCACGCCTACTTTATCCGGCCCCATCCACGTTTGCCGCCCAGTGGATCACCGAAAGCACTGCGCGGCACGAATACGGAGTGTTCCTATTTCGCTGCCCATTCCAATTGGCGGAGCCTCCGAAGCGTTTTGTGATCCGCGTGAGCGCTGACAATCGGTACCAACTCTTCGTGAATGGGAAGCGCATTGCGCGGGGTCCGGCTCGTGGCAGCATCGAGCACTGGCGCTACGAAACGTTGGATATTTCCGAGTATCTGCGGGGCGGCGAAAATCTACTGGCCGCAGTGGTCTGGAATCACGGGGCAGAGGCACCGTTGGCCCAAATGAGCCTTCGCACGGGTCTGCTTGTCGATGGCGAGACGGAGTTGGAACGCGCGTTGGTTAACACAGGTCGGGCCTGTTGGCGCTGTTTCCGAGACACCGCATATACCTCCGTTGAGCTCCCCACCATGCTTCAGCGAAAGTTCATGGCCGTTGGCAAGGGTGAACGGCTCGACGCGAGTCTCCACCCTTGGGATTGGCAGGCACAAAATTTCAGCGACGCCGACTGGGTGGATGCCGTCACCATCTTTCCGGCAACCAGTCATGCTGACCCCACCGCAGATAATCTGTGGATGCTAGAGCCGCGCAGTATCCCACTGATGGAGGAAACCGTTGAACGCCTGCAACGCATCCGCCAAGCACAGGGTCTCGATACTCCAGCCCGATTCCCGAAAGAAAAGGAGAGGCTTCAGATCCCAGCGAATTCAAACGTGGCGTTCTTGCTCGATCAAACCTACCTGACCACCGCGTACCCACGTCTGGTCGTGTCGGGTGGAACAGGCGCCTTGATTCGGCTTGAATATGCCGAAAATCTCTGGGGTGAGCCGGAGCTCAAGACGAAAGGTCCGCGCGACGAAATCGAGGGCATGCATCTGGTTGGCATCTTAGACGAGTTCGCCCCCGACGGGGGGGCGCACCGAGTGTTTGAGCCGTTGTGGTGGCGTACTTATCGGTACGTGCGCGTGACCATTGAGACCCAGAAGGAGGCGGTAACTATCGAAGATATTTTTGGTCTCACCACGAGCTACCCTCTGGTGCGCCGCGCTGAGTTCAACTCGGAGGAGCCGGAGCTGCTGCGAATGCTGGATGTGGGTTGGCGAACCGCGCGCCTATGCGCCCACGAAACCTACGTCGATTGTCCCTACTACGAGCAGCTCCAGTATTCAGGTGATACTCGGGTTCAAGCGATGGTGTCGCTCTATATGTCGGGTGATGACCGCCTGGTTCGGAACGCGATCTTGCAGTTCGACGAATCACGTTCTGGCGATGGGCTCACCACGAGCCGCTACCCCACCTCTTCGAGGCAGTATATTCCCCAGTTTTCACTGCTTTGGATCGGGATGATTCACGATCACCTTCGCTATCAGGATGATCGGGAGTTTGTGCGGCGTTTCTTGCCCGGTGTCCGTCAGGTGTTGGCTGTTTTTGAGGATCTGATGTTACCTAGTGCTTGCCTTGGAAAAATCCCGTATTGGGCGTACTTCGATTGGGTGAACGAATGGAGCGGCGGTGTGCCCCCCGGCTGGAGTTCGCGCCCCAACTGGAGCTCCAAGCCGGGCCCTGGTGTGCCACTCAGTGACGCTCGGGGAGCCTCCGCGCTCTTTGATTTTTTGTTGGCGCTGGCCAGCGATTGGGCCTCCGACATTGAACGTGAAGTCGGCAGTCCGGAGTTCGCTGCACGCTACGCGAAGATTGCCAGCGTGATTCGGTCGCAGGCTAAAGATCGCTATTTCAGCCGCGAACGTCAATTGTTTGCCGATTCTGCCGCCCTCGAGAATTTTTCCCAGCACGCCAATACCCTGGCTGTCCTCGCGGGGATTGTAAAAGGCGAAGAAGGGCGGAGCTTAATGGAGCGAGTCTTGGAGGATGGCAGCCTGGCCAAGGCCTCGATTCATTGGCTCTACTACGTGCATTTAGCATTGCGTGAAGTGGGCTTGGGCGATCGCTACTTGGAACAGCTCGCTCCTTGGCGTCGGATGCTCGGTCGAGGTCTCACCACTTGGGAAGAAGTGGAAGAGCCGTCGCGCTCGGAATGTCATGCGTGGGGTTCAAGTCCGAACGTCGAGTTGTTTAGAATTGTGTTGGGTATTGATTCAGCGTCGCCCGGTTGGAAACGGGTGCGTATTGCGCCAGCTTTGGGCAAGCTGCTGAAGGCCAGCGGACGCGTGCCGCACCCACGAGGGGAAATCGGCTTAAAGCTGACGCGTGAGGGCTCGGCGCTTCTCGCGGATGTCGATCTGCCACCGGAGGTGAGTGGTGAGCTCATCTGGGCCGGAAAGGTCGTGCAGCTCGTGTCAGGCCTCAGCCAACATCGGATGGATGGCGCTGAGTAAGGTCGTGGAGAGGTGGGGTAAGCTCATGTGCGCGCAGCCAGGCTGAAGTCCCGATCTTGTTACCGGTTGGCTTCAGTAAGCAGCGTCTCGTCCGGATCCGTGTGGTGTCAGCGGTGCCACGGTTGTTCTGAGCGCGCTCTATCAGGTACATCTCTGACTCCTATGTTGTTGATGCGCTTTACCACCGTCGCGATAGTAGCTTTCGTTCTGTGTTCAGTTTCCGCTTCTGCGTCGGCGGCGGGTTCCAAGTCCACTCAACTCACGGCTAAGGCCAGCAGCAAGAAGAGCCAGAAGCAGAAACAGAAGGATTCTGAGGCTGAGGAGGCGAAGCGATCTGAAGAGGCCAAGCAAGCCGAGCAGGCCAAGCAAGCCGAGCAGGCCAAGCAAGCCGAGCAGGCCAAACAAGCCGAGCAAGCCAAGCAAGCTGAACTCGAAAAGTCAGACGCAGCGACACCCACCGAGGCGGCGGCACCAGCAGCAGCTTTGGCAGTGTCCCCTTGGACGGTGGCGCTGGCCGGGATGTATTACGCTGACAAAGGGTCCTTCCACTCGAGAGGTCGCACGAGCATTCTCGTGACGGACACACGAGCTGACGTCGAAAACTTCAAAACGTTGGCCCTCTCATTGGAAGCATTCCTACCGCACGCGGGCAAGCTTCGACTGGGAGGAGGGCTGCGTTACTTCTTCGACTACCGCTATCTCCCCGTGGAAACACAGAATAATAGGACGCCCACGTCCGCGCTCTTAGGGCAATTGTTAGAAATCAATGCACGCGCAGATTACCTGCTGACATTGAGCGACAAGTTTGGGTTGCAGATGGGGCTGCAGGCTGGGCCCGCACTCTTGTTCCCGGATGGGCAGCTGCAGGCAGATATTGATGCCTACAAGAAACAGGGCGTCGGCGTTTGGGATTTGCCGCGGCTTGGGCTGCAGGCAGGCCCGCAGTTTGGCGGTACGTATCGAGTACTCAGTAATGTTGCGGTTCGTGCGGAGTTTGCTCTGAGCTGGCAGCGCCTCTTCTTGTTCTCAACTTCTGACAAGGTATCTGGCATCGAAGTCGAAGTATCCCGTAGCCTTGGAATCCGTCGTAGCTCGCTCAGTCTGGGCGTCGAACTTTCTCTCTAAGTATCGTTGGGTTTGCGGCGTTGCACCGAAAGCAGTGTCCTCGTACCGCGTTTTCAAATCAGTTGTGGGTGTAGGGCGTAGATGTACGCGGATGCATGGGCGAATGGCGGCAGCGAGATAGCGTATCAATGGAGCTTGCCAGAAAAATGACGCCACGTTAGGCTCGCAACGTGGCACCGAATACTCGATTGGTTGGCGCGCGTCGCAGGCTCGCGTGGCTTTCTTTGGGTCCGCTTGCTGGGTTGGTAGCTGGGTTTTCGCCTGGCTGCAGCAGCGCCGATGTGCCGAGCTTCAATCCGGCAAGTCCAGGGCGCGGACCGGGCTCGATGGTTGGGAATGGTGCGCCGGTGAGCGCAGGCCAGTTCGGCGAAGCAACCGCGTCCGATCCTGTTGCAGCCACGAGTCCCCGCGTAGTTTGTGACCAAGCCTGTCAGGATTATTGCAGCGGCCTCGACACCACGCTCACTAATCCGGCGGATCGTGGGCTGTGTCGAAGCCTGTGGGGCGTCGGGCTGGATACTCAGCCGATTGAGCCCACGGAAGCTTGTCGCCGGTTGTTCGTGGATATCGTGGGTCGCTATCCGACGCGTGCAGAAGTCGAGCAGACGTGCAGCAATCGCCCGTGGGGCGAGGTTGTCTCGGAGTTGATGTCAAAAGATGAGTTCGTGCTGATCAATCAGCGCCACTGGGCCGACGAGCTTCTTTATAACAATGAGGCCGTCAGCGTTGAGCGCATTTTTGATATGGATGCGTTGGTTGGCAAGTTGTATCGTGGCCTCGTTTCGTACGACGAGTTTGCCGCAGTGGTGAGCGCGCACCCGGTGCTGACTCGTCGTTACGACACCGCAGGGGACCGCGCGGAGGCGCTGTTCAACATCTTCTTGCATCGGCCCCCGTTTGAAAACGAACGCGCGGACATGTCACGCCTCTATTCGCTTTGGTCTAACGGCTATTACGATCACCCAACACTTAACATGCGCCTTCCGGATTCCACCATCCGGTACAATTGTGTCGATGCCTCGGGTGTGATCGCCGAGACTACCAAGGGCGAATGCACTTCGGTACTCTGGGGCTACAATCAGCTCATCCTCACTCCGGATATTCGCGCTGAAGTGGGAGATCGGGGCGAACGCAGCATGTGGAGCGGTCTTTTGAAGCCAGGTGAGTGGCAGCAATTGCAAGTTCCTGGCACGGTGATCTCGAAGCGTGTTGGGTTTTGGGAGGCTGCTGTGGATCAGGTCATTGAGCAGTACCTCGGTTACGATCTTGCTGGCCAAGTGCCAGAGGTGCGGCAGGCGCTGGTTGAGCACCTGATCGCTCACAACGGTGACATTCGCGCTACGCACTACGCCGTCGCAACATCGCTTCCCTATCTGCAGTCCTCCGTGCTGGCAATGCCCCCAGAGCAGGTCATTAATAACGTGCGGTGGAGCTATGGCCCGCTCAAGCAGGTGATGGTCGAGCCTTGGATCGATAGCATCAAGAATTCAACGGGTTTTGACCTTGGACAGTGCGATCATCGCATCTCACGCCCCGATCAATTCCTAGAGGCCTCAAAGAGTTTTGCCGCCGTGAGTATGATTGAAAATTCACGCTGGCAGCTCACTCCTGCTGGAGGCGTGCGGGAAGATTATGAAAAGCTCGCGCGCAACTTGGGGGGTTGCCCGGATAATCAAGTTGGCGGGCGCTTCACGGCAGTCAGCATCTTGGCCACTGCGGCTCAAGAGAATTTTGTTTATCGAGTCTGCAATCCTAAGCAGGATCCGGCCATCCACGGGGTAGATGTCGCCCGGTTGCTCCCGGCTGGCATGGGAGCGGATCGTGTCCTCGATGGCGACGTGGCTGCTCAAATCGCGGATCACCAAGTGGGGCTTTTTTACAGTCGAGCGGCCAACGCCGCGGAAATCACCGAAGCCCAACAGGCAGCGTCCGAGTGTTCACCGAAGCCATGCTCTGCTGAGAATCTGGCGCGGCCACTTTGTTTTGCCCTGCTTTCAAGTGGTGAGCAGCTCTTTTACTGAATGAGGCTTGTTATGAACGACACCAAACCAAACAATGCCCTTGTCTCTCGCCGCGGTTTCCTCGCCGGCACTGCAGTTGCCGCTGCGGGAGCAGCCGCTGCCCCCTACATCTGGGTGCCAAAGCGTGCTCACGCGCAGACGGCCTTTCGCGGGACGATCAAGCATGTCCTCTACATTCGGCTGTCGGGTGGCTTCCGTTTTCCAACGGCATTTAACGGGGAGGTATCGGAGCAGTTCAATCCATTCGGGTTGGCTGCGAACCGTGCGCCAGGTGCCCAATGGGGAATGAGCAAGTTACTCGAACCGGCGCCCTTTCTGGACGGCACGGCGGGCGAAGCGCGCGTTGCTCTGGGGATGAAGTCGGTGGGGCAAATAGCCGATCAGATATCGGTGCTGCCTTGTGTGGATCATGAGCCCACCGCGGGGAGCGCAGATGGCAATCACGGCACGGGCCTCGAACGCTACCTAACGGGCTATGTGGGAGGCAAAGTGGGTCTGTTCACGATGCTCATGTACGGCCTTCGGGCCCAGCAAGCCGAGGACCAAAAAGCAGGCAAGCTCGTCCTGCCGCCCTTCGTGCTTGGCAGTTCGGACATGGCGCGTGGGCTCGGGAAATATGCCGCGTTTCGACCACCCGTATTCAACGGCGGAGGGTTCGATGAGTTCGCCTTCAAGGCCGCGGATCTCCCTGATTGGGCCAATCGGATGATTGGCGCCTACGACACCCGCATGCGCGATCGGCAGCATCCGCTCGTGCGCGACAAGGTAGATGCGTACCTACAGACTCGCAAGGCGACCAAGCAATACAGCGAAATTTTGGGCAATGAGGTCCTCAAAGTGGGCGATCGTTCCAAGACGGTCGTTGATGGGATTTCTAACTTAGAGCTCGATACGATGTTGGGCAATAGCGGTTCGGCGCGCAGCATTAGCCTGGCGTTGCGGCTGTTCCACTTCGGCAGCTCCGCGGTCTATCTCGATCAAGGCGGCTACGACATGCATTCGGGCGAGGAAGATGGCTTGCCTGGTCGCTTGCTCGAGGTGAATCAGCTCATCAGCGGGCTTGAAGCGGCACTGAAGAAAATGACGCACCCGTCGGGTGGCAGTTATTGGGATCACACCGCCGTCGTCTTCGGTAGTGAGTTTTCGCGCACCACGCGCGGCAATCGCTTCAACTCAGCACGCGGGAGCGATCACAGCGGAGATTACGCCACGCGCTGGATGAGCATGCCCATCATGGGTGGCCCGATCGTGAAGGGGAAGCAATTGGGCTCCACTGATCCGAGCACCTTAAAAGCGACCGGCAAGGTGTATTCCTATCGAAGCGTTTGGAAGACACTGCTGGAGGGCCTCGGGGCCGATCATTCGGAGTTCTTCACCGACGCGGCCGATGCGCCTTTTGCTGATATCTTCGTCTAATGCGGTTCTCCACGACCGCGCACTGATAACAGGATCCGAATCATGGTGAAAGTAAATGTTTCTTGGCTTGCGGCCGCACTTCTGCTTGGGGCGTGTAGCAGCCCTGCTGATGATCCGAGCCTGAAGGGAAATATCTCCTTCCAAGCGGATCGCCCAGTGCCGGGCGAGAAGTCAGAACCGGCCGTGTACACGGGAATGAACCAAGCGGTGCTCACCGCGCAGGAGCGCCTCAATACGGGTCTTGATTTGCAACAGAAGGTTATCCACCGCACGTGTGGTCCAACCGGTGGCGTCTGCCATAATAGCAAGGAATACCCAGACCTCCACACGCCAGGCAACTTCGTTGACGCGGTGAGTGCACCTTGCAATATCCAGTCGGGAACACCGGAAGCTGTCTTCGATGGTTGTGAGCCATCCGGAGATTCGCTCGTGCTCGGTGATAGCCAGGTGGAAGTTGGCTATATCGCCTATTATCCAGGGGAATTTGATCCTGAAAAGGAAGAGATCAATGAGAAATCGCCGGGGTTGCACATCGTGCTCGCGGATCCCCTGCGTGACTTCAAAAAGCGCTACACGGAAGCCCGGTTCAAACGGAAGTTTGCGCGGAACGGCGACGTAGAGAGCCTGTCGTTTGCCAGCTTCAAAACCGATTGGTGGACGTTGAGCGACGGCAAGCACCTCTACGGTCGAGTTCGGGATTATCAGAATGATTCGGTGCAGCAGCTGCTCGCGGTTGGGATCAAGGAAGGCGACACGAATCGGAACGGGATCTTTGGTGCGCGCATGGCGCCTATTCAGATGATGGTCCCCGGGAGTCCGGAGACGAGCTATTTGGTCGGCCGAATGCGAGGCGACATCTTGGGCGTCAAGGTACCAGGCACCCCGATGCCGCTGGCCAATCAGCCGCTCGACGTGCCGGAGATGCTGGCCCTGTATTGCTTCATCGTCGCGCTGAAGCCGGGCGTGCGCCCCGATCTTGCCTCACGCATCGACTACGCATCTTGTCCTTATTCTGCTGACCCAGACAAGCTCAGCAAGCTGCTTGGTACCGAGGGGGTAACGTGGGCAAGCCGTGTGCAAAGTGTGCTTGAGGTCAACTGTGGTGGTTGCCACTCCGGCGCCAATCCGCAGGGTGGCTTAGACTTGGCCGATGGCGACGTGTATTCGAGGCTCTTGAAGCCTAGTCTTGAGAAGCCGCTCATGAATCTGATCGAGCCGGGCGATATCACCAAGAGCTACCTCTGGCTGAAGATGGTGGCGGATCCGGGGATTATTGGTCTCGCCATGCCGTTAGATGCGATGGGCAAGCCCCGAACGCTCTCACCAGCTGAACTCGCTGACATCAAGATTTGGATTGAGAAGGGCGCCCTGGAATCGCTGAAATAGGCGCAGGTCGCGGTCGCTATCAAGCGCGGGACCCAGCTCGTTGGCCCGCGGGGTTGGTGCATTCTCTGTCATAGTATGTGTGCCAAGTGTGTCAGTGAGCCCGACGCATCCGTTGGCGTCAATCTCGCGGAAGCTAGAGAAAGCCCTAGTTATCAGCGCACGATTTGAGTCTGCCGTCACCAGTGTCCCAACTTGAGGCCTGGCACGCGTTCTGCACATTCGCCAAGAATGCGTGGAGCATCGAATCGAGATCGTCCAGAGCAAACGGAGGCGTCACTGAATTGTGTCGCTGCGCAGCGCAACTCACGAATGGAGCAGGTGCCAACGTTTCCTCGATGGCCCGACCTCGAACAAAGTCACATGCGCCACACTGAACATCAAACGGTGACGGACCAAGGGTTTTCCCCTATTGGCCTGAGAGCCAAAATCAGCCAACAATCGGCTTGTTGAGTTCAACTCGTTTTTTCTGGCTTGTTTTTGGGATTGGCGTAATCGCTGTGAACCTGTCAGGAACCTGCCGCGTGGCGAAGGCTCAAGTGTCAGCGTTAGCGGCCGCGTACACCGATGGCTCAGCGGGATTCTCGCTTCAGCAGTTTCAGGCTAATTGCATGGCAAGAGGTGAGTTTGTTTCGAAAGTTACTTCGCGTTTGAAGGCGCCGTTGATGCGTGCCCCCGCTCCACAGTTTTATGTCAGTATTCTCGGTCCGACGTTGGAGGGGCGCATGGTGGGCGTTGTGGATATTCTCCTAGGGGATGGCCAGATTGTTAGGCGAAACGTCAATGGCGCAAGCTGCACTTCCGTGAGCGATGCTCTCGCGATTGTCGTGGCGTTCACGTTAGAAGCGGGCGACACCCAAGACGCTTCAGTGGTCCCCCTCGTGCTCATCCGTTCGTCTCCCGAGGAGTCTCCGCCAGCATGGTCAGTCGGTGGAGGCGGGTTGGGGATGGCGACGAACGTGCTCGGTACGGGCTCCGCAGTTTTGGGCGTCGGGGGCCAGGTTCAGCTTCGGCTAGGGAGCGAACTCGCCGATCCCGTGGTCGGAATTGGGCTCTACAGGCTCGACAACGTTCTGGTTCGCTCCGACGTTAGGGATCTCCACTTGAGCCTAACGTTCGCTCGTCTGACCATTTTGCCGATACCGCTCCCGCTCAGCGAGAGCTTTGAGCTTCGGCCAGGGCTGATTTCCGAATTTGGAGCTATTTCAGCTTTGGAAGCTCCCTTGCCCCGTGATTGGTGGGCTGGCGGCTTAGAACTCTCGCTGGGCTACGTATCGCACTGGCTGACAGTCGATACCTCGGTAGGCGCTATTTTACCGATGGAAACGCAGACCTTCAGCCTGCGGCAGCAAGATCAGGCGAGTAAGCCGATACACACCATTAGACGCCTCGGTGTTTTCGCCCAATTAGGAGCTGTTTTGTGGATTCTGTGATCCAAGGAGTGATCGTGAGACATAACCCGTCTGAGATGAGTCCCCAAGCTGAGCGTGTTGAGCCTTTCGCCGAGTGCGACGGGGTCCGCCTTCAGTCGCTGCTGGTTGCGCATTTTCAGTTGGTGTGGCGCATGCTGCGCAGGCTTGGCGTCGATGTCAGCTCGGTGGATGACGAAGCTCAACAGGTGTTTGTTATCGCCGCAGAAAAGCTACACCTGATCGAAGAGGGCAAAGAGCGCTCCTTCTTGCTGGGCACTGTGTATCGAGTCGCAGCGAACGCGCGGCGCTTTCAAGTGCGAGGCCGCGAGCATTCCGATTCGGATGCTGTCGATATTGCGAAGGACCCAACCCCGCATTTGGATGAGCTGCTCGGTCAAAAACGCCGACGAGAGCTGCTGGATGAGATTTTGGATCAATTGCCCTTTGAGCAACGCACCGTGCTCATTTTGGGTGAGCTTGAGGGCATGAGTCGCTCTGAAATCGCGGCGTCGCTTGAGCTCTGCGAGGGGACGGTTGCTTCAAGGCAACGCCTCGCCAAGCAACACTTTTTTAGGCTAGCTGCGCGGTATCACGCGCAGTTGGCGCAAGGAGCAGGAAAATGACTAACTGGGATGAGCAGGTTGCTCCCGATATCGAACGGTTTGCGGAGGCGCTGCTCGATTCCGCAACGGCCGATGCACCGAGCGACGCCGCGTTTCGACGAACGGCGGTTACGCTTGGGTTGACGTCGCTGCTTGGCGGTGGCGTGTTGTTGGCGTCTGGCGCAGCTCGTGCGGCATCGGGGATGTTCGCAAAGCTGGGCACGAGTGCGGCGGGAGCCGCAACCGCGCAAGCCGGAAATCCCGCTGCAGGGTCCGGTTTGGTATTGGTGAAGTGGGCAGGTGCGGGGCTGCTTGCCGGTATGACAACTGTTGGGGTCACGCAGGCTGTTTTTCCGAAACCAGCTGAACCCCCATCCTACTCCGCAAGCGCAACGCTTCCAGTGTCGAAGGTAGCCCCGTCACTGGGGGCTGGGCGGTCGCAACGCAATCGAGTTGTTCCCCACGTGGAGGTGGAGCCAGCGATCCCGGAAGTGGTCGCGGCGGTGCCTGTTGAAGCAGAAAAAATGGGGCGGGCCGCGGCGGCAGTTGGCGTCGGTCGAGTGCGCTCACAAGCTAACTCTGTAACGGCGGGAAGCAAACACGTTGCGGAGGTCGTTGGAGCGTCACTGGCGAGCGTTGATCGTGTTCATCAGCGCCCAGTCGGTGAGCTAAGTGCGAAAGTAAGTTGGCGTGGCGCTCCAGATGTTGCAGCTGTGGCCGCTCCGTCGGATGCAAGGCCAGTGGCTCGGGCCTCGTTTGCCGCATCCACCGCATCGGCCGTTCCCGTTGCGAGAGGCGATCAATTGCCCGAAGAGGTTCGTCTGGTGGACGCGTTGCGTTCCGCGATTGCTCGCCATGATGAGGCGTCCCTGAAGGAGCTGTTGGCCCGATACGATAGGGAGCACCCGGCGGGGGAGCTTCGGGCAGAGGTTGCAGCGATCCGTGCGCGCGCGGTTGCTCACTCGCGTTAGAGCGACACAAATGCCGAAGTTTGGCGCAGATTTGGTGCTCTTAGCACTTTCTATGATCATCGCTGGTTGCGGGACGGCGGACCATTATGTGGTTGATTCGTCGTCTCGTTCGTCAGGTGCGGCAGAGGGCGGCGGAGTCGGAAGTGGTGGCGCCAAGTCGGTGCCCACGTCGAGCGGCGGAAGCGCTGGGGCTGGGCTCGTGGGCTCCCCCAAGCCGAGTGAGAGTTTGCCAGGGTTATGCGACGCGAGCGCCGGTGAGAGCCCATATCCCTTGCTTCCAATTGACGCCACCGAGGCCGCGACGCGCCTTTCAAAGTTGTTCTGGAACATCGCCCCTCCAGATTACCTGGTGGCGGATGCGAAGACTCGAAACTTGAAGACGCTGAGCGATCTTGCCTGCTTCGCCCAGAGTATGCTGAATGATCCACGGGCGGCGGCGGGCGTCTCCAAGTTTTTCTTGGATTGGTTGGATAGTGGCGTTGTGCCAGATATCGCCCGTGATCCGAAGCTTTTTCCGGAATTCACAGCCGAGACGGTCGCGAACGCCCGTGCCTCCACGCAGGCGTTTCTCGGTCACGTCTTCTTTCCGAATCCCAATGTTGTCCCTCAGCCAGCGACGCTCTCCACACTGCTCACGGCGACGTTCGGCTACGTGAATCAGCCTCTGAGTAAGATCCTCGGTGTGCCCTCAACGGCGACCGCGCTTGAGTTTGTCGACGTATTGCCGAATCGGCGCATCGGTCTGCTTTCTCAGGCATATTTCCCGATGGTTGAGGCCAACGTCACGTCAAGTTCTCCGACGCGGCGGGGGAGCCACCTTATCGAAACTTTTCTCTGCAATACGTTGCCCGGGCCGCCGCTTGGCGTCGTCACCACCCCACCCACCTCAGCTGCGTCGCTTACCACGCGGGCCCGTTACGAAAGCGAGCACGCAGTGGATCCGGCCTGTAGAAGCTGCCATCAGCTCATGGATCAGCCCGGATTTGCGTTCGAGCATTTTGACGCGGATGGGAGCTACCGCATGTTGGATGCGAATCAGCCGGTGGACTCGATGGTCACCCTGCCGCGCTATGGCTTTCGGGATTGGGGTTTTGGCCCCGTTTCAGTTTCCGATCACGCTTCTTTATCAGAACTATTGGCTAAGAGTGAAGCCGTGCGCGCTTGCCTCTCCGCCCGCTGGATCGCCCACGCAGAGGCGGTGATCTGGGACAAAGCGGCTCCGAGCCCACTGACGGACGTTAAGGCCGAAACAATTTCCTATGTGCTGCGTCGCGGAAAGTACTCCGCAGGCCCGAGCAACGATGCCGACCCCAATTACTTCGATCTCAAGCAGATGATGCTGGCGGTGGTTGAGCAGCCTGTTACTTACGCCGCACTCCCGTCACTCAGGTGACACGCGACGGCAACGTCGGAAATATATGCATCGGTTGTGATCAGATTCGTTTCGCCCGGACATAGTCTCAATAGAGCAAGCATGCAGCGGCAGGGTGAAGATGGGCTTTCCCACGCGCTCGCAGGTTAGCTTGGTCGTCGGGTCTGAATTCGGGAGGCAACATGTCAATCAATATCGAACGCGTCTCAGGGCAATGGAATCTCACTCAGACGGAATGTGAAGTGGTGCGAATGCTGGTAGCAGGGTCACCCAATAGCGCGATTGCGCGGGCGTTGAGCCGCTCAGTCAAGACGGTCGAGGCGCATATCACCAAGATCCTGAAGAAGGCGGAATCTCAGAATCGGGTTGAGTTGATTGTGAAAGCGATGGCGTTCTCGGGGCACGCTTCGGGCACGCTCGATCTTCGTGGTGTGGTATTCCCAGACACGCAAGAGCTCGAACAGCCGCGCTTGATGCAGATGGCTTGAAGTTGTGAACCGTTGGCCGCTTTTGCGGTTACAGGTTTCTGTGGGGCTACGAAACAGGGAATCCGTTTCGTAGGTGGGGGATGGTTAGGGGGAACGCGAAAACGGCGCGTTGTTAGAGAGTCTGAACAGTGCGTCTCTGTGAATTGGGCAGTGCCTAGTACCTCAGCGTACCAGTGGTAGAATCTGATCGAATGAAACAGTGTTTCGACCAGCACGTTGTACGTTTCCGTCTCAGAGAAATGTTTAAGTTGCGGCTCACTGCCAGGAGAAAAAAAGGCGTTCTGCTTGTAATTGAATCTGCTGTCGAAGGAGTCGTTCTGCTTGCGCGCCAAAACTGGAGAGCGTAAGAAATGTGCGCCTGGGATCAGAGAATCATTCTGACTCCATCACCGCGCTCAACAGAAAAAGGCGACTCCCCGATATGAAGCTTCTGCACATTTCCGCTTTGGGTCTTACTGCTATGACGCTCGCGGCAGCCTATGGCTGCTCCAGCGCCGAAACGGAACGTCTTCCGGTCTACGTCGATGCGGCTGGTGGTAGCAAGGCTAGCGGCGGCGGTGCCTCTCTTGGAATGGGAGGCAGCAAAGCAAGTGGCGCGGGTGGCGCCTCAGTTGGAAGCGGAGGCAAGAGCGGTATGGGTGGCGCCTCAGTTGGTAGCGGCGGAGCCAACAGCGGCAGCGGTGGCAAAGGGAGCGGCGGAGCGAGTAGCGGGAGCGGCGGAGCGAATAGCGCAAGCGGCGGCGCGAACAACGGCACCGGCGGCGCGAACAATGCTCCCTGCACACCTACCGCGGCAGGGGTTGCTGCCATGTTGAAGACGCACAAGTGCAGCGAATGTCACACTGACTTTACGACGGAAGCTGGACTCACCATGCAAATCGACTTGGCTGATGAGGACGGTAAACGCGATATGTGCGGATCTCATACCATTGTCGCCGCCGGCGACCCGTCCATGAGCACTTTGTATCTTAAGCTAGCAGGTATGGATGTGCCGAACTGTGGTGCCCAAATGCCCAAGGGTATGACCGCGTTGAGCACATCTGAGCTCCAATGTGTTTCAGACTGGATCACTAGCGCCATGGCACCGTAAAGACAGCATTGCTGCTTCGGGAAGGCCGCTGTGTCACATTGCTGCACGGCCTGTGGTCTCGACGCTCGGGATCAATAGTCCTGCGAGATTGAAGAGCCAGTGCCCAGCGCAACGGGAGCTAAAGCCTTCCCTGCATCCAGAGCGCGTCGTCGTTATGCAGCGTCCGCGCTCACTGCGCTCCTCAGCGTGGGTGCTGCGGCCTGCTCGACGTAGTCGCGGATCTGGAGCTCGCCGTTCATTGGTAATGCTTGAAGCTTGATGTTGATGGATCCGTCGCCGTTGACGAAGCCCACTCCGACTTTGTTCCAAGAGTGGCGTTGGTGGCGGTCGGTGATGGCGTAAACGAGCTTCATTTTGTGATTTTCCACGAGGATTTCTTTCTCAAAGGGTTTAGGTTGCGGTTGGCATCGCCGGCTGATGAAGTTTTGGCGATGGTCAGTGGAGGTCCATTGGCAACTGTCGTGCCAATCAGGGTTGCCTAGGGTAAAACACCAGAACGAAGCTCGCTAAAGGCAAGGAGTCGCCCGCAGCGTTCGGTTCGAGCACGTCCGCCGAGCCTGTCCGACGGCTGTCCGTTGGCTGTCCGCCGCCGTCCGAGTTGGAGTTAATTCCCAGCGCCGTCGAGATATCGCGGAGCATCCAGCGCCGCGATGGCGAGGTGCGGTCTCATCACCTTGGCTCGGGTAGCGTCGACATAGTTCTCACCTTCGGGGAACTCGGGACGACGCAGTTCTCACCTTTGGGTAGCTCGCGACGACGTAGCCCGCGGGCTTCGTTTCCCGGGGGCTTTGTCGGTTTTGCCCAGCTTCTTACTAGAGGCTCCTTTGCTCGACGTGCGACTGGCCACGGCTTCGGACAGCGACGGCGCTGATTTCTGTCCTAAGAGTGGTGCGAGGAAGCGCCCGGTGTGCGAACGCGGATTCTTTGCAACGGCTTCTGGCGTACCGAATGCGATCAGGGAGCCGCCGCCGGGGCCACCTTCGGGGCCAAGATCGATCACGTGATCAGCGCACTTGATCACATCGAGGTTGTGCTCAATCACGATCACGGTATTCCCGGCGTCGACCAATTCCTTCAGAACTTGCAGGAGCTTGGCTGTATCCTCGAAATGGAGACCTGTGGTGGGTTCATCCAAAATATAAAGCGTACGGCCCGTGGCCTTGCGCGCCAACTCCCGCGAAAGCTTGATGCGCTGCGCTTCACCGCCGGAAAGGGTGGGGGAGGGTTGGCCCAGATGCAGATAATCGACGCCGACCGCTTCAAGCAGCGTCAACGGTTCAGAAATGTTGCGGTGCGCTGAGAAGAGTTCGCGCGCCTCGCGAATCGTGAGGCCTAGCACATCGGAAATCGAGCGCCCACGGTAGCGCACCTCCAAGGTTGCGTCGTTGAAACGCCGGCCTTGGCATTCTTCGCACTTGACGAAAACGTCGGGCAAAAAGTGCATTTCAATCTTGCGCACACCATCGCCTTCGCAGGCTTCACAACGCCCTCCGGGAACGTTGAACGAAAAGCGCCCGGGCAAATAGCCGCGCACTTTAGCATCGGGAACCTCGGCGAATAGCTTGCGGATCTCATCGAAGACTTTGACGTACGTTGCAGGATTGCTGCGGGGAGTGCGGCCGATCGGGTGTTGGTCGATATTGACGACTTTGTCGAGCTGCTCGACGCCGTCGACTCCCAGGTGTGCCCCAATCTTTTCCTCGGCTTTGTTCAAGCGATTAGCGAGCACTGGGTAGAGGATGGATCCAATCAGTGAGGACTTTCCTGCCCCAGATACCCCCGTCACAACACACAAAGTTCCTAACGGAAATGCGACGTCCAAGTTTCGGAGATTGTTTTCTGAGGCTCCGCGCACTTTGAGCCAACCTTTGGCTTCACGTCGCTGCACCGGCACTTCGATGCGCTTCCTTCCGGAGAGGTAAGCACCCGTGAGTGACTCTTTGCACTTACCTAAACTTTCTGGAGTGCCCGCGTGCACGACTCTGCCCCCGAGTGTTCCCGCGCCCGGCCCAAAATCGATCACGTGATCCGCACGACGGATCGTGTCCTCATCGTGCTCCACAACGACCACGGTATTCCCGATGTCGCGCATGTTCGTGAGCGTATCGAGCAGCTTCCCGTTGTCCCGCTGATGTAGCCCAATGCTCGGCTCATCCAGCACGTAGATGACGCCGGTGAGCTCGGAGCCCACCTGGCTCGCCAAGCGAATTCTCTGAGATTCTCCGCCGGATAGCGTGGGGCCCGCCCGATCGAGTGAAAGATAGCCGAGCCCAACAGCCACGAGGAACTTGAGCCGATTGTTGACCTCTTTCAGTACTTCGGTCGCAATCTCTTGGTCTGTTTTGGACAGGCGGATCGAGCCAAAGAACTCTGCCGCTCGCTCCACTGTCATCGCGGCTACATCCACCAGCGTTTTCTCCGCCACGGTGACAGCCGCGCTTTCGCGCTTCAGCCGCTTCCCATTGCAAGTGGAGCATTCGCGGTCGGCGAGGTACTTTTGGAGCCACTCCTTTTTCTTCTCGCTGCCGGTTTGGCGAAAGCCTTTGAGCAGACGCGCGAGCAGGCCGTCCCATTGCGTGTCAAAGGTGCCGCGACCTGAGCCTCCCTTCCACGTGACTCGAAACTTGCGTTCACCGGCACCTTCCAGGATCAGCCTTTTTTGGGCTGCCGGCAGCTTCTTCCACGGCACTTTCGTGCTGATTCCAAGCTGCTTCAAAATCTGTCCCCGAAAACCGTGACTCCAGCCGATCTTTTTGGAGACATCGGTGCCCCAAGGATCCACGGCGCCTTCATCGATGGTTAACTCCGCATCTTTGATCAACCGTTCGGGATCGATTTGCATTCTCGTCCCGAGCCCATTGCAGTCGAGGCACATGCCTTGCGGGCTATTGAAAGAAAAAGCCTGCGGTGAGAGTTCAGGAAAAGAGATGTTGCAGTGGGGGCAAGCGCGGCTCTGGCTATACGGGCGGTCCCCCGCCGCTTCGGTGTGAGCGATCAAATTCCCGGTGCCTTCACGCAACGCGAGCTCTACGGATTCAGTGAGTTGGGCCAAGACATCACGGCGCAGGACAAGCCTGTCGATCACCGCTTCTACAGTGTGCTTCTTCCGCTTATCGAGCGCTTCGAGTTCTGCGCTCTCCACGATACTGCCATCGACACGCAGTCGCACAAATCCACGCTGACGTGCTTTCTCAAGCAGTTCGCGATGCTCGCCTTTGCGATTGACGAGCAGGCTAGCCAAAAGAATCAAGCGCGTTCCATCTGGCAGCGCAGCGAGATCTTGGGCGATTTGTTGGGGAGTTTGGCCGGCAACCTTGCGACCACACTGGTGGCAGTGCTGCACGCCGATGCGCGCATAGAGCACACGCAGATAGTCTGCGATCTCAGTAATGGTACCGACCGTCGAGCGAGGATTAGTTCCCGTGGTCTTTTGCTCGATAGAGATGGTGGGAGAAAGTCCACGGATCGCATCGAAGCGCGGCTTTTCCAGGCGCCCCAAGAACTGCCGCGCGTAAGCGGAGAGGGACTCCACGTAGCGCCGCTGCCCTTCTGCATACAGTGTATCGAACGCTAAGGATGATTTGCCAGATCCAGAAACACCAGTTAGCACCACCAGCTTCTTTTTCGGGATCCGAACGTCCACGGACTTGAGATTGTGCTCGCGGGCGCCGCGGATTTCGATGTAGTCGAGCTCCATGTGGGGGACGCTACACCTGTGCCCCTGCGGGTACTAGCGCGAGTGTGTTCTCGACCGACATGCAGCAAAATCCTTGCAATGTGGCGAGAATTGAGCCGAACACGCGGGCTTGCCAACATCTGCCACATGCGGACAGCCGCTGTTTGGTGCCTCATTCGGGGGTCTGCTGGGGTCGAGTGTGGCAGCGTTCGCGCGGCGGATGAATCCGTGAGTCTGCCGTGCTAGAGTTCGTGGTTAGTCGGTTCGCGTTCGCTGGTATCACAGCTTCAGGGAGTGCTTAGATGCGATTCAAAAGCTTGCTTGCGTTGGGTGTGTTGGTGGGAGCGTGCAGTGGTTCGCAGTTCGAATCCACCGGCGATCTCGGAGGTGGCACGGGCGGCGTCCCGGGCACTGGCGGTAAGTTGAACGGGAGTGGTGGAGGGCAGAGAAGCACCGGGGGGCTTGCGGGCAAGAGCGGCGGAGCTGCGAATAGTGGAGGCAGTGTTGGCGCGGCAACCGGCGGCGTCTCGAGTGGCGGAGGCAACGGAACGGCAACGGGTGGAGTTGCGGCGGCTTTAGGTGGAGCCACGAGCGGTGGCAATGCAGCGGGCGGTGTTCTCGGATCAGGTGGAGGTGTGATTCAACCAGGCGCAGGGGGAGCCACAGTTGCTAGCGGTGGCTCCGGTGGTTTGGTAACGGGTGGCACGGGCAGCGGCAGTGTTGGCGGTGGCGTTGGGACTGTCGGTGGTGGGCTCAGCGGGGTCGGCGGTTTTTCGGTTGGGGGCACTGCGAGTGGCGGCACGGGCGGCGGAAGCGGGGGCACTGCGAGTGGCGGCACGGGTGGCGTCAACTGTGACGCGCTTTGGTACACCTATGCCCAGGCGCTTCAAAATGCGCGTTCTTGTACGTTGGGAGCACCGAATCAATGCGGGGCAGACAAAGGCCTGCCTGATGCCTGCGGTTGCGATGTCCCAATCAATTCAGGCAACTACGCGCAACCGGCCCAGAATGCCTACAACGCCTGGGTACAGGCAAATTGCCATCCAGTCGTTTGCCTGCAGCCGTGCATGGATTTTCAGACGTCTGTGTGCACTGCTACCGGCAATGGCGCAATCTGCAAACCGGGCGGATGATCCCCGCCGTCAATCCCAACGCTTGAGCCACACCAGCATCGCACCTCGCCCGCCCAAATCGGCGGGAGCTGAAGTGAACGCCAACACCGAATGGGCATAGCGCAGGCTTAGCGCTTCGATGGTTGCATCCCGTAATACGGGACCAGCAGCACCGGAGTGCAGGCCTCGCCCGCACACGATCAGAAGGCATCGCACACTGCGCTTTTCGGCATCCAGGAATAACTGATCCAGGGCACGCTCTGCTTGCTCACGCGTCTTGCCATGAAGATCCAGCCGCAGGCTCGGCCGAACACCTCCTTGACTCAGGCGTCGAACGTGTTGCCGATCTCCACCATCAAGAAAACCTGAGACGCTCTCACCATCGTCTTCGATGGTGAGCTCGCGCGGTGCTCGGGACTCTAAGCTGGAGTGCTGAGGCTTCGACGGGGCACTCTGACGCAGATCAGACGGACTCGGCCGAGAGGGCGGGACTCTCCTCGGTGAGTCAGACAAGGGCTGAATGCCGGGCATTGCCTGCTTAAGCCAATCCGAATCCGTGGGCAGCTTCTTGGGAGGCATGGGAGAGTTGCGCACACTATGCAGCACTCGGTCGAGAGTGTCATGAGCGTGGCATGAACTCTCTTGATCATTGCTGAAACTTTCGGCAAGGCGCGCTGTCGATAGGTGTGAAAGTGGCAAACGTGACGTTTTAAAACGGTCGTGGCCGTCGGCACGTGGCTTAAGAAAGGGACACTATGAAGACATTGAAGAGCCGTCGCGACGCGACGCAGGTGGCGGAGTTGCGTGAGCAGCGTGAGCAGCGTGAGCAGCGGGCCGCGGGATCTCTGCAAATTATCGTTAAGTGGGGTGCTTCGACGCTGGATGTGGTGGAGCTCAATCCACCGGCACCTTACGTGGTGGGTACGGATGCTACGTGTTGTGACTTTGCGTTGCCTGAGGAATCAGGCGTGGATAGGGAATTTGAGCTGATTCACGTGAGTCAGGGTCAGGTATGGTTGTGTGTGCCACCGGATGCCAAAGCTACGGTGCGTTGGTCAGACTTGGGCAAAGTGTTCTCGGAAGAACTGCTGCCTCGCTACGGGCTCTTGTCTGAGCAGCCGCTAATGAACGAAGGTCAGGTGCGTCGGGTTTTGTTGCCGATGCATGGGCACGCTGTGGTGCATCTGGGTGGGTTTTCGTTCTTTGCGGATCTGGGGGAGCGCGCAAGATTGCCGGCCTCTGCACAGGTGCCTTTCGTGGATCGCAATGTCGCCAGTTACTTTGCAGCGTCGGTGGGCGCCACGTTGGGGCTCTTGGGATTGGCGGCTTTCTTCGTGCCACCGCTGGGGCTCACCGAGGGGGAGAATATCGATGAGGAACGCGTGGTGCTTCTGCGCCAATACTTGGAAAGCCAAGCTGAACGTGAGCGTTTGGAACAGCCTGCTCAAGATAGTGGGAGTGCTGCGAGTGAAAAGTCAGCCGAGCCAGCACACGGCGAATCGGGGAAGCTTGGGAAGCTATTGCCGCAGATGCAGCCGGGTCGCTTGGCTCGAAAACGTAGTGCAGAAAAGGACACAGCGGTTCCGACAACGCGCGCGGAAGCAAGGGAAGAAGCTCGCACTTTTGGCACCATTTCACTACTCACAGGTTCCGTGTTTGCCAGTCGATCACCGACTGCTTTTGCGAGAGATGCGTCGTTGGGCGAGGCCGATCAGGAGCTCGTGGGACTCATGTATGGCACGGCGTTGGGCGAAATAGCGGGAACCGGACTCGGCCCCTCGGGTTCAGGCGATAGTGGTGGTCCGGGGCATGGGATAGACATGGGGAACATCGGCACAGACCCGAATGGTACTGGGCTGCCTTGGCGACCAGGTACGATCGGCCCGACGGGTTCGAGATTGCTTGCTTCCCACACGACGCGAGTGCCATCCATGCGTTCGACCCCGCCGATTGTCACCGGGCACCTCGCGCCCGAATTGATCCAACGCACCGTTCGTCAAAACTACGGGCGCTTTCGGATGTGTTACGAGCGCGGCTTAATGCGGAATCCGAACTTGGCTGGACGGGTCGCGGTGCGCTTTGCAATCGATTCCGAAGGGCAAGTGATGCACGCAAGCGTGGGCGAATCGTCGCTACCCGACAGCGAGGTCGTCTCGTGCGTCGTGTCTGCGTATTACGGATTGAGTTTCCCAGCGCGCGAGAAGGGCCTGGTGACGGTCGTGTATCCCATTGCATTTTCGCCCGAGTGAGCGCGGATCGTTGCCAAGGAGCCTGAAAACGCCGTGTCTGAGTGGGCTAGTGGTCAGCGAACTTACCGAGGAGCGATTGGCATGAAACGAATAGATAGCCCCCAATACGGCACTTTTTCGATCCAAAGAGCCTGTTTACTAGGAGCCTTGGGCACGCTCTTATTGGCTAGTTACGGCTGCCACAGCACCCCGAACAGCCAACTCGGGAGCGGCGTTGGGCGAACGGAGGGGAAGAGTCCAAGCGTTTCGGCGGACAAAGATGATCGCTTGCAGGCAGCGAGTCAGCCAGCGAAGAACGAAGCGAAGCCGTCGGCCGCGCAAGCTGAGGCAAAGGAGGAGGTTCGCGCACCCGAGGAATTGATGAAACCTGAAGCGGCGGTGCCTGCATTTCGTACCAGTCGTAAGGCGGCGTCAGCTGGGCTGAGTGGCGTTGGAAGCGGTGGGGGAGGCGTGGCTTACAGAATGGCATTCGGCGGAAGCGGAGCGAGCGGACGCGGAGCGAGCGTTGGCCATGGTTCAGCTCGGGTGCAGGAGTTCAATACCGAAGCCTACGCCCATGTGCCGGATGCACAGTTCGTCTCAGTCAAAGACCAACCGATCTCAACCTTCGCGGCGGATGTCGATACCGCGTCCTACGCCAACGTTCGGCGTTTTCTCAATTCTGGCAGCATGCCCCCCAAAGATGCCGTGCGCGCTGAGGAGCTCATCAACTATTTTAGCTATGATTATCCGGCTCCGGCCGCTGGTCAGCCCTTTTCAGTTCACACCGAAGTGGCCAGTGCGCCCTGGGCCCCCAAGCATCGTTTGGTTCAGATCGGCGTGCGCACACCTGAACTCAAGGGCGAGAGCGTCGCGAAGAATTTGGTGTTCTTGATCGATGTTTCCGGATCGATGGCATCCCCTGATAAGTTGCCGTTGCTCAAGCGCGGCATGGAGCTCCTGGTGGACACACTCTCACCCCAAGATCGTGTGGCGATTGTAGTTTATGCAGGAAATTCAGGAGTGGTTTTGCCGGCCACTTCGGGGGCATCGAAAGACGTGATCCGCGGCGCACTGGCGCAGCTTGAGGCAGGCGGCTCAACGAACGGTGGAGAAGGGATTGAAATGGCCTACCGGCTTTCCGAGCAGAACTTCACCAAAGGCGGCGTCAACCGGGTCGTTCTCGCAACAGATGGGGACTTCAATGTCGGTACGACGAGCGAGGGCGAGTTGACGCGGCTCATTGAGAAGAAGCGCAAAAGCGGAGTCTTCCTGACCGTGCTCGGTTTTGGGCAGGGAAATGTGAAAGACAGCACGATGGAGATGCTCGCTGACAAGGGGAACGGCAATTACGCGTACATCGACGATCTTGCCGAAGCGCGCAAAGTGCTGGTGCGTGAGGGGGGAGCTACTCTGAATACCATGGCAAAAGACGTGAAATTTCAGGTGGAATTCAATCCCGCACGGGTCGCCTCGTATCGGTTGATCGGCTACGAGAACCGCACGTTGGCAGCCCGTGACTTCAATGACGACAAGAAAGATGCTGGCGAGATTGGTGCCGGGCACACGGTGACAGCACTTTATGAAGTTATCCCGGTGGGTGAACCTTCAGTCAAGGCACAGGTCGATCCGTTGAAGTATCAGGTGGCGCAAACTTTAGTTGCCACCCCAAACCAAAATCCAGGAGAACTGTTAACACTCAAGATCCGCTACAAGAAGCCCAGCGCAGAGACGAGTGAAAAGATCACTGTCACGACTCAAGATTCGCTAGCCCCCTTCGAAGCGGCCTCCACAGATTTCCGATTCAGTGCGGCCGTGGCGGCGTTTTCGATGGTGTTGAGCGGCTCAGCCCAACGCGGCAACTCGAGCCTTGTGCTGGCCGAACGTTTGGCGAAGGGCGCGCTCGGAAACGATGTGCACGGCGATCGCAAAGGGTTTCTTGGGATGGTGCAGAAAGCTGCGGCGTTCTCACGCCCGCTCGTGTCTCAAGTGCTGAAGCCGAACTAGGATTTTGTGGGAAAGAACAGGCTCTGCTTGGGGTTTTCCGGCGGGGTGGTCAAGCAGAGCCATTCGCGCGGAATTGACTCGGAAACCAGATCAGCAACACTGAATGAGGTGAAGCCTTGTTCCTGTGCGACCTCATCGGCGAAGGCCGAGTGCGCAAAACTTCGAGCTATCACGTGGGCCTTGGGCAACTTGGCCGTGACCCAGAGCGCGGTGTGCAGATTGGCGCCATCGTCGCTGGAGCTCAGCAGAATCAGGGGCGCCGTCCCAGCGGAGCTGAGCAGCTCCTGCCAAACATCCGGGTCGCGCAAGTCCCCGTTGACCACCACGTGAGTGAAGCCTGTAGCGAAGCCAACTTCTGCTTCGAACGTCATCACGTGGCGTTTGGCGGTGAGGTCCACGATGAGCACGCGATCGAACTCGCCCAGCATCGTCTTCTGAAGCTCATCTAGCACCGTTTGCCCGAAGCGTCCGAACCCAGCCAAAACGACCGTGTCATAATGCTCAGTGCGCTGGAAATGCTTAAGAATGTCAGTGCGCACCAGGTGGGCTGCTGCCAATTGGTGGGTATTGAAGACTTCGCACTCCCGCCCGACGCGCGTCCGGGCTACGGCGCGCATGAAGGCAAGATCGCTGACGTGCAACAGGATCTTACTGCCCAATTCGGGGTACTTGTGAATGATCGTGGAGGCGGTGTTGAGGTTGGTAAAGTCATCACCAGTTAACAACAATATGCGCTCTGCCAGATCAAGCTTGAGTGTGGAGAGCAGCGCTTCGCTCGAAATATTGCCTACGATCACCCGCGCGCCGAAAGCATCCACAAAAAGATCGAGGTTCGGATGATCGGCCTTCAGCTCGACCACGACGACGGGCAGCTCAACGCCTTCCGCACGCAGGCGTTTCAAATAGACCGTTGAAAGCTCACCCGTGCCGGCGATCACGATGTGACCTTCCAGCTTGCGCAGCGACCAAGCGTTCGGATCCACGAGGCGCATGGCTCCTTCAACCACCGCGCCAGCAGTGATCGCAGGTGCCGCGAAATACGAAAACCAAAGCAAAGCTTGCGCCCACGCAGGGCCACCATTGGGAACGCCCAAATCCATGCCGCCGAGCACAAACAGACCAATCGTGTAGTACACTTGGGTGACCAGGCCGCTGTCGCCGGCGTGAGGGCGATCGCTCACGGTGGCCCCACCCATAAAGCTCGCTAGGCCAGCACTAAAAACGAGAGTGAGCACTAACGTGCGCCACAAGAAACGTCGCGAAGCACCACGCGAGGAGCGCACGTGAGCTGGGAGGATGGTGCGACGGGCGGGTGCCATCAGGTAGTTAGATTACGGACAGATCGTACAGCGCATTATAGCCACGGACCGTATCTTCCCAGGAAAAGCTACGAGCTTTGCTGCCCAGCCGAGCCAACATGGGGCCATAAACCGCTTCATCTTGGAACGCGCGGGTGCCGCGCTCAAGAGCCTCTGAAAGCGCCTGCACCATCTTTTGGTAGATCGGCACGGTTTGTCGGCCACGTGGAAACTTAGTGATGTGCACTTGCTTGAGCTCAACTTCCGGTGCGTGGCTCAGGCCCTCACGAAACAGGATGCCTGTTGCCAGTTGGGGTGCGTCATCCAAATCGACCACTTGGGCGGTGAGTCCGCCCGTTGCTCGCGCGATGACTGGCGTCCCTGCGAAGTATGCTTCGCTCGCGCCACCAAAGGGCTCAAACAATGACGGGAAGAGCGCAAAGCTCGCGCCAGCCAAGATCTCCGCGTAGCCCTCGCTCATTCGAAACGGAAAAACCACCAAATCCCCGGAGCGATGCTCTGCGACCTCAGCAAAATCATCAATGTAGCTCTCGGGCGCACCGCTGGTGCTGGGCGTTAATATGAATTTGGCAGAGCCCTTGGGCCAGGCCTCGATGGCACGAAGCAAGAGATCGAAACCCTTCTGACCCGGATCTAGTCGGCCAAACATGCAAAAAATCGGTACGCGACGATCCAGAGCCTGCAGGCGTGAGTCTTTACCTGAAGTGAGCTTGCCGAGCTGCCGGGGATCGTTGAAGTCTTCGAGCCAAGCGAGGAGTTTCTCGCGTTTGACGGATTTTTCTTCGATGATCTTCCCCGGTAGGTGACGCCCTGCAGCGCGATTGGCGAGCGCACTGAATGGCTCGGTATCGCGCCCAAAGAACCCATTGCTCACGCCGACGACTGGAAGCTGACGCAGCTCTTTCTGGAGATGGGGCGCAAAGACAGCTGTTTGCAACGGATCGTGCGTGAGATCGTGCGCAAACTCGCGGCTCACCGTCGACAACGCACCCGTGAGGAGCGGCAACATGGTGCCGAGGACCGTTTCGGGTGGTTCCTGGTCTAGGAATTGGCGTTGAGTGATCAGTGAAAGCTCGCCCGCAAAGCCCTGGTCGTAGGAATTGTGGAGAGTTAGCACCACCGAAGCGCTCTTGAGAATGCGCCCGAGCAGTGCTTCGCGCACCGTGAGCGCGGCAGAAGCGACCTCCCAGTCCTGAGCATGGACGATGACATTTTGGTCACGCCCAAGCGCCGCGAGTGCCCGCGGCAACGCTTGGCAGAAAAAGAGGCTGTCGATGAGTAGCTTATTGGCAACGTCGTGAGCGTAGGGGTTCGTGCCGTCACTGCCCCCGCGCGCGTCGAAGAAGCCATTCGCTGAAAGCAAGTACCAGTTAACTCCGTTAGCCTCGACGTGCTCCAGAAGCTCGACTGGGTGAACGTTCTTACCAAAGGGGACGTCGAAGCGCTGGGCCACGGGCAGGGCGGGTGCACCGCGCAGGCTCCGATGATAGGGCGAGAGCACCAGCACCTCGGTGTGATGATTCAACTCGCCCGTTGCGTTGAGGGCCACCGGGAAGATCCCGCCGGCTCGCCCAAAGCGATTTTCGTACACGCTGTAAGCCACGACACGCGGGGTGGCGCTCTCGGGACTCGAACGGTGGCGGGCCAAGAATTCGCGTTCGTCCGCGTTGAAAAGCGAGCGTGCAGGATCGCTCAGAGCCAGATAATTGCGAAGGCCTAACACGGGTGCTCCTGTCGTATCCTCCGAGGTGGAGGACAGTAAATCCAAATCTTGCATCAGCTGAGAACCCGGCAGTTACAGGCAGTTTTTCCGCGAGCGGATCCAGGCATCGATCAGGGCCACGCCTTCGCCATCCTCAACGGCCGACGCGAGCGGAGGCATACGAAACGACCCTGGCCTCGCGCGCATTCTGAGGCTGATGACGGAGCGGGCAGGATCTCCGGGCACCAATAAGAGAGCCCCAGCAGTCCCGAGCGAGCCGGCGTGGGCGTGCGGTTCGGCATTGCACAACCCCGTTTTAGTGAAGTCGGTTGTGAATCGCAGATCGATGCTGTCGAACCTTGCGCCCGGAGAGTGGCAAACGGCGCAGTTCGCGTGGAGATAGCTGCGAGCACGCGCTTCGAGCGTCGCGGTGGTGTCACTCGGAGCGGGATAAGGCCCAATGCGCGCGGGGGCGAGGCCTGGCTCAAACACATTGAGGCGTCCGAGCACGTCGAGCTGATTCTCAGCTTTCGCCTCGGGGTAAGCGAACATTCGATCCATCTGGGCTGTCTCCAATCCGAGGCTCACTCCGGATGTGGTCGTGTGGCACTGAAAGCATTCCGAGCGCGAAGGGAAGTACCAATGTTGGCTGGCCTTTTGATTTTGAAACGTGCGCTCTACACCTCGGAGTGAATCCGGAAGCAGCTCGGCATCCGTTTGACTTTCATTCCACGCGTAGCTGTAACCTGCCCAAGTATCTTGACTGTATCGCATCAGCAGGCGTGTTTCGATAAAGCGCTCACCCAACAGAAACGTTTTCATCAGTACCGTGCCCACCGGGAGCTCCCAATCGCCGTTAACAGTGGGAGTCCCGTGCTCTGAGCTGCACAATTCCGGCTCTTTTGCACAGTCCTTCACGCGGATTTTGGCATTGCTCGGCAGAGCGAGGAAGCGTTGCTTGGCCGCGCCATCGGACCAAAGTGGGCTGTTAACATCGTAGGGAATGAGGCTCGGTGCAGCCTGCTTGGGGTGCAGGGCGTCCACGCAGCGGGTTTGGCTGAGCTTGGCTATGGGAGCGCGCACTTCCCGGAAAAGATTGCACGTTTGCTGAGGAAGAGGCTTCAAGGGATTGAAGCGTGAGGGCTTCGGCTCGGTTTTTTGGGATATCCGTTTTGCTGCGGAACCGCGGGAGCAAGCGTGACCGGCAAACGCAACCAACAACAGGACAGTGCTTGCAAGCGCAGATCGCCTTGATGTGTCTCGCCGCCACATGGGTCGGATGCTAGCATCGCGCCCGCAAGCCTATGCGTAGAATCACACGTGCCCCCTCACTTCGCGCCCGTCTCGTTGGGTCATTCGTTGCAGGCTGTTGTGTGGCCTGGCCCTTTCGAGCTCACGCGCAGATCGAACCTGGGGAGCCGTCAGTGGTGTTGGAAGCGACCGTGCTGGCTTCGGGCTTGGATGCGCCGACGGACATCGTCGTGTTTGAGGATGGGAATGCCCTGGTCGTAGAGCGCAATGGCGGGATGGTCTTGATTCGAAAGGACGGCAGCCAAGACAAAGCGGCGGGCAAGATCGAGGTGCTGCCCAACGACACCGAACAGGGGCTGCTCGGGGTTTTTCCGCATCCAGATTTTGTCAAAAATCGCACACTTTTCTTCTACGCGTCTGTCGATAAGGACATCGCCAATAAGAACAAGGTCTTGACAGGAATCCTCGACGCGACCGGAAAAGTCACGGTGGACCTTCAGCATCCCTTCATCGACAAGGGCCTGGAGGGGCCACGCAATCACAACGGCGGGGGCCTCTTCATCCACCAACGTCAGCTTTACGTGTCGGTGGGTGATACCGGTTATAACCCGGAATACGGGACTCCGGGCAGCCTGGCGATTCCGATCAACAAATATGCGAGCTGCTTGAACAAGGCGAATGGCAGCATCCTGCGCGTGAACCTCGACGGTAGCATTCCAAGCGATAACCCGTTGGTGAACGAGAAGGTGGTGACAGGCTGCGAGCGCCCGAATCCGCCGCCCAATACGCCCGCGGACAAGCGCTTCAACAAGCCGTTCAAAGATTCGCGCAAACCCGATAAGCGCATCTTTGCTTGGGGAGTACGCAATGGTTTCCGATTCTGGGTCGATCCTAAGACCGACCTACTTTGGATTGGGGATGTCGGGGAGTTCCAGGAAGAGGAGATCTCGGTGGGTGGGAACGGAACGCATTTTGGGTTTCCCTTCATGGAAGGCATGCACCGCTATCCGGATCGCGCAGACTGGAAGATCAACGATTGCACGGCCATGAAGCCGTCACGGCCCTGCACTTTGCCGGTCTTTTCCTACCCGAATCGAGCGGAGCGGGCCACGAAGAAAGGCGCTGACAGCGTGGTGATCGGTGGGCTTATCATCGATGACGCGCGTTGGTCCGAACGCTTCCGGGGCCGTTACTATTTCGGAGATTTTGAAAGCGGTCGGATTTGGACGCTGGATGTGACGCCGGATCGCAAGGGTGTGGACCCGAAGTCGCTACGCCAGATCGCGAACGTTCCTTATCTGTCCAGCTTTCGGCTCGGTCCGGACGGCGCGCTCTACGTGGTGAGCTACGGTGGGAATAACATCGTGCGGATTTCCCCAAAGGTCGCGGCTGTTCCGAATAAGGCTCCTGAACCCAAAAAGCCCCTGGCGCCGCTCGCTCCTCAACACAAATCCGGCTTTCCGCCGCCTGCGGAAGAAGGCCTGCGTACGCCGATCATCGCCGGATTGGGCGCGCTATTCGCCGCGCTCTTGGGAGCGTTATTCTGGAAACGGTCCCGGTCAGGCAACTAAACAAACGTGCGCGTTACGCTTGTCTCTTCTCGAGTTCTTCCCAGCGAGCCATCAGGCGCAGCACGTCCGCTTGCGCCTGATTTAGCTGCTCGCGAAAGCTCGCCATCTTGACTTTATCTTTGTAAACTTCCGGTTCGCTGAGCTTTCGTTCCAGTTCAGCCGCATTTGTTTCGCCCGCAGAAATCTTGTCGAGCAGCCCTCCTAGTTCACGGCGCTCGTTGGGTGTGAGGCTCGTCTTGGAGGGTGGGGGCTTCTTTTCTGGGCGGGCGCTGCTGCGCGCGGCCGCAGGGCTCGGGAGCTCACGGCGTTCGTCGAGCTTTTCCTGGGTACGCGTGGCCTGGTAGGCAGAAAAATTTCCTGGGTAGAGTCGGACGCGGCCGTCTCCAAGGAACGCCAGAATGCTGGTTGCGAAGCGATCCAGGAAATAGCGGTCGTGAGTGACTACCAACGCTGCGCCGGCGAACGTCTGCAATAGATCTTCAAGGGCACCTAGCGTCGAGGTGTCCAAATCATTCGTGGGTTCGTCCAAGAGCAGCACATTGGCGGTGCCTTGCAGCATCTTGGCTAGGCCAACCCGGGCGCGTTCGCCGCCAGACAGTGAGCCTACCGGTTGACGGATCTTGTCAGCAAAGAAAAGGAATTTTTCCAGATAACTGAAGGCCGTGATCTCGTTGCCGGCCCAGGGCAAAGTGCGGCGATCGCCCGCAACATTTTCAAGGATCGAGAGCTTGTCGTCGAGATTGGCCCGCGCCTGGTCGAAGTACGCGAAAATGGTATTTTTGCCGATTTTTAGCTGGCCACGCGTGGGCGTGATTTCCTGGGTGATGCACTTTAGCAACGACGTTTTCCCTGTGCCGTTGACGCCAACGATGCCAACACGATCCCCCCGACGCAGATGTAACGTGAGGCAGTCGATCAGGGTTCGCCCCGCGATATCGACGCCCACGTCGGCGAGCTCAAGAATGGTGCCCCCCGTCCGCTGGCTGCTCATCGCGAGCTCAACGTTTTCCGCCGTTCGGAGGGGCCCTTGAGCCACCGCGTTTTCTGCTCGCGAGATACGCGCCTTCTGTTTACCACTGCGTGCCTTCGGCTGGCGCCGGAGCCATTCAAGTTCTTTGCGAAGGAAATTCTGTCGGTTCGATTCGGTGCGCTCGACGTGTGCTTGGCGTTCAGCCTTCGACTGGAGATACTGCTCCCAGCCGCCCTCGTAGCGAAACACACTGCCTCCATCAAGTTCCCAGGTGTGTTGCGCTATCCGATCGAGGAAATAACGATCATGTGTGACTAGGAGCAGAGCGCCCTGGTATTGCTCCACCAGGTAAGTTTCGAGCCACTCAATGGTCTCCACGTCGAGGTGGTTGGTGGGCTCGTCCAAGATTGCCAGATCTGGGCCCAACGTGAGCAGCCGCGCCAAAGCGACCCTGCGTCGCTCGCCACCGCTCATGGTTCCGACGAGCTGCGCCGAATTCTTGATACCAAGCGCGTTCAGCGTGGCCTCCACTTGAGCTTGAACCGCCCAGCCGCCCGCGTGTTCTACTGCTGCCGCCGCGTCAGCTTGCTCTTGCAGCAGCGATTCAAGCCCACCGGTTCCAAGCTCAAGATCCCTTGAAACTTGCTCATGCCGGTCTTTGGCAGTTCTCCAGGCGGTTAAGCCGTCCAGCGCGACGTCCAGGGCCGAGCGATCCTCAGGAAATCGCGGCTCTTGAGCCAAGTATTCAATAGTGGACGTGCGTCGGCGCGAGATAGTTCCCGTGTCAGCCTGCTGAATTCCGGCAAGGATCTGGGCGAGGGTGCTTTTTCCGGTTCCGTTATTTCCAACCAGTCCAATGCGCTGACCGGAGTGGATCGAGACCGAAACACCTTGAAATAGAACTTGGGGACCGAAACTCTTTTCCAAGCCCTGGGTGGTGAGAATTGGCACGGTAACTTCCTGAAAGGAGGCCTCGGGGAGAACATCACCCAAGGCTCACAGCGCACGGCCTGCCAGGTTTACGCCGGAAGGTCAACATCAACCCAACCCAACATCAACCCAACCTCTTCGGAAGCCGGCCACCGGTCTCGGGCATTGCACTTCTGCAATGCTTTGGCTCAGATTTGTGCTAACCCAGGCGCTCATGCTCGACAAAACGAGTTCGACGTAAACATTCGGCGTTGACGTAACGCCTCATCTGATTAATGTTCAGGTCGAAACTTTCAACCAATTGGGTTGAATCAACTAACCAACTAGCAAGAGAGAGAGAAGAGAGACATGCCGAGACGAGGTAACCTCAGACATGGACACGCCCTCCGGGGGGACACGTCGCCCGAGTATCATATCTGGCGATCAATGTGGGCTCGCTGTACGAACTCCAACGTACCCAGTTATAAAAACTATGGCGGCCGTGGCATCACGGTGGCTCCCCGTTGGGAAAACTTTGAGAATTTCTTGAAGGACATGGGCCCGCGTCCTGACGACACACGGCTCGGTCGCGAGAACATCGACAAGGGTTACACACCCCAGAATTGTCGTTGGGTATCGCTCGCTGAGAGCATGAACAACCGAACAGACAGCAAGTTCGTGAAGCACAAGGGCAAGGAGCGCACACTCGCTCAGTGGTCGGATGTGCTTGGCATCAAGCGCTCAACGCTTTGGCACCGTTTGGCCAAAGGCTGGTCGGTCGAGGAGGCGTTTGCTCCGCCAACCCGCACGTCCACCGGTGGGCAGAAGCCTGCGAAGAAAGCTGCCGCGAAAGCTGCGCCCGCGAAAGCTGCGCCCGCGAAAGCTGCAACAAAGAAGGCTGCTCGTAAGGCAGCACCGGCAGCCAAAAAAGCAGCCGCCAAGAAGGCCCCTGCTAAGAAAGCCGCAGCCAAACCGGCTCCGGCAAAGAAGAAGAAAGCTGCCAAAAAGGGCGGCCGATAATTGCTAGCGCTCATTGAGCGTTGAAGCAGTGGCATCCTGACCGCGCGTGCTTCGTCATGAGGCGCGCGCGGTGGGCTGGCGCCGCGGCAGCTTTGACGGCATCCTTCCGGAATGTGCGGCCGGTATTCCGACACAGCTGAACTCAGCGATATTCGCCTGACTTTCCAGGTTGAAGGCGAGTTCACGCACAGCTGGCACCCAACGTACAACATAGCGCCGTCATCAGGCTCGGGCTTCGAGCAACTCATTGTTGTTGCGCCCGGGGATCAACCCCCTGAGCTCAGGTTGGGGCGCTTTTGGTTCATCCCGAAGTTCTGGAAGAAGCCGCTCAATCTCCTGCCCAGTTCCTTCAATGCTCGTGCTGAAGATCTCACAGCGCGGCCTTTTTTCCGAGAAGCGCTGCGCTCGAGTCGCTGCCTCATTCCAGCCACGGGCTGGCGCGAGTTTGTTGGCGCTCGTGGACAGAAGCAGCCTTTCCACTTCCATAGAGAAGAGCCCCACTTCGCCTTTGCGGGCCTGTGGTCAGTTTGGACCTCTCCCGAAGGTACTAGCGTCGATAGCTTCGCGATCATCACAACGGCACCGAATCCCGTGGCAGCCAAGGTCCACGATCGGATGCCGCTGATCATGCCGAGTGGGTTGGCGTCGGCGTGGTTGCAGCCGGAGTCCGATCCCCAGGAGCTCCTGTTGGAGGCGCAGGCTCAGAACTTTGCGGCTCCACTCGCGGTGTTTGCCTCGGATCCCAAGGGGAACAATCCGCGCTTTGAAGGGCCGGAGGTGGTGCGCCCAGCGCCCTCTGAGCAGCGAAGGCTCTTTTGATTGGAGGTTGCTTTGCCGGTGGCGTGTCCGTGCTCTAAAGCTTAGGCTAACGCTTCAGAATCATTGCGAGCACGAACACCACCAGGAGGCCAACCAAGAGCGCGAGAAGCCACCATTTGCTGCGTGTTGGCGCGACTGCTTTGGTTGCCGCTGGCCTGGGGCGTTGTGGTGGAGGCTTGGCTCGTTGGGCCCCGGTAGCGTTGGAGCGGCCTCCCGCGGATAGCGAATTTTGTGCCGCCAATCCCGCTCCGCCTGAAAGAGTGCCTGAAAGAGTGCCTGAGAGCGCAAGCCCGACGTCCAAGGCTCTGTAGTTGCGGAGCTCCTTCAGAAACACACTCACCGTTTTGTATCGTGTCTGCGGTGCTCGTGCGGTGGCCTTGCGCAGCACGCGTACCACACCATCGGGAACAATTTTGCTGAGTTCATCCAATTTGGGGATTGGGGATGGATCACCCGGCGGAAGCTCCTCAAGCAGCACAAAGTGGGCGAGTTGCCCCAGACTGTACACGTCGACACAAGCTTCCAGGACGATACCCTTCAGAACTTCAGGGGCGGCGAACGCTTTGTACTCGTGGTCGAGTGCGTCCGCTTTGGTCATGTGATCCGCGATGCTGACACTGCCGGCCTCCGTCAGGATCGGCCTGAGGTCGTCGTTCAGAAGAACGTTGCTCGGACACAAGCAGCCGTGGATCAGGCCCACCTCATGCAGAGCTTCGAGGGCCGAGCCGATGGCGGAGATGAAGTCCAATTTCTGATCAAGCTTCCAGCGCAGTGCCGAGAGATCGAGCGTATTTCCGACTGTCCACACGTCACTCAAGAAGGCATGGTGCTCCTCATACACAGCATGCACTTTTAGAATGTCGTGCCGTGCGGCAAGCTCCTGCATCACGCGGGCGCCAGCGAGAAAAAGTATCTGCTCGAGTTCTGGAGCGTTAGCATTCACCCGCGTGAGCAGGCGTTCGGTGCCTTCGGGAGTGCGTACCCGGAAGCGGGTCGTCGAACCGCGCGGCGTGAGTGACTCGAGCAATTCAAAACCTAGCTGCAGCAGCAGCGCACTATCGGAGAGCGGAGCGCTCGGAGCAGGCTGAATCGGAGCAGCTGCAATCAGCGCAGGCGGGCGCGGAGGAGCTGCTAACGGGGGGCGCGGTGGCGCCTTGCGAGGCGGAGGTGCTGGCCTGCCAGGCGGCGGAGGTTGAGGAACGTTGGGCTTCGTCATGGCAGGGGGCAGACTTTATTCTTACGGATGTAGAGGTGAATCACAAAAGGCCTATTGCCACGCCGGGCGCTTCGGGCACCTGGCCGGCAGAGTTTTTGTGGAGTTCAGGTAGTCGTGTCAGAGGTCTTCGCTTAGGATCACCCGTTTTTTAGAGAACCCGTTTCTGACCTACCGTAGGAGTCGACACCAACAGATGCTGCGACGTGGACTTGCCCTAACGTGCCTAACTAGCCTTTTTCTCTGCTCTGAAGCGGTCAACGCTCAGACTTCCCAAGGCTTTGCCCTGAATCGCTTCGATCCGTCTGAGCGTGGAAGCGAGTGGTTCGTCGGGGACACACTCGACCTCAGGGGACACGAACGGGTGGCGCTTGGGGCCGTGGTGGACTGGGCGCATAAGCCGCTGGTTGTCTACGACGCCAATGGGGATGAGGTTTCCGCCCTAGTTCGGAATCAA
>JBBSBI010000009.1:0-68783 GCA_038251425.1 Polyangiales bacterium
GAACACCGCGTTGAAGGAACGGTGCTGTACGTGGTGGCGTTGTGTCTGACCCACATGGGAGCAGAGCAGCTGTTGGCTCGTTTCACCGCATGCAGGCAGCCCCGTTCAGGCGAGTGGCGCCATCGTTCCTGGCAGTTTGCTTTTCCGGGGATCGGGCGCCTGTGGGTTCCTCTTGGAATTTACCTAGGAATGACCATCCTCGTGCCGCTCCTGAACGGAGCGCTGCGCACTCAGGGGTTTGCGCAGCATGTTCTGGTGGTCAGCGTCTCAACGGCCGTGGTTGCGAGCGTGTGGGGTCTGGGCGTCACGCTTCTTGGGCCAAGAAGGCGGCGGACACGCGGAGGCATCTCCAGCTGCCCGGCAACTCCATGTAAGATGAAGACATGGGTCGAGCGTGAAGCGAGTTCATAACTACGGCAAATCGGCTGTCCACGTTTTTGCCAATCCTTTGGTAGGGGGTCGGAGCCTGCAAACCAAGTGCGCGTTCCTCGCGATCGATGTCATTGAGGCTCCGGAAGATTGGCTGGTGCCCGCGCATCGCCATGATTTTTTCGAGCTGATGCATCCCTTGGAAGGGAGCTACTCCTGCACTGTGAATCGCGGCGGACTGATCCTTCATCCCGGCCAAACTCTCATGGTTCGTCCGGGTGACGTGCACGAGGACGCAACTCGCTCCGCGTGCAAGCTGCTGGCCGTTAAGTTTCTGTTGAGTGGGCTCCACCGTTCGTCGCAACAGCTGGAAATTTTCAGCGATCGCACTCAACCTTCAGACTTAGTGTTTTCCGACACCCGGGAGATGATCGATGCGTATCGAAAACGGGTCAAAGACGAGGTCGAAGCTCCAGGCCAGGTGACGCCCTTCCTGCTCGACGCCTGGACTCTTTCGCTGTTCTGGGAGTTCTTGAAGCGCCTCGAACGCCCCATCCTTTCCGAAGATTTCAGCCATGCAGGTCGCCCGAATAGCCTGGAGGGGCGAATGCTCGAGGCGTTCCAAGGGCGGCTGAACGAAAATCTGTCGGTACCACAGATTGCAGAGCACTTAGGGATGAGTGTGTCTTCATTGGAGCGAGCGTGTCGCAAAGAGCTGCGGCTTTCCGCTGCAAGAGCTTTCACACGCTTCAAAATGGAAGAAGCACTGGAACTGCTAAAATTCACGCGCGCGCCAATTAAGGAAATCAGCGATGGGCTTGGTTTCAACAATCCCAACCATTTCTCAACCGCGTTCAGTCGCTATTTTGGCAAGCCTCCGAGCGCTTTCCGGGTGGCGCCGATCGAATTTCTCGACGTCACTTGGGAGAAATAGGGATCGGTGGGCCCCTGGTGCTCCCCAATTTGTCCGTCACCTCAAACTCGAACTGAGAAAGTAAGCATGCTTGCTTTCTTCCAACAAACGAAAAGGCCACCTCATCTGGCACCCGGCGCGGCCCCGAACGGATCCCGGGGCGGGACTCAACACCAACGTCTTGCCGCAGACTGATCCCACTGCCCGATTGTGTGCCAAGTGCGCCACGGGCTCTTACGGCTGAGCACGCTTTGCATAGTTCCGCGAACGAGGGAAACCCCTCGAAATCCAGATGAACCGACGTTTCCCGACGTTCACGAACGGGCTCCTGAGTGCAGGCATCATGCTTGCTAACCAGTGAGCTATGCTTTTTCCTTCGTCCCGCTCGTTCACCTTGACGTCGTTACAGATTTCTACCGCAATCGTGCTTTTCGCGTGTGGCGGTTCCTTCGAGAGTAAGCCGTTTGGTGACGCCAGTGGTGGCACAGGCGGAGTGGCGGGTGTCACGGGTGGCGCGAATGCGCTTGGCGGCGCCACGGCAAAGTCGGGTGGAAGCGGAGGAGGCGTGAAGACGGGTGGCGCATCTGGCAGCGGTGGAGCGGGGGGCGGCGGGAAGAGTTGTTTGGTCGGGAATGTTGAATACCCAAACGGGAGTGTTTTGCCTTCGGGCGGCGGTTGCGGTAGCTGCCTTTGCGTCAACGGCGTGGTGGGCGCCTGCACTGGGGCGTGTCCGGAAAAAATCTGCGGTGGCCGTGCAGGTAATACCTGTGCCACCGATGAGTACTGCGCGTACGCCGGCTCGGGTCTTTGCGGCGCCGCCGACGCTTCCTCGACGTGCCGGAAGCGTCCGCAGATATGTACTGATATCTTCGCTCCAGTCTGTGGATGTGACGGAAAGACCTATCCGAGCGACTGCACCGCGGCGGCGGCCGGTGTCGGGTTCAGCACTCAGGGTGAATGCGCAACCCCAGGTTCCTGCACGATCGGCAATGTGGTTTATGCCGACGGAACCACCAATATTCCAGCTCCAGATGGTTGCAATACGTGTTCTTGTGCGGGTGGCGTTGCCGCTTGTACGAAGCTTGCTTGCAAGTCTTGCGGAGGCTTCGCGGGCGGTGCCTGTTCGTCCAACGAGTATTGTAGTTTCGGTCCCAACCTGTCGTGTTTTGCACCGGACGCAGCAGGTGTTTGCCTGAGGCGGCCCGATGTTTGTCCACTCTTAGGCTCCGGAGCGTCGGCGGTTGTGGTGTGCGGTTGTGACGGGCAGACTTATCTCAGCGACTGCGCCGCCCACAGTGCTGGTACAGACGTCGGCTCATGTCCTGTTCCGACTCCTGCGTTCTAACGGGCCGCAGCAACCGTCAAATTCGACGGCGGTTTGACTAAAACCTGCTAGGCGCTCTTCCGCGCTGCAATAATCCGATGCCCACGGTTTTCGCCCTTAAATGTGCTAGAAAAAGCACCGAGGTTGGCCGCATAGTGCTAACCCCAACTGATAATATGGAGTCTGAATCGAGGCTCCAAGATGAAACTAAGAAAGTCCTCCGCAACGCAGGGTCACAGCTTGGCTGTAGTAGGCGTTGCCTTTTTGGTCGGTGGTTTAGCGGCATGTAGCAACTCCGTGCAGGGCAGCGGGCGCGCACCCGGTGCCGGAAATGGTAATAATTCCGCCAATTCAGGGGGCTCGGGCAGCATGCTCGGCAACGGCACGGGAGCCAACGGCTCAACTAGCCCAAGCACTGGCGGGGGTGGCACCGTGGTAAATCCGCCCGTTTCACTGCCGGCAGCTGGTGCTCTCGGTCCGATCGCGCTCCGGCGTCTGACCACGCCAGAGTATGAGAAAACAGTCCAGCATTTGCTCAGCGTTCCCGAAGGCACGGCGATGACATTTTTGCCGGACGAACAATCGTCGGGCTTCAAGAACATGGCGGCAGCTTTGCGGGTGCCGCAAGCCGTAGCCGAGCAATACGCGCGCGCAGCTAAAACGTTGGCGGCGGGAGTTGCGGCAAAGGCAACCACTTTGGCGCCTTGTGCAGACTCTGGAGCTGAGGCTGCTTGCGCAGACACGTTCATTCGCTCGTTTGGTCAAAAAGCATATCGTCGGCCGTTGACCACGGAAGAAGTGGGCGTCTACGCGAAGCTGTTCAGCGATGAGCGAGCGCGAGCTACCTACGCGGACGGCATCAGCATCATCGCGGAAACGATGCTGCAGTCGCCCCACTTTCTGTACAAGACAGAGATTGGGGTAGGGAGCGGAGTGGATCGCCAGCTAACACAATATGAGCTGGCGTCTCAGCTTTCTTACCTCATCACGGGTGACATGCCGGATGACCAATTGTTCGCGGCTGCCGGAGCGAATAAGTTGGGAACGGGGGCGGAACGCGAAGCGGAGCTTCGGCGCTTGCTACCGACCGGGACGCCCTGGCTGCGGGGATTTGTGCTGGATTGGCTTGGGATTTCGAAATCTGTGGAGGCGACGAAGGACGCCACACTTTTCCCAACGTACGACACGGGGCTGCACACGGCGATCGTTGAGGAATCTCATAGGTTCGTAGATTCGATTTTTACCGAAGCCGGCGGATCCGTCGTAACGCTCTTCAACGCGAATTGGACGTACGCAGACAGCACGATGGCGAGCCATTACGGCGTGAGTGGTGGTCCGACGGGAACGAATTGGGCGAAGGTAACGTTGCCCGGGGAGCGCATGGGTATCTTGACGCAGCCAGCGTTCCTAACAGCCCACTCGAAGATCAATGATTCGTTTCCGATCACTCGTGGAAAGATCTTGAGGACACGGGTGATGTGCGCGGCGATGCCGCCACCGCCAGCGGGGTTGAAGATTGACCCGGTGGCGCCTCCCTCTGCGACAGCGACTACGCGCGAGCGGATCACGGCGCATTCGACCAATCCGGTGTGTGCCAGCTGCCACACGCTGATCGATCCGTTGGGCTTTGGCCTGGAGAATTACGACGCCGTGGGCGCGTACCGAGCAGTCGAAAGCGGCAAGGCGGTGGATTCCTCAGGTGAAGTGAAGCAAATTGATGCCGAGGTGGATGGGCCGTTTGCCAATGGCATCGAGCTCGTACAACGCATCTCGGGCAGCCAGGTTCTGAAGAACTGCGTATCAAGGGAAGCGTTCCGGTGGGGCACGGGAAGGTTGAGCTTGGATCCGGTTACGGACCCCGCGAGCCCTGACTACCCGAAATACCTCCGGGACAAGAGCATCATCGACGGGATGATGACGAAGATGGTGGGGGCGAACGCGGACATGCGTGAGCTGTTGACGGCGTTGGTGAGCAATGACGCCTATGCGTTCCGTTCGGATAAGTAAGCGGGCCAACTCGAGTTTTGCGGAAAGTAAGGAGAAACGAACATGTTGTCGAAATCACTTTTGAAGCGACGCGAGTTGATGATGAGCATGGGTGCGGCTGGGTTTCTAGCTGTGCCGCTCTTTCGCGAGAGCTTTGTGGAAGCTCAAGCAGCAGCATTCCCGCAGCGCTTCGTCGTGCTTTTCTTGGCTGGCGGTTGCTACTTCCCCGACATCGAAGGCGTTGATAACAGCGGCTACGGTACCTGGAAATTCGACGGAGTTTTGAGTCCGCTGGCGTCCTTGCAGTCCGAATCCATACAGATACTTGGTGTTAACAATGAGGCAGGGAGCAGCATGGCCGGCAAGAGCGCAGAGCCACACGGTGCGGCTATGCGGGGCCTGCTCACGGGTGATTCCAGCGTCTCCTCCGCAGGTCAGGCAAAGTGGGCGTCCACCGACACGATCGACCAGCAGATTGCTGCCGTCATCGGCAAGAGTACCCCGTTTGAGTCTCTTCAATTTGGGATCCAGAGTCGCGGTGCGCAGGTCGACCAGATCAACCTCATCATCAAAAATGCGGCCGCTCTGCCTGCGGTCGATCAACCTGGTACCATGTTCGCGCGCCTCTTTTCTAACTTCATGGCGCCGACCCAGCCGACGATGACGGCAACGGTTCCTGGCACACCGGCACCGACGCCCGGGCCGGTTATCGATACCACTGCGCGTGGCCGGAGCATGCTGGATGTCTTGAAGAATGAAGTGTCGGCGCTCAAGGGCGTGGCGGGAGTGAACGAACAAGCGAAGCTCGATCAGCATCTTGAGTCGTTGCGAGCCCTCGAGCAGCAGCTTGGCCCAGCCACCGGCGGTGGAACCGGTGGTGGCGGTGGCGTGAATGTCCCTCCGCAAGTAGTGGGCGTTGGCTGTGCGGCACCCACGGTGGGCAACGAGATGGATATTCCCACGGTTGCGGCACACCAATTCGACCTATTGTACCAGTCGTTGGTCTGCGATCTCACCCGCGTGGGAACCATGCAGACCCTGTGTTCGGCTCAGAGTGCGGTCGGTTTTCCGTATGTTCCCGGCGTAATGGATGATCATCATGGCCTTGAGCACGCTTTCAACCCACAAATCGATCAAGTTCAGAAGTTCTTCACCAAGTATTTTGCGGACTTTTTGAATCGCCTCAAGGCAACACCCGAAGGCTCGGGCAACATGTTGGATAATACGCTGGTGCTGGTGTGCTCAGAAATGTGCGACGCCAGTGATCATCGGCATGATTACGTGCCTTTCACCACCTTCGGTCGAGGTGGTGGCAAGGTAACGCCTGGTCGGGTCATCCAATACCCAGGCGTGCCGCACAATGCGGCCCTGCGTAGCATGCTGCAGGTATTCGGGATCAATTCGCCCATCGGCGATGCTGGCCTGAACAGCGGCAGCGTCATCTCGCTTGCGTAAGTTCGTGGGCGCTCCCCAATTGCGGGCGCTCGCAGACTCAATGGGAATGTGATCTCGCTCGCGTAGGCGGCGTGTTTTTTTGTGCTGGGCGCTCGTTGCGCCCGCTTCAAGCGAATTGAGGCATCGAACGGATCCGTTTTAAGGCGTCGCTCGGCGCATCGGGCGCAAACGGAGCGGAAGAACGTGTGAGGCGCTCAAGCCACCGTTGATCGAGTGGTTGCTGCAGGTCATCAACATCTGAAGCAGCGATAGTCGTGGGTTTGCCTTCCCCGGTTGTCACGCCAATCCCGACAGCAAAGCCGGCGAGCAAGAGGGCGGAGCGCGTCGCCGTGGCGCGGCTGTACGTGTGCAGCGTGGCTCCACTTCGGCACAAACGTCGGATGCTGCTGAAGGCGCCCACTGTCCACAAATCTGGATGAGTGCGGCGAGAAAACATATCCCAATAGACAATATCCACGCTGGCTTCGGCTTCGAATAAAAAGCACTCAGGAACGCTCGCAAGTTCCAGGCGCCACGAGGTGCGTGCCGTTCGGTGTTGGCGCTCCGCGATTAAGCTTTGGGCGGCCGATTGAGCAGCACCAGCCAAACCGAAGGCTTCGGCATGTTCCGAAGTGCTGGCGAGGCGCAGCGCTTCCACGTTGATATCGAAGCTCACCAGACTCAATTGTCGAACCTCCGGCCCCAAAGCTTCAGACACGTGCCAGGCGGAAATGGCATTAGAAGCCGCGCCTAAGCCCACATCAAAGACCACGAGTGGCGTCGGAGCGTATTCACTCAACCGCTCATGCAACCGCGAGGGTCCAACATACAGCGCTTGCGCTTCGAACATGGGACCCACCACGGGATGCATCACTTCGCCACTGGCTCGGTCGAGCACAGCGTGCGCCCCACCCCGTGTTACCACGACCTCATAGCCACGCGCTGAATCACTCACAGCTCAACCGTCTCGCTCTTACGTTGCGCACTGTGTTCGTGATGGTCGATTTCGCTGAGCTTCTTTCGAGCGAATTCCGCGTAGCAGCCGTCCTCGATCGCGCGTCGGATCTGTGCCATCAGATCATGGTAATGGTGGAGGTTGTGCATCGAGAGCAGTCGAGGGCCGAGCGGCTCGCGAGATCTGAAGAGATGGTGGAGGTAGCTGCGGCTAAAGGTTTTACACGTGGCGCACGTGCAATTGGCGTCCAAGGGCTCATCGTTGATCGCCGTAGCACCACGTGTGACGCGAACTCGCCCGGTTGATGTAAAAGCTGTCCCCTGCCAGGCCAAATGGGTGGGCAGCACGCAGTCGAACATGTCGACGCCAGCGAGCACCGCTTCCAAGAGGTCGGGTGGTGTGCCAACACCCATGAGGTAGCGCGGTCGATCGGGGGGTAACAAATCGGCGGCGAGGTGAGTGATGGCCTCGCGCTCTGGGCGCGTGTCTCCCACGGCTAAGCCACCGATCGCAAAGCCATCAAAAGCGTGGTCTGTAAGGAATGCGGCTGATTCTCGGCGCATGCCGGGATGCAGGCCGCCCTGAACAATCGCGAACAATGCCTGATCCGGATTGCTGCGTGCGGCCAAGCTGCGGAGCGCCCAGCGATGCGTGCGTTCCATGGCCTCGCGTGTCGAGGCTTCGTCTGAAGTGGAGTCCACGCACACGTCAAGCACCATCATGATGTCCGAACCGATAGC
This sequence comes from Polyangiales bacterium, assembly GCA_038251425.1. Classification (GTDB taxonomy): domain Bacteria; phylum Myxococcota_A; class Polyangia; order Polyangiales; family Polyangiaceae; genus JBBRRP01. The sequence goes on from JBBSBI010000009.1 coordinate 7,722, forward strand.
GGTTTGAACTTCGATCGAACGTTCCGGTGATAAGAGGTGGTGGCGTTGATCGGTATAGGCCTTAAACCGAGCCCCTTCTTCGCTGATGGTGCGATCCTTTGAGAGCGAGAAAATCTGATACCCACCCGAATCGGTCAGCACTGGGCCGTTCCAGCCCATAAAACGGTGGATCCCTCCGACGCGTCGCAGGAGCTCCGGTCCGGGCTGGAGCATCAAATGGTACGTGTTCCCCAGCACAACCTGAGTGCGCAGAGTGCGCAGATCTTCCGGCGTGAGCCCGGTTACCGTCGCTCGGGTGCCCACGGCCATGAACGCTGGCGTTTCGACAACACCATGCGGGGTCGTGAGCATTCCTCGCCGAGCGCGTGAGCCTTTATCAAGGGCAGTGACTTGAAAGGGGAGAGTCATGGATCCACCGCAGGGTGGTGCGTCGCACGACCTGGCGTTGCGTGCAATCATGCAACTTCCCGGGGGCGACACGGGGCGACATGGGGCGACACGGGCCGAGATCTTCGCCTTGACACCCCTCGAGGCCGCCAGTAGGGTCCGCGCCGTCACTCGTCGTGGGCCCCGGTGGGCTCACTTCAAGGGAATCCGGTGAAATTCCGGAACTGCCCAGCAGCGGTATAGGGAACGAACATCGTCACGAAGCACTGATCAATCCGCCCGTCAGAATAATCTGGCCGGTCGGTGAGGTTGGGAAGCGACGATGCTTAGGTCAGCACGGAAGTGCACGCCCCAAGTCCGAAGACCTGACGAGGATCACCTGAAATCATCAGGTGCCGGTTCCGAAGCTTTCTAGGGAGAGCGGTGAACCAAAATGGGCCCAAAATGCGCGAAAACACGCGTTTTGGGGACCGGCGTCGTGGTTCCGAAAACTTGTGCTCGCATTCTCGTATGGATCGTAGCGTCGTTGACGTTGAGCGCTTCTCTGCGCGCACAGCCCGCGTCGCCCACGAGTGTGGAGGTCATTGGCGCGCCCCTCCACCCGCATGTGCTGCCCAGGGAGCCTGCTGTTTCTGGATCCGTCGTTCGGCGTGAACGCTTAGAAGCACCAGGCCTTGATGCGGCGGACGTCCTCAGGCGTGAGGCCGGAGTGGAAGTGACCCAGGTTGGCGGCTTCGGCTCCGCCGCTACAGCATCTCTGCGCGGCGCCACGGCCGAGCAAACGCCGGTTTATCTTGCCGGGATCCGCTTAAACGACGAAGTGGGAGGGGCGGTCGATCTATCGACGGTGCCGCTCTGGGTGATCGATCACGTGGAGATTTATCGCGGGAATAGCCCGAAATTTGTGGATGAACTGGGGATCGGTGGGGCCATCTTGTTCGAACCCAAGCGGCCTGAACCAGGGACTTCGGGCATGGGAGTTGGCCTGGGAAGCTTCGGATCGCGATCCGGGTTTGCATGGGCGGGAGCTGGAAGTGAAACAGCCGCGACACTGGTGGGCCTCGCGGCAACCCACGCGGACAACAACTACTCGTTCGCCGACAATCGCGGGACGCTGTTCGTCGCTGGCGACGATAGAGTGGGGCGTCAAACGAATTCCGATGTGAGCGTGTTAGATGGATGGCTGCTTCAGCGTTTGGAGTTGGCGCGAAACGTCCAAATGAATGTCGTGGCCAATGTCACCGCGCGTGAGCAGGGTGTGCCGCGGCTCGCTCTTTTGCCTTCAGAAAGAGCACGGGCTCGCTACGAACGAGTGCTGGCGGGGATCAGCACGAGCGCCCGGTTTGGCGGGAAACAGCAGCATCAGTTGACGTTGGCGAGTTCGTTTATTTCCGCCAACTCGGTGTATGACGATCCGGCATTTGAGCTATTCCTCATGGCTCCACGGGTAGAGAACTCGGGCCAGCGCGCTGCACAGAAAGTAGCGGTTCGATTGGAGCTCGGTCCTCGCATTCATTGGGATGCGGCCTTGGATGCTGCGGTCGATCGGCTGGAGCGTCGCGATGGGGATGTTGAGCTGTCAGGGGCTTCGGCGCTGACGACCCGCCTGGCCAACGGCATTGAGTACGAGCTCGCAAGAGACTGGTTTGTGAGTCCCTTAGTGGCGTTTAGCTGTCGCCAGGTTGCAGGCTCCTCGGTGTGTGAGCAAGGAGAGCCCGTCGGGCGTGTTTCGATTTCGCGCCGCACCGTAGCTTTCACCAGCTATGCCAGTGCTGGGCGCTATGTGCGGTTTCCTAGCCTCGGTGAGGTGTATGGCACCGGGCTGCTGGTTCGCGGGAATTCGCACTTGATGCCTGAACGAGGCATCACAGCCGAGCTCGGGGTTCGTGCGCAGCAGGTTTGGTCTGGTTCTCGGATTTGGGCCGATGCCGCCATCTACTCACGGCAGGCGGATCGTTTGGTGAGCTACGTGCGCAATGCTCAGCGCTATCTCGTGCCGATCAATGTTAGCGAGGCTCAATTGCGCGGGCTTGAGAGCTCTTTGGGGGCAGAGCTCGGACCGCATTTTGAAACGGATTTTTCGCTAACTCTGCTGGATGCGCGCGACACAACGCCCGACCGCCAATTAAAAAATGACATCTTGCCGTTTCATTCAAGGATGGTGGGTGTCCTGGCGGTCGAGGGGCGCAGCAACGCGCATTCGCCGGGGTGGATCGATCGGACAAGCGCCCGAGCCTCGCTGCTCTATCAATCAAGCCGATACGCCGATCCGGCCGGGTTAGTGGTGATACCGGAGCAACAGAGCCTGGATCTCGAAGTGGGGCAGGGATTTTCTGGGGAAGCCGTCAAAGCGCGCGCACGCGTCGCGAATGTTTTCGATACCGAACGCTTTGACAGTGTTGGTTACCCGCTGCCTTTACGCAGCGTGTTTGTCACAATGGAGATCATGTTAAAATGAAAAAAATAGTTGGAGTGGTTCTCGCGTTCGGACTCGTCGGCTGCAGCCTGGAGTCCAAAAACACCAGCACTGGGGGTGTCGACGCCACAGGGAGTACTACGTGTCCCGCGGGGAGGATTGCCGTGCTCAGCGACTATTTAACCAGTCAGGTGGCGCTCTTGGATCTGCAAGGGAATGCGCTCTCGGAGTCCTTTTTGTCGAGCGGATCTATCATGCCCTCGCCATTGGCGGCACCTTTTTCTGGGGATCTCGGCGTGCCTTCGACGCCTTCCGTCAGCGGCGAAATCGTGATCCTGGATCGTTTTGGAACGAACGTTCTGACTTGGGCGGATCCGAAGACGGCCATTGTACGTGCGCAGCTTCCGGTCGGAACTGGGTTTGAATCGAATCCGTACGACTACTTGGAGCTTTCCAAAACGAAAGCCTATGTGGCTCGGTTTGGTGAGAACAAAATGCCCGGTAGGGAGCCCTTTGATCAAGGCGGTGACATTCTGATTGTGGACCCCACTGTGCCGAGCATTGTTTCGAGCATTGCGCTGCCGCTAGGCACTAGCTTTCCACCGGCTCCGGTCTCGTTGACGCTCAGAGCCAAGACCGCGATTGTCGTGTTGCAACGCTATGATTCAGCCACCTTTATGCAGGGGGGGGATAGCGAGGTTGTGGGTATCAACACGGAAACGGATACCATCCGTTGGCACATCGTCCTTTCGGGCAAGAAAGGCTGCGGTCGCGCTGAGCTTTCGCCATCGCGGAAGCTGCTAGCTATCTCTTGCACCAGCGAGCTCAACAGGGACGGAGCGTTGGTGAATCCCAGCGAATCGGGGGTGCTCGTATTCGATGCCGTAACAGAACCGCCAACGCTCAAGAAGACAATTTCCGTGCATCAAGAGCTAGGTTTCTCGTCGCAGGGCAATGTTTCATTCGCTTCGGAGGATACTCTACTTGGGACAACCCAAACACCTTCGATGGGCGCCGGCAACAACCAACTGTTCGCGCTGAATCTTGAGACTGAGAAGGCAGCCATCCTCGCCACAGCACGTCCAGACAGTAACGGGAAAGGCAAAGGCCTCGCGTATGCAGTGAATTGTCTGCCTGGTTGTGGGGATATGTGTCTGCTGGCGGACAAGGATTTAGGTCAGATCCGGCGCTTTGACATCAAAGCCAGTTTCGCGGAGGGCGCACCGGTGACGATCGGTTCCGGAGGCGGTCTGCCGCCTGTAGGGCTTGGAGCATTCTGAGCCGCGTGAACGTTGGAGGCGGCGCTGGTTTGAACATGACAACGCGTTCTCTCGCGAAGCTGACCCGATCGACGCGAGCCCGGAGCTGGTGGCATGGGCTGCTTGGCGTCGTGCTCGTGCTCGCGGGGTGTGCGAAGGCCACCCCCGAACGGGAAGGCAACACACGGCCAGTATCCAGTGCCGCCTTCCCCGTGCGCGTAGTCGATGACAGTGGGAGGAGTGTCATCGTTCCGCGGGAGCCCCTGCGAATCATCACGCTTCTTCCGTCGTTTACGGAGACGGTCTTCGCACTTGGAGTTGGGGCGCGGCTCGTCGGAGTCGATGATTTCAGCGACTACCCGAACGAAGTGGCGCGATTACCCAAGCTCGGTGGCGCGTACGACACGCAGCTGGAGCGGGTGCTGGCGCTCAGACCCGATCTGGTTTTGCTGTCGGACGACAGCAAAGCCGCCGCAGCGTTGGCGGGTAACGGCGTCAATGTCTTCGGTGCCAGCCCGCGCAAGCTGGCGGACGTCTTCCGCGTCATCGAGCGAACGGGCGAGCTGGTAGGTAGGAAGGCTGAGGCCGTGGGGCTCACGGCGCGGATGCGAGCGGAGCTGGCCGAACTAGAAAGCCGCGTCCAAGGCGCGCCCAAGGTCAGCGTCTACTACGAGCTTGACCCCACGCCCTACAGCGTCGGCCCCGATTCGTTCATCGGCGTGCTGATCCAAAAGGCTGGGGGCCAGAACATCGTGCCTGCGAGCCTCGGAGACTTTCCGAAGCTCAGCCCAGAGCTCGTCATCGTTCAGAATCCGAGTGTCATCATCGGCGCGTCGTTGGAAGAGGTCCGTGCGCGTGCGGGCTGGAGTCAGATCGCAGCGGTCCAAAGTGGTCGCGTCTACAAGTGGGCAGCCGCTGAGGAGCATTTGCTCTCGCGCCCTGGTTTTCGCCTACCGCAAGCTCTGCGCGCCTTGATCGCAAAACTTCATCCCGAGCTAACGCCATGAACGCTGAGCCAATCATGCCCGGCGTGAAGTCAGGTGGCGAGGTGACGTTCGACCGCGGTGAGGTGCTGTTCGCGCGTGCTCGCAGCCAGCGCATGCGGCGGGCGGGGCTCTCGCTGGCGGCCGCGGCGCTGCTGCTGGCCGCCGGTTTGCTCGTGTCCGCCATGAACGGGACGTTGACGATCTCACTCTCGACCACCCTGCATGCGATCGGGCTCGGCCTCTCCGGCAGAGCGAGTGAGCTCGACACGATGGGCAGCATCGTTTGGGATCTCCGGCTACCTCGCGTGCTGATGGCCGCCCTGGTCGGGGCCAGCTTGGGCGGCTCGGGCGCGGCCATGCAGGGTCTTTTTCGTAACCCGCTCGCGGATCCGTATTTGCTCGGTATCGCCAGCGGCGCTTCGTTTGGCGCTACGCTGGCGCTCACGATGAGTGGTCACTTGCCGGCCGCCTTCACGGACGGTGCGTTGGATTTAAGTGCGGCTTCGCGCTTTGTCCCGATCGCTGCTGCGCTCGGCGCAGCGTTGGCACTGCTTGCCACGTTGGCGCTCTCGCGTGCCAACGCGACTCGTGGAGGAACGACCGCCCTGTTGCTAGGCGGCACGGTCGTGGGCAGCATCCTGACTTCGCTCACCACGTTTCTCATGCTGCGCGACGCTGATCGGCTGCGTGCCGTCTTCGCCTGGACGCTCGGCAACCTGAGCAGCGCGAGTTGGGCAAACCTCGGGCGCGCGTTGCCCTACGCTGGCTCGGGACTTGTCGTGCTATTCGCCCTAGCACGTGGCCTCGACGCGCTGCAGCTCGGCGAAGACACGGCTCGCACGCTGGGGGTCAGCTCTCCGCGTCTGCGGCTCGGAGTCATTTTCGGCGCCAGCCTCGCAACAGCCGCGTGTGTTTCGTTCGCTGGAATCATCGGCTTCGTCGGTCTGGTCGCGCCTCATGTCATGCGCCGCCTGGGAGGGCCGGGGCACCGCGTGCTGCTGCCAGCCTCCTGCTTGGCAGGTGCCGCACTGCTCGTGCTAGCTGACTTTGGGGGGCGCATGCTGGTACGCCCCGCGGAGCTGCCAGTTGGGATCGTCACGACTCTGCTGGGTGGTCCAGTGTTCTTGTGGATCTTGAGGCAACGGATATGAGCATCGTGGCATCCACCCAGGCGCTGACGGTCCGTTATGGCTCGCGGACAGCGTTGTTCAGGGTTAATCTGGATTTGTATGCCGGCGAGTTCGTCAGTGTCGTGGGACCGAATGGCGCCGGGAAGAGCACGCTGCTCAAGGCGCTAGCGGGGCTGATTCCCGCTTCATCAGGCCGCGTTTCCCGCGCATCAGCCGAAGCCCAGAAGCTAGCCTACCTTGCTCAGTCCGAGCGCTTGCCCGGCGATTTCTCGGCGCGTGAGCTGGTCGAGCTGGGCCGCATCGCTCACTCGGGATTGTGGCGCCGGCTCAGCACGAGGGACGAGCTCGCAGTCGAGGATGCCATGCGCCGAACTTCGACCCTGGAGCTAGCAGATCGGGAGCTGCGTTCACTGTCGGGTGGCGAGCAGCAGCGCGTGGCTCTGGCTCGAGCGCTGGCACAGGAACCGAGGCTCCTGCTGCTAGACGAGCCGACCAGTCATCTTGACCTGCGCCACCAAGCTGAGTTGCTGGCGGTGGTGCGCCGCGAGGCCGAGGGCGGGACGTGCGTCGTCGTCGTCCTGCACGACCTCAGTCTCGCCGCGCAAACGGACCGCTGCGTCGTGTTGGCCGGCGGCGTGCTGCGTGCTCAGGGCCGCCCTGATGCCGTCCTCAACGCTGAGTCTCTGTCGCAGATCTACGAAACGCCTATTGAGGTCGTGCGCACGCATTCTGGCGAATTTGCTGTGATTTCTACGCGCTTTGCGCCAACCAACTCGGGAGCTACAACCTGATGCGAAATAAGATTGTGCTGATCGGTGGCGGGGTGCGGTCCGGCAAGAGCTCCCTGGCGCTGGAGCTGGCCCGAGGTCTCGGCGAGAAAAGAGCCTTCATTGCGACGGCGACCCGCTCGGACGCGGAGATGGACGCGCGCATCGATCGCCACCAACAGGACCGCCGTGGGCAATACCAGACAATCGAAGAACCGTTGGAGCTTGGGGAGGCCCTTTTGCAGGTGAAGGCGGATGTGGTGGTCGTGGATTGTGTCACTCACTGGCTCTCCAATCTGCTCCTCCAGAAGCTCGACCGCGAAGCCATCCTCACGCGGGTGCAGGTTGTAGCGGACGCACTCGAACAGCGGCGCTGCCATATAGTTCTGGTGACCAACGAGGTCGGTATGAGCGTGCACCCGCCCACAGCACTGGGACGCGAATTCGTCGAAGTGTGCGGCTTTGCACATCAACGCTTGGCGCGTGCTTCTGATGAAATCTACTTGGCTGTTCTCGGCACGCACCTACGTATCAAGCCGGCGCCAGGCACGCTGTTAGGAGACCGCTAAATGGCCGAGAAAACCCTACTTTCGTGGAGCAGCGGCAAGGACAGCGCGTGGGCGCTTCACGTCCTCCGCTCCGACCCAGAGATCGAGGTTGTCGGCCTGCTCACGACCATCAACGAAGAGTTCGCGCGGGTTGCCATGCACGCTGTGCGCGTCGAGCTGCTGCGCGCTCAAGCGGCGGCTGCGGGGTTACCGCTCATTGAGGTCGGAGTTCCCTGGCCATGCAGCAATGAGAAGTACGAGGCCGCGATGGCCGTTGCGATTGAGCAAGCACGAGCTTCGGGGATCACCTTGATGGCATTTGGCGATCTGTTCCTCGAAGACATTCGCCAGTACCGCGTTCAAAAGCTCGAAGGCACGGGCATTCGGCCCATTTTTCCCCTCTGGGGGCAGCCGACGGATCAACTTGCGCGGGCGATGCTTGACGGTGGCTTGCGTGCTCGCCTGACGTGCGTCGATCCACGGAAGCTTCCTCACGACTTCGCAGGGCGCGAATTCGACGCAGTGCTGCTCGCCGACTTGCCGGCAAGCGTTGACCCTTGCGGAGAGCGCGGCGAGTTTCACACCTTTGCGCATGCGGGGCCGATGTTCAGGAAACCAGTGGCTATTCAAACCGGCGAGGTTGTCGAGCGCGACGGCTTCGTCTTTGCGGATCTAAGATTGAAGGAGGAACCATGACCGAGCCCGAGCGCATTGTTTCCATGTTGGCGAGCGGTACCGAACTTTTGTGTGCCCTCGGTTTGGGTCATAAGCTCGTCGGTCGGTCGCACGAATGCGACCACCCGCCTTGGGTGCGCAGCCTACCTGAAGTGAGCCGCCCAACGTTCGCGATTGACGGCACCAGCCGTGAGATCGACGACTTGGTACGGGCGCGCCTGCATGCCGGTGAGCCGCTGTACGCAGTCAATGAAACGTTACTCCTTGAGCTAGCGCCTGATTTGTTGGTCACCCAGACGCATTGCGAAGTGTGCGCCGTGAGCCCGGCAGATTTCGTGCACCACCTGCCGGCCAAGCTGACAAGGCGACCCGTCGTGGCGCTGAGCGGTGGCACCCTCGCCGCCATCCTTGAAGGTTTCCTAGAGGTAGCGCAGGCAGTGGGCAGGCCCGAGCGCGGGGTACAGCTCGTTGAGCAGCTCCGCGCGCGCGTTGACTCCGTGCGCCAGCGCGTTGCGGGTCTTCCTCGTCTCAAGGTCGTTTGCCTCGAATGGATCGAACCGCCGTTCGCCATGGGCAATTGGGGTCCCGAGTTGGTTGAAATCGCCGGTGGCGAGAGCCTTCTCGGCACACCCGGCGCGCACTCGACTACCACGCCTTGGCAAGCCGTGCTCGACGCCGATCCCGACGTCCTCCTCATCACCCCTTGCGGCTTCAACCTGGCCCGCGCCGAGCAAGAGATGCATCTGATCGCCAGCCAACCCGGGTACGATCAGCTCGCTGCCGCGCGCGCTGGCCAAGTCTTCGTCGCCGACGGGAACCTCTACTTCAATCGCTCCAGCCCCAGCCTGTTCGAAACGCCCGAAATTCTCGCAGAGATGCTGCACCCAGGCGCCTTCGAACCACGCCACGAAGGCACAGCCTGGCGCCGCTACCGTGGCACACCTTTGGTCGCATCGTCCCCGCTTTGAGGTGTTGAAGCCCGAGACCGGAGCCGAGAACAAGCAGCGTCTCGCCTTGCCAAAGCGCACGCGATCGATCTGTGGCAGGCGGACACGATGTTTGGACCTTACGTGCAGCACGGTGGAGGACGGGTCCACAGTCAGTCCATCGCTTGCATCGACGATGCCAGTCGGCCCTGCCGCCATGGCGAATTCTTCGCAGCCGAGAACACGGACACGCTCATCCAAGCCTTGCGCAGCTTCGAACCCGTGGACGTAAACAAGATCGTACGCGCCGTAGGGCGCTGCTGCCAAGGCCTGTCCCAGGTGGATCTGTTGCGCGTCGCAACAAAGACCATTAGCGGTCTTTACGACGGCGCCACAACGCGCGATCTTGATGCATTATCGATCCGCACAGCCGCCGGGCTCATCGCGGAAGAGCCTGATTATTCTAGACTGGCAGCTCGCTTGCTGGGCACTTTTATTGATAAGGAAGTGGCTGGGCAAGAAATCCATTCGTTCTCGCAATCCATCGCTGCAGGACACCGGCACGGCTTGTTGGCGGCGCGCGTGACGGATTTCGTAGCGGCCAACGCGCGCAAACTGAATGATGCCATACAGCCGAAGCGCAACCACAACTTCGAGTACTTCGGCATGCGTACGGTCTATGATCGTTACCTGCTGAAGAACCCTGTTTCCCGCGAGGTCATCGAAACCCCGCAACAGTTCTTCCTGCGCATCGCCTGCGCGATGGCAAAGGACATCGGTGATGCCCTGGCACTTTACGACCAATTCTCAAGCCTTTCGTATTTGCCCAGTTCACCCACGTTGTTTAACGCCGGGGCAAAATACGAACAGTTGTCGTCGTGCTTCCTGCTTGATTCCCCGGCCGACAACTTAGAAGACATCTACAAGAAGTACGCCGCTGTGGCGATGCTGTCTAAGTTTTCAGGGGGGATCGGTATTGCCTTTCACCGGGTGCGTTCGCGTGGATCACTCATAGCGGGCACCAATGGGCATTCGAACGGCATCGTGCCCTGGCTGAAGACTCTAGATTCCAGCGTGGCGGCGGTAAACCAGGGCGGCAAACGCAAAGGGGCTTGTTGTGTTTATCTTGAGCCTTGGCACGCCGACGTTGAGCAGTTTCTTGAACTGCGAGACAACACCGGCGACGAAGCACAGCGCACCCACAACTTGAATCTGGCGCATTGGATCCCTGATCTGTTCATGCGACGGGTTCAAGAGAATCGTTCGTGGTCGTTGTTCGACCCCAAGGTGGTGCCGCACCTGCCCGATCTTTTTGGCGACGCCAACGTGCGCGGGCGTATAGAAATGTTCGATAGATGAACCACGTTGTGGGGCATGTGCACAGAGATTCTTGAGGTCACTTCGGAGGCCGAGAGCGCCGTGTGCAACGTGGGATCAATCAATCTGGGCCGACATATGTTCAACGATGGAACAGCGTCGTTTGATTTCGCACGACTGGGGCAAACGGTGCGATTGGCCGTTGAGCAACTGGATCGCGTGATCGATCTGAACCACTATCCCATTCCTTCAACGCAGCGTTCAAATGCCCGGTGGCGCCCCATCGGACTGGGGGTCATGGGGTTGCAAGATGTCTTCTTCCAAATGCGGCTGCCCTTCGACAGCGAAGAAGCGAAATGCCTGTCGCGCCGGATTCAGGAGGAGATCTATTTTGAGGCACTGTCTACATCGGTCACTTTGGCGGAGTTGCACGGACCCCATACGTCGTTTAGCGAAACACGCGCAGCGCGAGACGCGCTTCAATTCGACGCTTGGGGGGTGATTCCGGAGGATGCCCAACGTTGGGACCTGCTGCGCGAGCGTATCAAGGCCGTCGGGCTGCGCAATTCCTTGATGCTGGCGATCGCTCCCACGGCCACCATAACTGGTTCCCGTCACACAGAAGGTCGCCCGGCGTCCAGGTTCCAGCAAAGGCCAAGTCCTCTACATGGCGGAGGATTTCGATGCGCCGTTGCCCCAGTTTGGAGAATACCAGCGGTGAAGCTGCTGTTGGATACGCATGCCCTTCTATGGTGGGGGGAAGACGAGCCTCGATTAGGAAAAAAAGCGCGCGCAGCGATCGCTGAACACGGGGCCTGTGCCAGTCTTGTCTCCGCTTGGGAGCTTGCGATCAAGGTGAGCCTTGGAAAGCTCAGACTCACCAAGTCCTTCGAACGCTACTTTTCCGAACAGCTATTGGATAGCTCCCTCACTCCGCTTCCGATCGAGCTCCGCCACATCGCGTTCGTCGAAACGATGCCCCATTACCACGGCGATCCATTCGATCGTCTCTTGGCTGCGCAAGCGAGCCTTCTCGGGCTAACGCTAGTCTCGGCTGATAAGATTTTTACAAAATACAAGGTGAGGCGCCTCTGGTAATCCACGAAGGGATCGTCTGAGGGAGTTTCGTTCACCCCCGATGGCTGTGACGACCACGCGACCTCGCGTCAGTAACGTTTTCGCCACACCAGATCGAGGCCAGATTCGCCACGGTCGCCGATCAACGCGGACAGGAACCAGTTGAATTTGAGCCGGAAATTCAGCGTCAGGAACGTCAGATCGGGCGGCATGCCGGGAGCCGGCGCACCGAGCGCGCGGGTGATCTGCGCAGACACCCTGGGCGAGACTTGAATCACGATTTCCGGCCGCGCGCTGCCGGTGCTGGTGTCGATGCGCGTGCTCACGTCGAGATCCGAGATATTCGAAATCGCCTTGTTCAGGCCTTGAGTAGCAGTGCCGCCGACAGCGCCGACGGCGGTTGCTGCGGTGCCGCTGCCCTGCCCACCGCCCGCGAGCGAACCGTCGGACGAGCCGGTGACGATCAGGCTCAGTACCTGATCTTGGGTCAGCGGGGGCTCGGAACGCAGACGGACTTTCAAATTAGCTGCGGTACCGCTGGCGTCCGCGTACACGCGGTGGTTCTCGTCGTCTGCCGCATCCCACACGGCAGTCGCGACGATGGTCGGGTTTGCGGGATCGCCCGAGAACGTGACAGTTCCGCTCTCGATCTGGAATTGCTTGCCGGAAACATCGAGGTTGCCACCTTTGACGTCGATTTGCCCGGTCATGGTCATTGGCTCGCCCAGCACCATCGTCAGCTGACCGCCAAGCTGAACTTTGGTCGTGTCGCCCTGTGCGACCCAAAGCTGATTGCCCAGATTCAGGTTCAAGACCATTGGGTTGTTCTTGCTGGCGTTGGTCTCCCGAAGCGGCTGAAGCGGCAAGGTGACGAAGCCGCCGTCGCGTTGATAAGTACCGACGCGCACGCCATCGGCCGGCGCCAGATCTTGCAGACTCTGGCTACCCGTATCAGGCACGTGCACGTGAAACTCGCCCATGTTCACGGCCACAGCTTGCGAGCCCTTGGCTTCACCCGGCCGCACGGCGACGTCGATGGCACCCCAAGTTTGATCAAGCTCTTGGCCGTTCACCGAGATGGAGATCCGTTCCTTGTTCCCGATGCGCAGCTTCGCGTCTGCGCCCGTCAGATCCAGACCCGAAAAGCGGGCCTCGCCCGTAATGTGAAGCTTGCCCGTAGTGGCACGGGCGCTCATCTCCTCGAGTTTGGCCTTGCCCGGCTCCAATGACAGCCGGGCCGTGATCTGATCGAAGCGCTGCCCGATAGCTGCAACTTGCGCCGAGCCATCTTGCAGATCGACATGTCCGTCGAGCTCCGGCGGGCCGCCGCGGAAGCGCGCATTCAAGTCGCCGTTGATGCGGCCGTCGAGCTCGCCGAACACCGAGGTCAGGAGCGGGCTGAAGGCGGAGAGCCGCAGCTCTCGAGCCCTCAAGTTGGCATCTGCCGGCATGCGGAGCTCCGGCACGAAGCGGGCACCCCAAGCCAAGCCGGCGTGCGCCTCGGCCGTGGTTGTGCCTTTGCCTGCGACTTCCAATCGAGCGTCGACCTTCCCCCCGCGCGCGGTGGCCTCGATGTGAATGCTGCCGAGATCATTTTTAGCCAGCTTGAGCGACTTCATGTCCAAGTTGACGTCGGCTGTCGCGTCCTTGCCGAAGTTGTCCAGCGAAAGCTTCCCGCTCAGCTGACCACTCAGTTGCTGATCGTTGGCGGGGGGCAAGAGAGCAATCGGGAAGGCGTCGAATCCGAGGTGGGCGCTGGCGACGAAGTGCGGCGTCGTGCTGCTCGTTCGATTCAGCCATTCGCTGACGGCGGTTTCGAAATCGATGTCCGCCGTGGCGACATCGTGGTCGCGCGACTTCACACTGCCCGTCACTTTGCCTCGGGTGCCCGAATAGGCTGCTTTAAGCGTGACATCGACAGCCTTGCCCTTGGTCCCTACTTGACGGAATTTGCTGATTTTGGCGGAGAGTTTTAGGTCTGGCGCGTTGAGCGTGCCTTGATAGGCCAGCTCTGCCGTGAGCAAGCCATTGAGGCCAGCTGGGCGAGCTTCCATCGGCAGCTGCTGCAGCCGGCGTTCGGGCACGGAGACGTGCACCGCGAGTGGCATGTCTCGCCAGTGATGGGTCAGGTCGTCGACGACCGTCGCCATGGGCCCCGTGACCTTGCCCTCGACGCTCGCCGAAACGAGCCTGCCGTGGTCGTCAGTGACGTCGAGCTCGAGGTCAGTCTCGCCGGTCTCGCTGTGCGTTACATCCAATTCGACGTCGTAGCCTTTGATGCTCGTCGGCGCCGCTGCAATCGCTTCTTCTCGGGTCTGAATCTCGGTCTTCGTGTCGCGCGTGCCGGCTAACTCCAGCTCGTGCGTGATCACGTGGAGGTGCAGCGCGGGCAGGCCCGAGCCGGTATGTGTGCGCTCGACTGCGAAGTCGTATTGGATCGACCCGAGCGCGCGCGCTATTGGAAGTTTCACGTCCTTGGGCACGAGCTCGAGCAAGTCCTTCAGTTTGATCTGGCCTTGAGCCGTTAACCTGCCGGTCATGTGTGCTGGGTTGGGATCCGTCAGGTCGATGCCGCGCACCTCCCGTAGCTCGAAGCTCGCCGTTCCTAGTTGCTTGAGATCGGCGCTGACCGTGCCGTCGAGGCGGCCCTGGTTGAGGTGGAAGTCGGCCGTCAGCGAAGCGTTGCTGATCTTCCCGAGCGTGAGATCCGAGCTCTGTGCGGCCAGACGTAGCTGTGGGTTGCCGGCGGGACGCTCGTAGCTGGCGCTGATCGTTGCAGTCCCGGTTTTTAACGGCGCGTTCGCGTCGACCAAATGCCAGAGCTTGGCCAAATCGAGCTCGTAGGTCTGAGCGTGCAAGCTCTCCAGGGTGTTGCCATACACGAGTGAGATGTCTGCTTTTCCTGCACCTTCCAGGTGCAGGCCGCGCACGCTCGTGCGCCCATCTAACACGTTCACTGCCTCGGCCCACACCCTTAGGTGGGTCGCGCCTTGCTGCAGAGCCACGCTCGGGTGGTCGACGACGATGCCGTGGTCGTTCGAGACGTAGGCGCTGATTTGCAGGTGGCGCTCAGGCGCTTGAGTCGCGATCTCACCGCTGACAGCGAGGCGAGACAGCGAGCCGCGCAGCGCGAGCTGAGCCCTGCTGATGTGCTGACCGGAGCTCTCTGCATCTTCGACGTTCAAGCGAACGTCGGCGGTGGGATGCGGTAGCGCGCCGCTGACGGTCGCGTTCAGTTTCAGGTGGCCGATGCGATTTTCGCCTTGGCGGAGGCGGCGCAGATCGGAGCTCACCACGGCGTTCAGGGACTGCGATTCGACCTGATACTTGCCCTGCGTCGTCAGCTCGCCCTGCACGCTGTTCAGCCCGGCGAGGGTGCGCAGCCGCGCCGGGTTCGAGATGTGAGTCGTGGTGCGGAATTCGATTGCCGTGGTCTTCGTTTGCAAGACGGTCGCGTCGATGCTCGTCTCGGCGCCTGGCTCGGCAATCTCGACGTGCGCCTCGACCCGATTGCGCTGCGCCTTGGAGTCACTTTCGAAGCTGCCCCTCGCCGACAGTCCGGGCAACGGCTGGGCCGAGATAACCGAGTGCTTGTTGTGAAGCTCGAAATTGCCTTTGATTGAACCGGTTTGCGGTGCGATCAGACCGGCATGCAGCGTGAGGTTCAGGCTCGAGGTAGGCGCGCTTCGGCTCAGCTCGGCGAGATCCAAGCCGCGCGTCCGCACGTTGGCGTCAAGCCGGGTGTCGTCTTGCAACAAGAGCTTAAAGTCGCCGTCGACTTTGCCCGCGCCCAGGCCGAGTGCGAATGTCCCGTGCAGATCCGGAAGCTTGCCTTCGGCCGACGCGCTCAGAGTTGCTGGGGAGCGCAGCTCGAGGCCCGGGACTTGTTTGGCGACGACTGCCGGGGGCACGTTCTTGGCTTCGAGGTGCGCCTTCAGGTTCGAATCGACGTAGCTCGCGTCGAGCACGACCGGTATCGCTGCCGCGGTTCCGGCGTAGTGTGCGTGCGCACTGAGCGCCTTGTCCGGCGCCGCGGGGATGTTCAATGAACCTCGCAAGACGCCAAGGGGATCGACACTTTGCGGCAAACCGCGAGCGAGGAGGCCGGTGTGCTTGATTTCGATGGCAATTTGCACGTCGTCGATTCGGAACGTGGCCAACGCCTTCTTCAATTCGACGTCGAGCGGCGGGCTGCCGCCCACCGAACCGTGTGCCCAGACATGATTGAGCTCCGCGTGCTCGATGATCACGATCACGCCTGGACCGCTGCTCGGCGTGCTCGGCGTGCTCGGCGTCTTCGGCAGGAAGGTGTCGGCCAGGGTGGGGACACCAGTGCCGTTGTCGATCAGCACGACTTCCGCGTGTTTCAAGTCGACGGAGCTGAATCGGATCATGAGCGGCTGAGACTTCCCGGTGAGTGCGGCCCACACGAGCGTCGGTACGTTGAGCTCTGCGCTGAGCCCGTGGGCGTCCACCACGCGATGCCCAGCGGGGTCGAAGATCTCGGCATCGGTTGCGCTGATTCCGCCCAAACCCACGCTCCCGATCCGGTGCAGCACGATGCGACCCTTGAACGACCCGGCCAGGGCGCCATTGACGCGTGTCACGACGTAACCGCGCACGGCAGCGAAACGCAGGGAGAACAAGACTCCCACCACTGCCAGCACGACGAACCCGACCAAGCCCGCGACGCCGATGGCAGCGCGTTTCGAGTAACGGCGCGCACGGATTAACTTCGGCTTGGCCATCGCGTCCATCAGAAAGCCTCCCCGATGCCGAAGGTGAGGGCGAGCGGTTGGCCAAAGGTTTTCGAGGGCACGCCTTCATCTGCGGCACCCGCTGGAGCTTGCAGACCGGGGACACGATAACCCGCGTCGAGGCGAATCGGTCCCACCGGGGTGTCGTAGCGAATGCCCAAGCCGACGCTCAAATGCGGCCGATTCAGCCGAAAATTCACCTCTTTAGCGGACACATCTGCGGTGTCGGTGAATACCGCCCCGCTCAGCGCCCCGGAGATCGGATAGCGCAGCTCGAGCGACGCTTCCCAGAGTGTGAAGCCTCCCAGAGGCAGATCGCAGCTCTGCGTCGAAGAACTGCCCGACGCGCACTTCGCGAGCGTAGACGAGCCCTGTTGCACCACGCCGTGGGGGCCGATCTCGCGCAGCGCGTAGCCGCGATTCGAGCCCAGGCCGCCTGCGAACTCGCCGCGGAGAAACATCAACTGAGTGTCCTTCACGCTCTCTTTCTGAGCTTGTTCGCACGCGGCATCGGTGGGGTTGTTGTTCGCGTCGACCGGACACGGCGCTGGCAGCCGGTTGTTCGCCGTTTGCTCAATGGTTCCACCGTAATTTTGCGGGAACAAAAGGCCAACTCGGCTGCGCGCCGCGAGTGTCCACTTTCTGAGACCCGGCACAGGCACGTAAACCCGAGCTTCGGTGGTGGTTTTGACGTCGCTGGCGCTGCCCGGTGGCAATGCGATTTGAAGACCGGATGTGAGGTACGCACCCGAATGAGGGTGAACCTGGTTGTCACGCAGATCGAGCGTAGCCATCAGCTCCGGATAGGCGATGATCACCGATGTCAAATACTTGTTCTTGTCACCGAGGTAAGCAAACGGACTGTCGAACTGAACCGTCGGCGAGAGCGAAGCGAACAAGCGGAGGCTATTGAAGGAACGGTCGAGACCAGCGCTGACGCGTATGTCGCGGTAGCCGAGAACGTTGCCACTGGTGTCGTCCGGCGACAGGATCACGGGCGATATCGTGCCGTCGAGTCGCGTGAAAGCGCCGGTGCGTGGCTCCAGAAAGCCTGGCTGCCGGAACGCGGCATTAAAGCGAGCCTCCGGTAGGTAGTTCGTCGGGGCTTTGAACGTCGGAAAGCGCGTCGGATAGAAGACCAAGCCGGGCTTCACTTCGAACGACAGGCTGCGCAGGCCGCCGAAAAAATTCCGATGTTCCCAGCCTCCAACGAGGTGGAAATCGCTCTGGATCGAGTTGACCTGGAGGCCGCCACCGAGGCGAATCCCTTTCAGCATAGAGGGTTCTACCGTCACCTTGATCGGCACGACCGGCTGCGCTTGCGTGGCGTCTTTGGGATCGAGCTCGGGCGTGATCACCACCGAGCTGAACACGTTGAGGTCCAGCAGCGCGCGCTCGGCCAAGTCGAGCTCTTCACGGGAGTACGGTGTGCCCTGTCCGATATCCACCGCGCGGCGCACCGGCTCCTCCGGCACCTTGCGGAGTCCGACGATCGTTACGGCGCCAAACACCGCCTTCGGCCCGGTCTTGGCGAAATAGCCCACGGAGACGCGATTGTTGGGCAGGTCGACATCGGCCGCGCGCTTGACCTTAGCATATGCGTAGCCGTGGTTGGCGAGCTCGCGCTGCAAGAGTTCAGCCGCGTTCTGAAACCGATCCTCGTCGAACGCTCGATTGGATGGACCGTCCGTGCACAGGTCTTTGCCGCACAGCTCCCGCGTCACTCGCTTTTCGATTTCGTCGACCCAAGGCTCCTTGAGCGCTTCCAGGCCGTGCACGTCCACTCGGGCGACGCGCATCTTCTCACCTTCTTCGATTCGTATGTCGACGCGCACTTTGTTCGATTCCACGAAGAACACTCGAGCGGCGCGTGCGCGCGCTTGGTAGTACCCGCGAGCGCGATAGAAGCGTTCGATGCGCTGCAAGTCTCGATCCAGCACGAAGCGATCGAACACGCTGTAGTCGTAGACGACACCCCGAAAGACCCCGAAGAACTTGGGGCTCGGCGTCGTCGCCAGCTTCTCGCGCAAGTCGTCCGCGTCGATGGAGTCGTTACCGGTGATGTCGACGGTATCGACGGCAGAACGCCCCGCGGGCACAGAGGTGCAAGCCGAGCCGAGCAACATCAAAATCAAGCTGAAACAGATGAGGTGAAGCCGCCCCGCGGCTCCTCGGCCGCTGGACACTCTTCGCAGGAAGCTCACCCGCAGCAGAGTGCAAGCCCTGCGCCAGGCTGGCGCGCTTCCTGCTTCAGGCTGGGGTCGAAGACATTGACCGATTCGTTCTCGCGTTTTTCGTGGCTGCTCATGCTGGCCTGTGCTGCTTGCTCCTCGGGGTTCCCCGAGCCGCTGCCGGCGCGTCAGCCGCGCGCCGACTATCGCCCCGTGCCGTATCCACCGCCGGCCGCCTTCTCCGAGGTGGTTCCGCCGCAGCCGCGTCCGGAAGCGCTCTGGATCGATGGTCATTGGGCATGGCGCGGCAAGAGGTTCGTCTGGCAGCGCGGAGGGTGGGTTGTTTCACCGAACGGTTCGCGCATGGCCCATTGGCGTATTCGGTATTCACCGGACGGGACTCTGCAATTCGCAGAAGAAGCTTGGTACGACGCGAAGCTTCGGCCCATCGCCAAGCCCAAAACGCTGCTGCCAGCGTTCACGCCGCCCAACGTTCTCACACCTGAGTCGCAACATGGTTTTTGATTGTTGGGGCTTTTCGCCCCACCGAGTCCAGTGTGGCAATTGACTCCGATGAGCCGTAGCGCCTGCAACGCCCCACGTTCCTTTAGGGCCCGCAAAATGGCCCCTACTGAGGTTCGCTCACAGGGTTAGTTCAATGTTGCCACGGTGTGCCATTATGCTACGCAGCACTCATCCTGCATTGCACCACAGTGAGCGGCATTTCATCCGCACATGTGGATGATTGCGCGGGTCATGACAAGGTACGCCCTACCGCTCAGGGTTGGGAGCGTTTAGCTACTTTGGCCTCCTTTCCCAAGACATCAGGGGGGGTCGCGTGATCCACCTGATCAAGCTTTAGCTTAAGGCGGGCGAGCTCCTTTCTGGCATCCTCCAGGTCAGCGCGAATACCCTCGGACTCCTTCTGAGCCTCGACGCGAGCACTCTGCAGATCCTGAACCTTCGTGTCCAACGGAGCTTTGCTTTCACAGCCGAACGTTGCGAATACGATGAGAGGTAGAGCAGTTATTAGTTTCATAGTGTTAGTCCGGGTTCGTTTTGAGATTGTACTGAAGGTGCTCCAATCTCTCGCCCCATGAGCACGGTGCATGCCAACCCGTTGCTTGTCGTAGACTACCAGCACGCGTTTTGGCTCAGCCGTCTGCCGGGACGGCACCAAGGCGCCGGGATCTTCACAAGGGCAAGCCCCACGCCGAGCCCTCTTTCAGATCCATCGCCTTCGGAACGCGTGCAAAAAGCGCTGGCACCTCCTGCAGATCCCTTAGCGTGGATGAAGCTGTATCTCCAACCTTCTCGAGGCGTCCTCCGAGCGCCTTGCGTGTTTCTTGTCCACTCGCGGGGGCAAACAAGAGCGCCACTCCAGCTCCCACCACGGCGCCGCCACTAAACAGGAGAACACCCTGGCCGAAATGACTCTGCCGCCCTGCAAGGCCAAAGATCCGGAGCACGTCGTTGACGTCGAGATTGCTTAAGTTTCGCGCGACTCGGGTATTGGCGATCGCCCCACCCAGGGTGACCAAAAAGTTTGAGAGTTTCATGGATATGTCCTTCCTTGTTTAGGGAGTTGATGGGGAGACCAGCCGTGCCCAGCTTCCAGATTGTAGTGCAATTCGTGGACCAACGTGCGCCCGCGCGCAGAATCGTCCGGGAGAGGGCAAATAGACTGGCTCGGAGATTGCACAGACGTTCATATGACAAGAACCTATCATTGCGAAAATGTACGGACTAGCCAACCAGACATTCCGGGATTTCCGGTCCCCCGGTATCCCCCGGTACACGATCCTGACCCTAATCCCGATCCGGCGCCGTTGCCCCCTGATCCGAACCCATTTCCCAACTACGAAGATACTCCCCCCGTTCAGCCGATAGCCTGAATGGGTCAAGGCTTGGGCCTTGCCGTCACGCGGCTAAATGTCGCGTTAACACAGGCGTGCCTCACCCCAATCCAAGGCCACCAAACTTTACTGCAAATCCTGAGGGAGCAGTCCATTGTGAAACATGCGACACGGCGTTATTCGCCCCCCGGTTTATTGGTTCCCCATGTCCGCTTGGCGAAGCCTGAAGCACCGATACGGCGCACAGGCCGAGATGCCGGGCGCTTTCTGGGTTGGCTCAGCATGCTAGCGCGAAGGCGTTGCAACACCGCGTCCAAACGGGAGGCAGCCCTGGACGCGCTTGGTAAGCAAAGCCCCTTTCTGAAAGAACAGACTAACGACTATCCAGGGGACACTCGTTGCTACTTGGATCCCGACGGAAACTGCGAGTTGGAGCGGCTACAGCACGCCGGGCTTGACCCAGCCAGCCTGCCCCTCCCCGACCTCGGCCGATGTGAGGCCACGGCGTCGGTCCATGTGATCGTCATAAGACTCGTCGTCAAGTGAACCGAGCCCCAGAAGGCTGGCATCGCCGGCGTTGGTTAAAGCACAATCGCCACCATCTGCGTTCTCATAAAACGCAGATGGTGCAGGCTTTGACATGAAAGACGCGGATCAATTGTTCGAGCCCTTCTTCGAGATCGACGCGGGGGACCTTTAATCGCCCCCACACATGTTTGCCGTCGGGTAAAGACCTTATTTGCCTCGCTGTCGGGCTTTGCCACGGTGAATCGCGACCAACCGCGAGCAAATACCGCCGCAGGCGTTGCTCACTCCCCGAAAAACAAATCGCGAAGGTCAGATTCTAGCCCAATCCTGCCGTTAGCCAGAAGCAGCGTCGTAGAGAAATGCCACGAATTGGCGCCTTTCTTCGTTGAAAGCGCTCCGGAATTGAAGGCCTGCTGGCGGTGTCGCGATGGCGCGCTCCTTGCTCAGACACCTGACACGTTCAAAAACCAATCGCACCCCCAGGAGAGCTCCTCGGGAATAACCAGAGAGATTTGTTATGGGTATCCTATTATTTATTGTTTTTGGAATTGTAATTGGCTTCCTTGCCCGAGCGATCATGCCCGGGGACCAGAAGATGAGCCTGGTGATGACCATGATACTGGGCATCGCTGGTTCTTTTCTTGGAGGATTCATAGGAAGCCTTGTGACGGACCGCCCGGTCTTCGATCTTCATACCGCTGGTTTCCTTGGAAGTTTAGTCGGTGCCATCGTGCTTTTAGTGCTTGGCGGCGCGCTATTCCGCGGGACGTCATCTCGTCCATTGGTCTAATGGGCTGCCCCCTGATGGATGGCCTTTCCTCGAACGGCGTTTATTGCCCGAGCGCGTGACGGGCGTTGCTCGGGTGTGGAAAATCGACCGCAAGTAGAAACCTACTAAAATTTAAGGAGAAGATCATGGAAAGCAAAAAGTCAGTGATTGGGCTTGTGGGCTCGCAGTTGAGAGCAGAAGGCATCGTCGCCGAGCTTCAGAGGCAAGACTTCGGGCCCAGCGACATCTCGGTGCTTTTCCCCGACAAACGTGGAACACGCGATTTTGCGTATGAGCAAAACACCAAAGCCCCCGAAGGCGCGGTGGTAGGCGCAGGCGCCGGTGGGCTCATTGGAGGCACGCTCGGCCTACTCGCTGGTATTGGTGCGCTAGCGATCCCCGGCGTTGGGCCGTTCATTGCGGCTGGGCCTATCATGGCGGCGCTGACTGGAGCGGCTGCTGGGGCAACTGCCATCGGCATCGCGGGAGCATTGGTGGGCGTGGGCATTCCCGAGATCGAAGCGAAGCAATACGAGGGCAAAATTCGCGAAGGGAAGATTCTGGTTTCGGTGCACGCCGGCGATAGTGCGAAGCGTACGCATGCCAAATCCATCCTCGAAAAAGGTGGCGCATCTGAGGTCAAGGTGATCGGTGAGGAAAGCGTCCCCGAAGCGCGGCGGGCGCGACAGGCCTAAAAGTTTGAGTAAGGATTCGCGGCCGGGCCTGCTCCATTTTTGGAGCCGCTGCCTGCTCAGCGATCGCCTTCACGGCGGGTTAAGAAGAGTCTGTCAAGCAGCTTCGCTAGGCTTTCCAGGCCGACTGGCTTCCTCCTGGGTGTTGCTGCGCGGCAAAATCGCCTCAGTCGTGGCTCGACGCCCCACGGCTGCGTTGAGCCACGCAACATTCCTATCGATGTCGCCGACGAAGCTGGCTGGCGCGACGCTTGCTAATGGGGACGAACGCTGCGCCAGCGCGTAACTCAACTTTCATTTCCGACGTTCGAATAGGAGATCACAATGAAAGCAACTGAATTTTTGAAGAAGCAGCACGACGAAGTGAAGGCGATCTTCAGCCAGCTCGAGAAGGGCAATGGCCGCTCCGCCGCACTTGTTGAAAAATTGGCGGATAACCTTGCCGCGCACATGGTGATCGAACAAGAACTCTTCTATCCCAGCATTTTGAATGTGAAGCCGGATCTGGTGCTTGAGGGCTACGAGGAACACGCTGTCGCGCGCTTCGCTCTGAAGCGCCTCATCAATACCGAGCCTGCCGATCAAACGTTTAAGGCGAAGGTTACGACGCTCAAGGAAATTATCGAACACCACATTGAAGAGGAGGAAGACGATATGTTTCCGAAAGCAGAAAAAGCATTGGGCGATGGGTCGGAAGAACTCTGCGCCGAAATGAAAACGCTTTTCGAAAAAACCAAGCGGAATGGCTATGCGCAAATGGTGGGCCGTGGCGGCTCCGCCATAACGTCCGCCAACGCGCCTGCCCTCGATTCCGCTGAGTCCTGACCGTCCAAGTTCTGGAGAATGCTTATGAAACATCCATCCGAGTCCAAAAAATCCGACGCAAACAAGCGGGCTGCGCCCTCTGTCGTCCGCGACCAAAAGACGGTCGGGCACGGTGGCGAACTTCACCAGACTGCCGGCGATGAGCATCCGAATCTGACGACCAATCAGGGCACGGCCATTTCGGACAACCAGAACTCCCTCAAGGTCGGCCTGCGTGGACCGACGCTCCTAGAGGATTTCGTCCTCCGGGAAAAGATCACGCACTTCGATCACGAGCGGATCCCCGAGCGCATCGTGCATGCGCGCGGCACTGCTGCCCACGGATACTTCGAGCTGACCCATTCGCTCGCCAAGTACACCAGCGCAAAAATCCTCACCGAAGTTGGCGAAAAAACGCCGCTGTTCACGCGCATCTCGACAGTAGCCGGCGGATCCGGCTCGGCGGATACCCCGCGCGACGTGCGTGGCTTCGCGGTCAAGTTCTACACGAAGGAAGGAAACTGGGATCTCGTTGGCAACAACATTCCAGTCTTCTTCATTCAGGACGGAATCAAGTTTCCGGATCTCATTCACGCCGTGAAGATGGAGCCTGATCGGGGCTTCCCCCAAGCGGCGACGGCACACGACACATTTTGGGACTTCATCTCGCTCACTCCTGAGTCCATGCACATGGTGATGTGGATCATGTCGGATCGCACGCTCCCGAGATCGCTTCGAATGATCGAAGGTTTTGGCGTGCACAGCTTCCGGTTGCTCAATGCCGCGGGTGACTCCACCTTTGTTAAGTTTCACTGGCGGCCCAAACTCGGACTTCAATCGACGATCTGGGACGAGACCGTGAAGATCGCGGGGGCGGATCCGGACTTTCATCGTCGCGATATGTTCGATGCCATTGCCGCGGGCAATTTCCCGGAGTGGGAATTGTCGGTGCAGCTGTTCACAGAAGAGGATGCGGAGGCATTTCCCTTCGATCATCTGGATGCGACGAAGCTCATTCCCGAGGAACTCGTCCCGTTACAGCCGATCGGTCGCATGGTGCTCGATCGCTGGCCGGACAATTTTTTCGCGGAGACCGAGCAGGTTGCCTTTTGCCCCTCTCATCTTGTCCCCGGCATCGATTTCTCGAACGATCCACTGTTGCAGGGCCGCCTCTTTTCGTACCTAGATACGCAACTCTCTCGCTTGGGCTCAGCCAACTTTCATCAGCTCCCGATCAACGCGCCCAAGTGTCCTTTTGCTAACCATCAACGAGATGGCCACATGCAGATGCTTCGTCCGAAGGGCCGTGTTGCCTATGAGCCGAACTCACTGGCTGCGGATTCTCCGCTAGAGAACCCCAAAACTGGATTTCGGAGTGTCGCCGTTGAGGACAGCGGGCAGAAAGGTCGTGTCCGTGAAGCGGCCTTTGCCGACCACTATACGCAGGCGCGGCTATTCTGGGTGAGTCAGACGTCACACGAGCAGGCCCACATCGCTTCCGCGCTGGTGTTTGAACTTTCCAAGGTTGAGCATCCCCACATCCGAGAGGCGATGGTCGGGCACCTGCGCCATATCGACGAGAGCTTGGCAAAACGTGTCGCGAACGGCCTCTCCATCGACAAATTGCCCAAAGCTCCCCCCGCCGCGTTACCTGTGGTGAATATGGAGCCGTCCCCGGCGCTTCAACTCATTGGCAAGATGAAGGACACGCTTGAGGGGCGCACAATCGGTATCCTGGTTTCCAACGGCTCCGAAGGGACTTTGATCGATCGCATCAAGAAGGCAGCGAACAGCGCCGGCGCCACGGTAAAGACAGTCGCCCTCAAAATCGGCGAAGTCGAACTCGCCGACGGCTCGATCATTCAGGCAGACGCGCAACTCGCCGGAACCCCCTCGGTCCTGTTTGATGCCGTTGTTTTGGCCCTTTCTGAAGCGGGTGCGAAGGCACTCGGGAAGGAAGCCGCGGCGATCGACTTCGTGCGCGACGCCTTCGGACACCTGAAAGCGATTGCCGTCGATGCGGGGGGGCAACTTCTCCTGAATACGGCGGGCATCGAAGGTGACGAAGGTATCGTTGACGCGGGGTCGACGAAGGAATTCATCGCCGCCGCGAAGACTCGACAATGGCGGCGCGAAGCCTCGGTTCGCACGCTCGCCTGATGGCTTAGTGAGTCCGGGGTCCTTACGCGCCGCCCGTTCGCCCCGCGAGCGCGGCGACGACCATGAGCAGCTCCTCGGGATCAACAGGCTTTGCCACGTGCGACTGGAATCCCGCGAAGATTGCCCGCGTTCGATCTTCCATCCGTGCATAGGCGGTGAGCGCAACTGCTGGAACTGCTTTGACGCCTCCTCCCGTTAAGCCTCTCACCTTGCGGATGAGGCTGTAGCCGTCTTCACCGGGCATTCCGATGTCACTCACCATCACGTCAGGACGATTGCGCTCGACCTCGTTCAGGGCTTCGCTCGCGGAGCTGGCGGTCGTGACGTGTGCACCGTGTCCTTCGAGAACCGCGGTGACGAGCGTACGAGCGTCGAGTTCGTCATCGACGACCAGCACGCGAAGTCCATCGAGCCTCGGTGCAACTATGCGTGACGATGTGGATGCAGGCGTATTGGTCGCGTTCGCTCGGGCATTTTGAAACACGGCCGCCAGCGGCAACTTGATTCGGAACGACGAACCCTGATTAGCGCCCGCGCTAGCGGCGCTGATCGTTCCGCCATGAAGCTCCACGAGATGTCGCGCGATGGCTAGGCCGAGGCCGAGCCCACCATGGGAGCGGGTAGTCGCGCCGTTGGCTTGATTGAAGCGCTCGAAGACGTGCGGGAGAAATTCGGGATCGATCCCTTGCCCGGTGTCAGATACCTGGATTTCGGCCTGGGATTCGGCGCGAGTGAGCCGAACCGTCACGACGCTTCGGTTCTGGCTGAACTTCACGGCGTTCGACAACAGATTCCAAACGACCTGCTGGAGGCGTCCTGGATCTCCCATGGCATGCTTGGCATCCTCCTCGAGGAGCACCTGGATGCGGATGCCTTTGGAATCGGCAGCCAACCGCACCGAATCGACTGCAGCGGCGATGATGACCCCGAGGTCGAGCGAGCGCGGCTCGAGGCGAAGATTCCCGGAAACGATGCGGGACACGTCCAAGAGGTCTTCGATCAGTTGTGCTTGGGCTCGGGCATTGCGTTCGATAACCTCAAGCGCATGGTCGCGTTTCTCTTGAGACATTTCGGTAGACCGGAGCAGGCTCGCCCATCCCAACATCGCACTCAACGGCGTACGAAGCTCGTGGGACACGGTGGCGAGAAACTCGTCTTTCGTGCGATTGGCCTGCTGCGCTTCACGATAGAGGCGTGCATTCTCGACTGCCAATGCTGACACATTGGCGAGCTCCTCGGCAAATAGGAGATCATTGGGACCGAAGGTGCGTCCTGTTTCGGCAGTCACGAACGTGATCGCGCCCAACGTTCTGCCTCCGCAGCGGAGGGGCACGACCATCGAAGATCGCAAGCCCAATTCCCGTATCAGGCGGAGATGCTCGGCGTCGACGGCCGCCTCGGCCAACAAGGTATCCGGGATCACGGCCATGAGCTGGGACTTTCCAGACCGAATGACCTCGTGCACGCCGTACGGCGACTTCGGATCGGAGGGGTATCGCTTTTCAAGCTCCTCCACCCAGCGAACCTTTGCAGGGTCGACATGCGCGACAGCCAAACGTTCGACCGAACTGTCGGAATCCACGATATCGACCGCGCACCAGTCAGCAATGATCGGTACCGACAGCCGTGCGATGCTCGTGAGCGTGGGGACGTAGTCGAGCGAGGATGCGAGCAGCGTACTTGCCTCAACGAGAAAGCGCCGGCGGTCATCTTCGCGCCGCTTCTCCGTGACATCGCGAAAGACGAGCACGACGCCAACAAGCTCATTCTCGCCGTTGAAAATGGGAGCTCCGCTGTCGTCGATGGCGATCTCGCTTCCGTCACGGGCGATCAAGATCGTGTGGTTCGCCATACCAACGATCTTGCCTTCTCGAATCACCTTGTCGACGGGGCTCTCGACCACGTCGCGTGTCTGCTCGTTGATGATGCGAAAGACTTCGGCAAGAGGTCTGCCGCGTGCTTCCTCCAGCGTCCATCGCGTCAGCCCTTCGGCGACCTCATTCATGAACGTGATCGCGCCCTCTGCATCCGTGGCAATGACGGCGTCCCCGATACTCTTCAGTGTAGTGAAGTACCGCTCAGCACTGACGCGCAGGTCTTCTTCCTGTTGCTTGAACTGGGTGATGTCGGAAAAAATCGAGACGGCTCCGTCGAGTTGACCGTCGGCTCCGAAGATAGGAGCGGCGCCTGCGAACAAGGCCCCGTGGCTATCGTCGAAGCGCTGAATATGGACTTCCTCGGGCTCGACGATTTCTCCCTTGAGGAGCGCGCGAGTCATCGACCAATCCGTCGCCTCGAAAGGCCGCCCATCGGGATGGAAGCCCCGATACTTTCCCCAATCAGCAATGGAAGCAGCGCTGGCGCTACCCGCCCAGATCTTCTCAGCGGCCTTGTTGTGGAGCGTCAGCTTTCCATTGAGGTCGGAAACGATGATACCATGCGGGCTCATCGTCAGAATGGTCTCCATGAGCCCTCTCTCACGAGAAGCCAACACGCTGAGCCGTTCCACCTCGCGACTGAGCGCCTCAACCTGGATCTCCATGCCCTCGGGACGCTTGTTGGAAACGTCGACGGTGAAGCAACGCGTGTGAAGGAACTCGCCCGTCTCGTTGAAGCGCACGCTCGAGGTGATGAGCACCTTGCGCGTCGAGCCGTTCTTGCACTTGAGGCGCGCCTCGTAGTTGTTAAGCCGCTCTCCTGCGGTCAGCCGCCGCAGGATATCCTGGATGGTCTGGTCGTCAGCGTGGAACTCGACGATGTTGTGGCCGATGTAATCGTCCTCCGTGTAACCGAGCGGTTCGTAGTCGGCAGGGTTTGCCCACAGGATCGTCCCGTCCGCCCCTACCCAGTGCAAGCCGAGCGCTGCGCTATCGACGAAATCGAGGAGATCTTTCTCGGTTCGGCAAACTTCAGTCATGGCGACGGAGAGCCTATTATGCCGTGGGGCTTCGGGACATGTGTTTCGCGTAAACGCACGTGAACTCAGCGCCTAGAAGGAGAATTTGCGCCGAATAGTAAACCCACACCACGAACACCACAGCCGAGCCCGCGGCACCGTACGCGGATGAGATCATGGCCTTGCCCAGATAGAGCCCGAGCAAGAACTTGCCGAGCGTAAATAGGAAGGCCGTCACGATCGCACCGAGCCAAACATCGCGCCAAGCCACTGGCACATCGGGCACGACTTTGAAAATAAGTGCAAAAAGGGCGCTGGTAATCGTGAGCGAGAGCAGGAGATTGAGGACTTGCCATAGGAATTCTCCGCCCGCCAAGGAGTCCTGTAAAAACCCCCCGGCCGCCCCAATGCCCGCACTAACGAGTAGCGAGACGAGGAGTAAAAACGCCACTCCAAGCACCATCGCAAATGAGAAGAAGCGCTCCTTCAGCAATGCCGCAATTCCCGATGAGCTACTGGGGGGTACCTTCCAGATGATATTCAACGCCGATTGCAGCTCTCCGAACACGCCTGACGCTCCGATTAGGAGGATGACAATGCCCACGATTGACCCAAAAATCCCCGCGTACGGGGCGTTGGCGTTAGCAAGGATAGCCTGGATCGTTTCCGCTGCTTGCGGTCCAACAAGATTCAGGAGCTCATCGGAAATCCTGCCGCGCGCAGCCTCAGGCCCAAATACGACTCCCGCAATGGAGACCGCAATCACCAGTAGCGGAGCAACAGACAGCAACGTGTAGTAGGCAAGCGCAGCGGCGAGGCGCGAGACATTGTCGTCGAACCAGTTCTTGGCTGCTTCGCTCACCATCTGCCAGGCACGGCCGCTCGTCTGCGAAAGAGATGTTAAGACTGAGGGGTGTGTTGTCACTTGGTCTCCGCGTACGAATCAGGGCTTGAAACGGGCTCCTTTTCCATCCGCAAACGGCACTGCAGGAATCATACCTCTGCTCGAAGCCTAGCTGGCACTGGATTGTTCGGTGGCATGGTGCGTGCACTGGTGCTTGGCTAACGTGTTTGAATAAAAGGCGGAGAGATGGTGTTTTGCGAACGAGTGGTCACAAATTGCGCTTCGATCACGGTACTTGAGAGAGGGGCGAAGAAGCGTCCGTTGGAGCGGCCAGAACAAATGTTTGGCCTTCGCCTTGGCCCTGGCGGAGTAGAAGCCGCCGTAGTCATCGAGGACGAGTTTGAAGGCGTGACAGGTGTCTGTGAGCGAGCCAATCGCAGGCTCGCTCGGATGAGTGCTCAATCAGTGAACCGCGCAGTGGTCTATCAAGTGGGCGATGATGATTCCGAGGCCGCCCTCTTGGCGCGAGTGAATCTCTTCGAAGTTGCTCTCACCTGGTTGGGGCAATCAGCAACGGGTGGGGCATTGCGCATCATTGTCCCCACTCTGAGTGAATCGACTGTTCGGGACGACGTTTTGACCGTAGTCGGCCCTCTCACCAGTATTGCTGCGCGGTCGGTGGATATCAGTACCTTTTGGCGGGCGCCCCTCGGTGCTTGAAGCCAGAACTGCACATCAGCGGGCGCGGTCGGTGAACCCAATCCCCACGCGAGCGCTCCTACTAGACTGACCGAACGTGCCCAGCGTCTCGCCGTAGCCGCCAAAATACTGGAACCAGAGGTACGGCGCGAACTTCCAGGCTTTGCCCAAGAGGCGTTGATACGTGGGTCGCCAGCGCGCGTCGACCGTCATGCTGCCCTTGCCGAGTTCTCGACTCGTTCCCTTGCGCAGCGCCACAGTGACCAAGCTGTTCATGTGCCAGGTGTCGGTGTCGGCGCCCACGCCGAGCAGTAGTTCGCCATAGCCTTGGGTACGCGTGATGCCGCGGTTTTCAGCGAGCCCGAGCGGGAGCCACGCGCGCAGTCCTAACAGGCCATACCCCTGCTCGCCGTAGCAAGTTGCCTGCACGTCGCCAAAGATCCGATTCCAGCTGCGGGAAGCGTCGCTCACCTCTCCATTCGATTCGTGCTCGATGCCGAGCTGCTCCTGGAACAGCCCGCAGCCAGGGTTCGGCTGGCCGTGCAGCCCTGAGTGGTAGTGTGTGTAGTAAATCTCGGGCGCGTAGTTTGATTCGCGAAAGGGCGCCGAGCGATCGAAGATGTCCCAGAGCGATTTTTGCGTGTAGGCCAGGTACACGGTGTGGCGACTGGTGTTTGGCCACAGGTCATATTTGAGGCTGAATTGGAACTTGGCCTGGGTCTGGTGCGTGACGCCAGTGACGAAGTAAGTGGGGCGATGAAAAGTGAGAATGTCGAGCTCGGGGGTATCGACTTTCGGCTGAGGCGCTTGCGCCAACGCGCCCGCCGTCGCGAACGAAACAACGAGAATGGCGAAAACGCCCGCAAAAGCTCGGCGTGTCGAAGGGAGGGTCGGGGTCAGGATGTGATTTTAGCTGCAAGCCCCGTTCCTGCGCCGCCTGTCGCCACCGGCGCATCTTGCCACGCCTCACGCTGATTCGAGCAGCTTTGCCACGTTTCCGAGCGTCGATTACAGCTGCTAATTGGGATGTGGCTCGTAAGATTCGGAGTGGGTGTTGAGTGGCATAGCGCGTGCTTAAGCACCTGGCTAATGTATCTGAGTCAACACGGGGAGGTGGCGTTGTGCGAGCGAAGCGTCATGAATTGCGCATCGATCACGGTCTTGGAAAGAGGGGCTAAGCAGGGACCGTTAGAGGGGCCGGAACAAACCTTTGGCTTTGGCATCGGCGGAGTGGAGGCTGCCGTCGTCATAGGGGACGAGTACGAGGGCGTGGCCGGCTTGTGCGAACGAGTCGTTCGCCGGCTCGCCCAGATGAGCGCTGAATCAGTGAGCCGGGCGGTGGTCTACCAAATCGGCGACGACGAATCGAAGGCTGCCGTCTTGGGGCGAACCAATCTCTTCCAAGTTGCTCTGACTTGGTTGGGGCAATCAACCACAGGTGGGTCTCTCCGCATCATTTTGCCCAACTTGAGCGCACCGAGCATTCGGCATGAAGTCTTCAGCGTGGTGGGAGCTCTGGCGTTCGTTGCGCCGCGGTCAGTGGATATTTCGGTGCGTTTTGGCTCGCTCCCACTCGCTCTTGATGCGTGGGCCGCTTGAGACGCAAAAGTGCCTCACCGAGGCAGCCGCGCTTGACCTGTTTTGGTGATCACGGCGCCAAGAGCCAGCGGGTGCGCTCCCAGCCGCTCAATGGAGCAATTTTGAAGCGACTTTGTAAGTGGCTCGGAACTTGCGTTGGCCAGCAGTCAATGAGGGAACCGGGGCTCAGTCGTCCTAAATTCATGCGACCTTCGCCTTGGATCGGGCTCGTTGGCGTGGGTCTCTCGCTGTGGTGCTTCGTGAGCCCCGCGTTGGCGGAGGGAAGCAAGGCGCAAGGCAAGGGCAATGATCACCTCCACGAGCTTCTGTACATCAACGCCGAGGTCGGCGCGGAGTATGTGGGGTTTCAGCAATTGCATATTACCCGCGAACTATTTCCGACCACTATTCACACTGTCGATGTTGGTCCAGCTGTAGGAGTTGGCGCAGGCGTACGCCTCTTCTTTCTCACCCTCGGCCCTCGCTTTCGCTATGGAGTGTTTCGGGATTGGGACCTTTGGAGCTTGGACGCTGAGTTGGGTTTGCGAATTCCCCTTGGGTCGGTCGAGCCCTGGGCGATGGTAGGCGGCGGTTACTCAAGGCTTGGACGCATGCGGGAGCGCAGTGTGCAAGTGCAAGGATACAACATCCGCGTGGGCTTCGGCCTCGACTACTACTTCAACAAGATGTTCTCGCTGGGTGGGGGTGTTAGCGGTGATGTGCTCGGGATGACGCGTCCCGGGGTTGATCTGAACCAGGCGACCGGAAGTGTTAGTGAGGACATTTACAAGCTCGACGGCTCAAGCCTCGGCATAGCTCTCCAGGGGTCGGCAGTTGTCGGCTTCCATTTGTGAGAACCCAACCAGAGCAAACCCAAAACATCATCAAGTCCAAGCCTTTTGAGGCTCCACGGACGAGAAAGGTAGCTTATTCATGCATTTAAGACCATTCAGAGTTTTCCCATCGATCCTCATACTTGCCTCTGCCGCGGCGGTAACTAACTGCGCCATTCAAGAGGACCTTCAAGAAGCCGCAAGCGGATGCGATGAGTTTTCGGCAGGTGGTGATGCGGTCGCCAACCTGAACGTTGACGTCAAGGTCAAGGCGTTTGCCCAGGCCTCTTCGGAGCTCAAAATCGTCACTGACGGGATTCGGCTCGATGTGAAACAAGCGTGCGTTAACATCGCGAAAGACCTTGGCGAGACCGATCGCTGGTCCGACAAGGATGACGACGCCTCGATCTCGAATTCACAGAAGACGGGTGCCTGCGACGTGGTGGCCGGCAGGATCGACGCCATCATGACGGCGGGGCGGCTGCTGGGGCCAACTTTGCGCTGGCCATTTCCGGAGGTGAGTGTTCTGTTGACGTTGGCGTGCAAGCAAATTGCGAAGCCGCCTGCAAAACAGACGTCACCTGCACCGAGGCAACGATCGAAACGCGCTGTGCGCCAGCTGAGCTGACCGGGCAGTGTGATGTGGAGTGCAAGGCGGAAGCAACGTGCCAAGGCCATGCCAATGCACTTGCAAATTGCATGGGCAAGTGCGAGTCCGAATGCCAAGGTGAATGCAAGGGCGAGCTTCGGGGCACAGTTGAAGGTGGTTGCGCGGGATCATGCGAAGGCAAGTGTGACGGTGTAGCAACGCCGAAAGGAGGCATGACGACCTGCACGGGTACTTGTGAAGGCAAATGCACCATGCCGAGCCCGGGAGCCAAGTGTCGCGGCAAGTGCGCTTCAAGCTGTAATGGTACCTGCAAGGGCGAATGCAAACTCGAAGCTTCGGCTCACGTACAATGCGGTGTGGGCGTCGATTGTAAGGGTGGTTGCACGGCAACCTATGCCGCTCCGAAGTGTGAAACGGAGCTCACTCCCCCCGTTTGCATGGGCGACACCAGTTGTCAGACTAGCTGCAGTGCACAGGCTTCGGCCAACGCCCACTGCACGGAACCTTCCGTCACGTTGATCTGCAATGTTGACGCGACGGGAGACATTGCCAAGCTGAAGGCGACTCTCGAAGCGAATCTCCCCAAAATCCTGTTGGCTGCCAAGACAAAAGGCCAGCTCGCGATGCGGGCTTTGCAGAAGGTCTCCGCGACCGGTCAAGTGGTCGTCCAGAGCGCAAGCAGCCTTGGTGGCAAGGCGATTGCGTGCGCGGGCACAGCTGCATCTGCTTCGGCGAAAGCTGCGGCCAGCGTGAACGTGTCGGTGAATGCAAGCGCGAGTGTTAGCGGAAGTGCCTCGGCGCACTCCTCCTAATTTTCAATTTGAGTGTCAGTCAGGCCCCGGCTCGTTCCCTTTTTTGGGCGCGAGTCGGGGTATTTTCGTTACTAAGTTAAAATCAAAGGAAACAACCATCATGAAAAAATCAGCCATCGCATTGGCTTGCGGACTTTGTTCAATTGCAATCTCAGGCCAGGCGTCTGCGCAGAGATTCGGGGAGAAGCTGGATGTCGCCTTTTCAGCGGATCGTCTGTTTGGTATCACTTTCTCCAACGTCACCGAGGAGCGACCGGGGGAGCCAGATAGCCAGCTGGACACGACCCGCATCTCGTTCGGCTGGGGTGGCAGAAAAGTGGTTTCGCCGTATGAAATCCCACGAGCTGCGATTGACGTCTTCGTTGCCGATCGCCTGAGCCTAGGTGGCTCGATTGGTTTCGCGAACGTGTCGGTCGACCGCAACGACGGTCGCGGTTACCCCGATTACAGCACTTTCCTGTTCGCTCCTCGCGTGGGTTACGTGTGGGGATTGAGCGACTCATTTTCGTTTTGGCTACGTGGTGGCCTGAGCTACCAC
Organism: Polyangiales bacterium; assembly: GCA_038251425.1. GTDB lineage: Bacteria > Myxococcota_A > Polyangia > Polyangiales > Polyangiaceae > JBBRRP01. The sequence goes on from JBBSBI010000009.1 coordinate 41,757, forward strand.
TCGGCGCATGACACCGACGCCAACGAAACGGGCCTTGGGCTCACTCTTGAGCCAACATTTGTGCTTACCCCTGTGGAGCACTTTGGGATCGTGTTTGGTCCGACGCTGGATCTCGACGTCACCGGTGACGTGGACAACGGCCCCAACCGTGTCGCTCGCCGCAACAGTACGTTCGGCTTGCTGCAAGTTGGGATCCTAGGCTGGCTCTGAAAGACGAGAACGGGGGGGTCAACCCAACGCAGAGGTCAACCCAACGCAGAGAGAGGTCTTGCCAAACATTGCGAGTGGTGGGCTTCTCCCGGACTGAGAGATAGTAAGCATGCTTACTACTGTTTTTGGCAACCTACCCCCCCCGCTGTTCCCCCCGCTGTTCCCCCGCTGGGCGGAGGCTTCTAATGCGGACGTAGTTGCGTTCCAGGAGAAGACGTAGTTGCGTTCCAGGAGAAACAGAGGCGGACGTGGCGCAATGTTACTCGCACGTATTGGCGGGTGCGAGCGGGCAGGCGTGCGCCCAGAGGTTTGCCGCCTCTTGCCTGAGCGGTGCCACCTGTTCCTTGAGCCAATCTTCACCGACTAGGAGCGAAACGCCGCCAGGTTTCCCCAATGTCACACCCGCGGATACTAGATTCAGATCGCTCAGCTGCACGAGGACAGCCCCGCGCGTTTTACCGAGAGCATTTTGAACACGACCGTTTGCCATCAGTGGACCGCCTTCGAAGGACGAAAATTGTAGGTCGGTCAACTGGCAATGGCGCCGCAAATTAACGGTTCCCACCAGCCCGTGGAGCGGCAGCAAATCCGGTAGAAAACTCGGGATTTCGTCGGTTGCCGACAAAGCCAGCAGGGCAGGGAGCCCGTCGCGGAAACGTGCAGATACACGACCGTCGAGATCCAGATCCTCCACTGCCGTGACTCGCGTCGGACTCAGGGCTATCTTTGCCCACCAATCGTCGACTCGTCGCTCTTGGTTCGCAAGGCTCGCGCGGGTGAGATTGACGACTCCTGATAAAAGTGCAGATCGGCGGTTCAGATCGAGTGGGTCGGCGTGCAGGCGTGCGTGCACGTCAGTTCTCATCGACACGTCGCCGATAGTTGCGCCTGCCCGTTTGGCAGTTATTTCGACCGGGCCCTCTAGCTCTCCCGCATGAAGCAAGAGATCGGCATTGACGATCGTTTCGGGAACTTCCGCATTCCAGCGTTTGGGAGCGCCAGCTCCAGCCTTCACGCGTAAGTGGAACGCTCGAACGATACCAGAAAGGCGAGACTTGCCGCTCTCCGCACCGTGCGTTGGATCGATGGTGGCGCGAACGTCGGCGCCTGCTGTGACGCGCACGTCTCCCCAGCGCAGCTTGGCCCGATCGATCGAGGCGTCGAGCTTGCCCGAGGCGCGCCCCCCTGGCAGGAGCACTAAATGCCCCTCTGCCTCAGCGCGCTCAACGCGCACCCACGGGCAATCGGCGTCACCGGAAGCGTCTGCTACGCTGAGAGCACTCCCGAGCAGTTTGAGATCGAATGACCCGGTAGCTTTTTGCCAATTGAATGCGTGCGCTCGGCCCTTGAACGAAAGATTTCCCGCAAGCTGGCTTGAGGACAGGTCCGCGACAGCCGCCCGCAGTTCCGCTGTTGCTTGGCCAGAAATGGTACCGCCCGAGTACGCCAGGCTCCCCCGTAATACCCCAGCGCCGCTCCGAAAACGGAGGCTCGCCAGGCGCACGTCGTTTAAGACTCGAAGGTCCGGCGCGGCAAGTTCGCGCAGGGTCACGTCTGCGGCGACAACCGCCCAAGGCTTCGTGACATCCAGACTGTTCGACGTCACACCTAAGACTGCGCCCCGGAGCTTAGCTAGAGCGGAGGGACGATCATTACGGGTCAAAGAAGCTTGCCACACGTTCACGGCCAAGTGCCCGCTTCCGCCACCCGCAGCACTCGTTGCCAGGACCGACCAGGGTCCATCGACCGCGACTGCAAGGGAGCTCATGCTTGCCTTCAAAGTATCACCTGTGAGCGCGATACGGCTCGATTCTGTGATCACACCGCGCTTGATGCCTGCGGTGATAACCAGGTGCGCTCCAGCCAGATCAACGTGGGTGTCGCTTTTGACTGGCAAGAAAACGCCGAGAAATTCGTTCCCGACAACGTCGCCCTTGAGCTCCACCCGCGTGGAGACCTCTCGCAGCACGGCCAACCCCTCGGGCACGCGCACGTCGAAGGGATCGATCGTACACTCGAGCTTCCCCGCAAACCCCTTGAACATATCCTTCCCGGCAACGACTACGCGACCGCCGTCGAGCACGAGAGATGCCGGGCCCACCCACAGGCGACGTGCTGGCTTAAGCGCAAAAGAGCCGGTTGCGCGCGCGCGACCGAGGTAGCGAAATTGTTGAACCCAAAGTTCCTTGGCACCGATGTCCACGTCTTCGAGATGGACAGACCAAAGGTTGTAGCGAGCGTCCGGGATAGGAGGCTCAGGCGCCCACGCAAGGAACAGCGGCGGATCCGAGAAACCGGGAATCGGAGGCAACGCACGAACGCTCGGAGCATCTTTAGCTTCCGGCTGGATCCGGTGTCGAAAGCGGAAAACAAGCCCTTCTCCGCGCACTTCGGTCGCGTAGAAAACATGGGAAAAAAGCTTAGGAAGGCTCAGAACCACGCGCACTTTATCCAGCGCGATGAGGGATTGTACGTTGTGATCTTGGATGGTGATGGTGAGGCCTTGAGCGTGGATGGTTCCGGGAACAAGCGTCCAGGCTGAAGCAAACTCCGCCTTGGCCGAATCGGTCCCGGCGAACATCACGGTCACTCCTCCCATGGAAAGAAAGGAATTCGCGGCGAGCACGTAGAGGCCCTCGGCGCCGAGCACGAGCGTGACGAGCCAACGAACGATTCGCAGTGTCCGGTTCAATTGCATCTCACGATCCGCTTGGAGCTGGAGCACGATGCGTGCCAGTCAGGTTTCAATGATATGTTCCAGAAATCGAGAGATCTGGAAGGAACCATCGCATTTGTTCGCTGCCCGCCTTCGGCTCACGCGCTACCTGACCGAGAGCTGCGCGCGCGACGAGACCCAGGCTGAATTGGCCCGACATGAACCATTCATAGCCGAGCCCGATCGACACGGCCGGCCCAAGCGCTGCCGGTTCAATGGGGTTGCCCTTTACATCACTCTCGATCTGGATCGCCAAAAGAGCCGCGGCCTGTAGGTGAAAGCCGCGCACCGGGTCCGGGTAGAAATCGATGAACGGCCCTATGCGAAGGAGCGTGAGCTTAACGCTGTCGTCATCTGGTATCACGCGGCGGTCGTTTTCGACAAACACTGGATCGATGCGAGCCGTCCACATTGTCCCACCCAGTACGAGACCGCGCGTCGGAGTCCCCCCAATCGAAATGACGGCACTCTGGCCGATACCGCGGATGCTGCTCCGAGGCGCTGCGCCTGAAACATCAGCCCAATAGAAGCTGAGACCGCTTTCCGATCGAGCAAAAAACCCGTCATGAAAGCGTTCTCCAGGTTCAGGCTCCAAACACTTTTTCTCCAAAGCGCTCGGATGCAATGCGGCTTCAGCAGGTGCTCCGTATATGACGCTGTTGCCAAGCAGAATGCTGGACAACACGCCTACGACTAGCGGTTTCGAGTCAACCACTAGATGAGAATCAGGACAACTACGACCAACAGCACCACGGCAAGGGCTGAGGCTCCGATGACTAACGTATCGCCGCCTCTGTGCTCTTTGGCGCCCGGCGAGGCGGCCTCGCGCGCGGCGTAGCTTTTCTCCTCGCTGGGAGTGGCGCGTTCAACTGAACGATGCTGAGCAGCACGTTGTGGAGTTGTGGGTTCCACGCTGCGGGTGACCTCACTTCGGCCGTCCAATGCGTGGGCGGGAGAGGACAGGGTGAGACTGAGCAATAGGCTGAGGATGAGTAAGCCAGAGGTGGCGAGTGATTTAGTCTTCATGCACTCACTAATGCAATCGACGTGCCGAACATCATAAGAAACTAACGACGGACCACGCTACGATCGGAATCCGGCAAAAAAGCGACGATCGTCACTGCTTTGGTCAGAGCCCACTCCTTTTTGAAGCCAGCGAGGCTATCGGTCTGCCAACCACGATCCGGATCGAGCAGCAAGAGCTGTTTCTTGGTTGGTTCATAACCAACGACGACTTCGTAATGCGACAGCGCCTTCGTCTCTCCCACCATCTTACCGAGCCCAACGATGACCGGACGCCCACGTGCCAGCTCGTGTTCGATGTCCTGCATCGTGCCGAAAAATACGTACGCCTTCAGCCCCCGGCTGCGGGCATAAGTCGCCATATCTCCCGCCTTCAGGCGATTATCTGTACGGCCCAGGCGTGCCGAGATGGAGCCGGGCGTTGCCGCATAGCCCCAAAATCGAAGCACGGAAGCCAGCACCGCTGCGCCGCAATCGTCGCTCTTCTCTTGAAGCACAAGAGGAAAATTCGGTACCAGGATCCAATCTCCCTCACTGACGACAGCGGAAGGGTGAACGGTAGTCGAGGTGCCCTGGTAGGAGGCACAACCGGAACTCAGAGCTCCGAACACAATGAGCGCTGCCAAAGAAAACCATCGTGTGTGGCGCTTTGCCTCAGATTCACCAAATCGCCCCGTCGCGTTAGCCACTAGGAGCATTTTCCGCCCGCACACATGTTCCTCTTTCCACTGCATAGTTTCATGCAGCCGCCGCAATTGTTCGGGTCGCGTTTCACGTCCACGCAAGCCCCGCCGCACGCTGAAAGACCTGCATCGCACGCCACACCACACTGGCTCTCGGTACAGGTGGCTCTGCCGCCTGTCACGGTCGAGCAGATCGTTCCGCACTGCCCGCAGTTCGCGATGTCGCTCTTTGCGTCAACGCACTTCAGCCCGCAACGCAGCAAGCCGGCGGCACACACGAACGAACAGCTTCCGCCATTGCAGCTGGGTGATGCATTGGTAGGCGCTGTACAAACCTTTCCGCACGCGCCGCAGTTCGAGGTATCCGTTGAGAGCTCTACGCACGAGCCGCTGCAAGCCGTTTTCGCGCCGCATTCCGTGGCGCACTTCCCCGATTGGCACACTTGATCGAGGGCGCAGACTCTCGTGCAAGCGCCGCAATGGTCCCCGTCCGAACCAAGGTCGACGCATTGGCCATTGCATGCCGTAAAACCGGCATTGCACATGAGCCCACAAGCACCGGACTTACAAAGCGGAGTGCCGTTAGCCGCTGGTGCACAGACCTTGGCGCACGCCCCACAGTTCTGCGTATCGATATCCAAGCGAACGCAAGCCCCGTTGCACCACGCATAGCCAACATCGCACGCAATTTTGCAGACAGCGCCCTCACAGATGGCCGCGCCATGAGTCGCTCCGGCACACATCTTTCCGCATATTCCACAGTTGGCAGGATCGCTCGCGGTGTTCAGGCAAGAACCGCCACAGTTCTGTTGGGAGCCTGGACACGTCAGGTTACAGGTTCCCAGGCTACAGACTTCCCCGGGACCACACACATGGCCACAGGCACCACAGTTCGAGGGATCGTTCGCGGTTTTGGTGCAAACTCCGTCGCACTCAGCGTAACCCGGATCGCAGACGATCGCGCATGCTCCCTGCTCACACTTGGCCTGGCCTTGTGCTGGTAAATTGCAGGCGTTCCCGCACATCCCACAACTGGTCATGTTGGTGTTCAGATCCACGCACGCGTCTCCACACCTGGTCAGCCCCTCGCTGCACTTGAAGTCGCACTTGGAGGCGACGCAGACGGGGGTGGCTGACGTTGGAGCTGGGCAACGCATCCCGCAGGTGCTGCAGTTTTCCTCATTCGACGTAACATCCACGCACGCACCGGAGCAGGCCGAAAGTCCTGGGCCACAGGTGGCTGCACAGACACCGTTTGAACACACTTCGCCGGTGCCACACTTCGTGTCACAGCTGCCGCAGTGACCCGGATCGCTGGTTATATCAGTGCAGTCTGCCCCACACTGTTGCGAGGGCGCCCGGCAGAGCGTTTGGCATTTGCCATCGACGCAAGTCGCGCTGCCACCCACTGGTTCCGGACACGAGACGCCGCACCCGCCGCAATTTTGCGGATCGGTGCTGAACTCCACGCAGCGATTTCCACAAGGTGAAGACGGTGCATGGCAGGCAAAGTTGCAGTCGTTGTCGAGACAGATAGCGGCTCCGTTTGCAGGAGCGCCGCAGACAGCGCCGCAGCCACCGCAACTCCGTGGGTCGGTGGAGAGACGAACGCAATTGCTGCCACAAAGGGTCATCCCCTCCGAGCACGTGATAGGCGGTACCAGCGATACTCCACCCCCGAGAGCACCGACGTGCACACACAGGTTAGCCATGGTGTCGCAGGTGTAGCCGTTAGCGCAACGCCCGGTGGCGTCGCACGGCTTGCCCTCTAGGCTGGTCGATATCCCAGCATCGCAGGCGTAAAATAGACAAAAAGAGAGCAGTGCCAACAGCCTCGAAACACGCGCGCTCACTGGAAGGTACCCTTGGCAACGAGCTCGCAACCCCGACCATCACAGCCAAGCCCAATTTGCGAGCCGCTCGTCGGCTTGCCGTTGAATATAAAGAGCATGCCGCCCGTGAGCACGAGCCCGCCCCCAACGCCCGCCAGAACGCGCGCAGTAGTTTTTAGTGCTTGCATGTTCTCGATACGCCTTTCTAACTCCAATTGGGACTGCGCCTGTTCCGCCTGAGACTCTTCGGAGCGTCGGGCCAACTCAAAACCGAGAGCCGTGGCCAAGCTGGCTGCACCCGTTCCCGTTACCACCCAAGGTGCGACTCCAAGGGGGCGGCCGCGATCAATCCGCTGATCACCGACTCGTACGGGTTCCGACTGAGCTTCCTTGACCCTAACCGCGTCAGGGCGGGCCGGATCCATGCGAAGAACCACGTCCGTCGGCTCACTTTCCGGGAGAATAACATTAGCTTCGCGATCAGCGTAGCCAGCCAGCTGAAGCAAAAGATGATGCTGGCCGGGACTGAACTCATCGGTAAACGGTGTGACCCCTACGTTTCGTTCATCAAGTATCACGGTTGCTCCAGCAGGCGTTGAAAACACGCTGAGTTGTTGCACCCCGCTGGCCGCAAGGCTCGCCGCGATCGCCGCTATTCTTCTGCGTACTTCGGAGGCGTTTTTAACTTTGGGATTGCGCCGCAGGTAATCACGATACCAACGAAGTGAGGAACGTTCGTCTCGTTCTTGTTCGTAGGCAAGGGCGATATTAAACGAGAGCGCCGCGCTTGGAGCCAACCTGTCTGCTTCGAGAAATAACCGAACCGCGTCCGGAAATCGTTTTCCGCGATAGGCTTCGGTGCCCAATTGGTATTTCTCCTTGGCCAAGTCACGGCGCGACTCTGCGACGGCTTCAGCACTTGGGGCGTCTGCAAGCGCTGTTGAAAACCAAGTGCAAGCCGACAGCACGCATGCTGCCGTCGCAAATAGGGTAACGCCACTCTTTCGCCAAGGTATCCACATCGGGTCCTCAATACGGCTGGATCAAATCACGCGAGGAGTCAGAAAGCGCGTCCGCGTTGGGAACCGAAGGCAGAATCGGCAGTGTTTTTAGCGCTATTGACGGGCGGCTGGCTTTGGCTCGCGGCGTACTCGGCACCAATACCGCTTCAGGCTCCGTCCGTAGAATCTCGGTCGGCCCGACAACTTCCACAATTGCTGAAACTGGTGACGGCAAAGGAGCCTCAGGTAACCGACGCATCGGGAAGCCTGCTGCCCGCATAGCAAGGTCCATGGCTTGCGCTGGCGGAGCAAAGGAGATGCTCACAGAATCCCAGATTGCGAGGCCAGCTAGGATCGGCAAAAGAGCCACCAATGCCCATGCCCGCCGTCCACGCGTCTGAATCTTTAGCTCAGGTGAGCTGCCGGGGATCGACAAAAGCTTGGTCGATGCACGCACCGCCGTTTCCGATGCAGGCGTCGCGCTTGCCTCTGGATTCAACCTGCCAAAAGAAACCCGTGGGAAAGGTGTCGACTCCTGCGTCCGGCCATTCCACTTCGATTCTAAAGATCCCCCGCACGAATCTTCCAATACACCACGAGCTAGGAGCCAGCGCGCGAGCTTGGCCCCGAGGTCGCGCATCGACTCTGGCCGTAGCTCTTTGTCCTTGAGCAGTCCGGAACGAATGATGTTGGCCAACCCCTCGTCGACGTTTGCAGCCGTGGGAAACGGAGCTGGATCACCTTCCACAATGGCACGCAATAACGCGTGGTTGTTGGCGGCTTTGAACGGAACTGAACCCGTGATGAGCTCATAGAGCACCACCGAAAATGACCAAATGTCAGAGCGATGGTCCACATCTTCACTGCCATAGGCTTGCTCGGGGGACATGTAATCGGGGCTCCCAATCAGTGTCCCGCTTTGGGTGAGGTTTCTCGCCGCGCTAGGATCTGCGCTCAGCTTGGCGATGCCGAAGTCTAAGAGTTTTGGCTGAGTGCCCTCGCCAGTCCGAGAAATGAAAACATTGTCCGGCTTCAAATCGCGATGAACTATGCCCTTCTTGTGGGCGAGAGCCAGCGCTTCGGCGATCGGCAACATGACTTGAACAGCCTCGACACACGATAATCGTCCCCGCGTCAGCACCTGCCCAAGGCCTTCACCCGTCAAAAGCTCCATCACGATAAAGGGCTCGCCGTGCTCTGTTTCGCCAATATCGAACACTCGAACAATGGCTGGGTGCTGTAGTTGCGCCACTGCGCGCGCCTCAATTTTCAAGCGCTGAACGAGCTCCTCACACGTTGGTCCTCCTCGTAGGAGCTTGATGGCCACCCGCGATTCCAATTGGAGGTTAAGTGCGCTCCACACGGCGCCCATACCTCCCTCGCCAACCAGCGATTCAAGCTGGTACTTGCCGAGGATAATGGAACCCTTCGTAACCGCATGAGAATTGCGCTCCGAAGAGAGCGGTGCTGCAAAGGAAGTTGGCATATCGGGAAAGGAAGCCAAGGTTAGTGCTGGGGCGCCCATAACAGGGTCCTTGAGCAACTTCCACGCCACTGCCTATTTCTCGGGAAATCCCGGCACTTGTTAGCTGTTCCGGCCTGGTTCAGTCGCGCTGCTGCCTCAAGTGTGGCGAAACGCCTCGGCCCCGCGCGAGTGGTTCCCGAGTTGCCCGAAGAGGGCATGAAGGCTCCCAAGCTTCTCAGAGAGCGTCGTCTCAAGTCGAACACAAGGTAGTAAGCATGCTTACTATCTTCCCAGGAACGAAAAGGGCCGCTACAGAGCGCTCCACCTCGTGGGTTGCATAGTACCGACGGGTGGCGCGGGATGTCAGCGCCTTAGAACCGAGCGCGCTCGGAGACCTTCATGGCGCGATCGAGCGCTCCGCCTAGTTGTTTGGCAGTAGCAGGTTTTTGCAGGATCTCACTGAGCTTAGACCGAACGGCAGGCGTGAGCGTCTCGACCTTCCCGCTGTGAACCACGCACACAAGATCGGGATCGACTGCGAGGGCGGCTATCACCAGCTCTTCTCCGTTCATCTCCGGCATTTCGAGATCCGTCAGCAAGACGCTGAAATCCTCGTTGCGAATTCGAGTGAGCGCGACCTTAGGGCTCAGCGTCGCGGCGACGATCCACTCGGGTCTATTCATCTCAACCACGCGTTTTAAGGCGCGGAGTACCAGCGGAGTGTCGTCCACAATTAAGATACGGGGCGACGCCGACGGGAGTCGAGTGCGGTGCTCGCCACTGCCCCTGAGGGGGCGGGAGTCGTCCGGAGGAGTGAGGCACACGGGCCACAGCTGAGCCATTCGGTGCTCTGTAGGCAAGTTGCTTGCCAACAAGAAAAGGCCCATCAGCGATTCTTGTTAATTTTCGATCCTGAGCAATAACGAGTAGTTGCCCAGCTAGCGCCAAGCACCGCGTTGGGGAGAAGTGCCCCGAGTGTGGCAAACCTTCCCGGAATTGCTAACAGGTTACCGGCCCGTTGTGGAGAAAGAGACAGCTATATTCTGAGGAGAACCTGCAGCTCTAGCGGCGTAGGGACACGTAGCGAACCGGCTGCAAGCGGGGCGTTCTTGCTCCCGTGTTCTCACGTTGAGGTCTCAAATGTCGGCTTTTCGCGGGCAAACGCCCTGGCCTGTTTGGTGCAGAGTTGTGGGTCATGACGACCCATCGGCAGCTTCTGCTTTCTCTCGTGCCGCTCACCTCAGCGCTTCTCATGGGGTGCGGCGTTAACGATTCATCCGTCCTTTCGGGGAACGGAGGAGATACATCGAGCGAAATGGGCGAAACGCGAAGCTCCGGCGGCACACGAAGCTCCGTGGACGGTCAGGTTGCAGCAGGGCACGGGCCGTACTTGGGACCCAGCGTTGGACGGACTCAGACGTTTGCCGTGCTCTCTCTTCGCTCTATCACCGCGGTCAATATTGCCCGGGTCTGCGGTGGGCTTGGTGTAAGCGCTAGGGCGGTGTCCACGATAACCGGTTTTAATGCACCCGCTTACAGCAAGTACGGAATCGATTCGCTCCCACCGAACGATCAACGCGCGATTTTGGCCCAGCAAGATGTCACTGCGCTCGTCGACAACATCGATCCGCGCGCCTGCGATGCTGATTACACAGATGTGGCCGGCGGGCTAACAGGTGATATTACACTTCATCCAGGCGTCACCTGCATGAATAGTTTCAGCGCCGACGTCCTTCTCAACGGACACGTCTACCTCGACGCCGGTGGCGATCCCAATGCCTTCTTCATCATCCGAGGCAATCGAACGCTGAGGGTCGCGGACGGGGCCCAAGTGGTGCTGATGAATGGTGCCCAAGCCTGCGGTGTATTCTGGCGCATCAACCAACAGGTCACCATTGGTAAGGCCGTGAAGTTCTATGGAACTGTCATTTCTGGCACAGCCATCACCATGAACACCGGTTCGACACTGACGGGTCGTGCGCTTGCCCAAACTGAAGGGGTGCAACTCGACGGCAACACCATTGAAATCCCGACCGTGGGTTGCCAATAAACCTGTGATCGCCCAAATGATGAAGATGGTGAAGCTGAATGTTGGTTTCGAGGGTGAGCCAGCCCTGCGACCAAACGCTGTCTAAGTTCTATTTCGCAAAGTTCCTGTTCGCGGTGCGACTCGTATGCTTGAAGACATTGTGCAGAACGCTGCGTGCCGCCCAGTAGCCGCACATACCGTGCACGCCACCGCCGGGCGGGGTCGATGAAGAGCAAAGAAATACATTTGAAAGCGCGGTCCGATAGGGATCCAATTGAGCGGTGGGTCGAAAGAACAGTTGTCCCAGGTTGGCAAGGCCACCGTTGATATCGCCGCCGACATAGTTGGCGTTGTAGCGTTCCATATCCATGGAATTTCGCTGACAACGCGCTAAAATGATGTCTCTGAAGCCTGGCGCGGCCCGTTCGATTTCGCTTTCGATCGCGTCGGACATATCGACGGTGTCGTTGTGCGGAACATGGCAATAAGCCCAAGCCGTATGGTAGCCAGCCGGGGCGCGACTTGAATCGAACAGACTTGGCTGAACGAACAGGACAAATGGACGTTCAGGGCGACTCCCGGAATTGGCTGCCGCTGCCGCTTCCGCCATTCTTTCGAGGGGTCCGCCAATATGCACGGTGGCTGCCCGAGCGCATGCGGGATTTCGCCACGGAACGGGTGCGCGAAGGGCCCAATCCAGCTTGAACACCCCCGGACCGTATCTAAAGCGAGAAAGCTTAGCCGCGTATCGCGCGGGCAAGTGGTTGCCGAGGATGCGCAGGAGCTGCTTAGGAGTGACGTCAAACACGTAGGCGCGAGCTTCCGGTAGATCCTTTCGACTTCTGACCTCGCGATCGACTTGAAGCTCTCCCCCCGCTGCTTTTAGGCAGCTCACGAGCGCTTCGCAAATGGCGTGTGAGCCGCCGCGAGCGAGGGGCCAACCTACTGCGTGCCCAGCGATCGCCAGCACCAAACTAAACGAAGCTGTGGCCGCGGCATCCAAAGGAAGCATCGCGTGCGCTGCCATCCCAGCGAGCAGTGCGCTCGTTCGCGGATCACGAAAGCGCTGGGCTAGGCCCGTCATCGAGCGCAGAGCCGTCCAGCCGAAGCGAGCAAAAAGCCATGGGTTTGACGGGAAGTTGAGCGGACCGAGGATATCACGGGCCAAGCTCGAAAAGTCGTCCGAAAACGGTCGCATGAGCTGCTCGTACGCTTCCGCGTCGACGCCGAGCTGTGCAGAAGTCGCCTCCAACGAGCGTTCCAAGGTAACGACGGTTGCGTCGTCGAAGACGTGCGCGAGAGGCGCGGGAGATTCGATCCATCCTAGGCCGTAGCGATCCAGTTCGAGCTCCCGGAACGCGGGGGACGCGACTGCCAGCGGATGTACCGTTGAGCACACGTCGTGAAGGAAACCTGGCAGCGTTAGTGCTTGTGAGCGCGTTCCACCGCCTGGGTGCGAATGCGCCTCCAAGACGAGCGTCCTCAAGCCCGCCCGAGCCAAGAAACAGCCGGCGGCAAGTCCATTCGGCCCTGAGCCGACAATCACGACGTCGTGGCGCTGCGGCATGGGTTTATCTCGAAGGGCGGGGCGCGGGCCGCGTCAGGATGCGGACGAAACGAGTCGCAACCCAAGCCAATAAACCCACCATGCTGATCCTCGGCCGGCGATGTCCAGTTACCTCCGCGCGGCCCGGCATGGGGGCGTACAGACTGCCACTCGTCTTCGGCTCGGTCTGCTTTTCAAAGTGCCATTCGCTCAGCACTTGCAGGAGCACACGGTCAAAGAAGCTGGGGAATAGTCCGTGGAGCATCACGCCAAGCGCCGCAACGCGCGGCACGTGACGTTCCCGCCGCGGCCGTTTTGCCAAGTCCACAATGGCCCGGGCCACGGTAGAAGCTTCCTGTACCGGAGGCATCGCTCGAGCCTGAAGGCCGATGCGATTGGCAGCAGTTTCGAAGTGCGGGGTGTCAATAGCGTAAGGAAACACGGAGCAAATCTGAATGCCCGGCTCGTCGGCAACGTCCGTGCGCAGAGCCTCCGAGAGGCCGCGCAGCCCAAACTTACTAATCACGTAGGACGGTACGAAGGGCTGTCCCACCTTGCTCAGGATAGACCCGACGTTGATCACGATTCCCGATCGCTGCCGCCTAAAAATGGGCAGCACGGCGCGCACGCAGAGCATCGCACCAAAAAGATTGGTTTCGATGACCCGTCGGTGATCCTCGAATGATCCCTGATCCAATCGAGCAAACAGTGTTACTCCGGCGTTGTTGATCCAAATATCTATCCGGCCAAAGCGCTCCATCGTTCGCTCCACCAAGAGCTGAACCTGCTGCTCCATCGTAACATCCGTCGTGATAGAGAGAGTGTGCTCTTCACCCCCGCAGAGGGCCGCTGTTTCGTGGAGAGCACTTTCTCGACGCGCCGCCAACACAACGAAGGCGCCCTGATTCACGAATTGGATCGCTGTTTCACGACCGAGCCCGCTCGAGGCTCCAGTGATGACGATGATCTTCCCGTGAAAGGCGCTGCACTCGGGGGGTTGGGTAGCAAGATGCATCGCATTCTCTTTATTGGGCGAAAAGGAGATTTCGCCGATGAGCTAACAAGAATAAGCGTTCGCCCAACACGCCGTCCCCGAACATTCCGGAACGGCGTATTGGCGACGCATTAACTGGCTTGGACGTTCGTCGGGTCTCTCTTGCTTCGACAACACATTCGTCCGGTTATTTCCACTACGGTCGACGTTCGTCGGTATTGGGGTTCGGCACGGCGGCCTCGCCCGTCGCGCTGATGTCGTGAGCACCCTCGCGCTTGAACAGCTCTTCGGCCCGTTTTTGCGCTTCACTGGTCTCGACATGCACGGCCATTAGGATGTTGCCGCCGCGCAGCTTGCCTTCATACTTCTTGGCTTCGAGCTCGGGGATCCCAAGGCCAATCAACGCTCCGCCAATTCCACCGACTGCGGCTCCTGCGGCCGCTCCGCTGAGCGCCGCCATGAGCGGACCCGCGGCGATGAATGGCCCAAGTCCCGGAATAGCAAGAGCGCCAATGCCCGCCAAGAGGCCCAGGGTTCCGCCAATGACGCCACCACCTGCGACGCCAGCCACGGCGCCTTCGGGCGCCTTGGTGTTATGCTCGTGAGCAAAGTCGCGTGTCCCACCCTTGTCGGGGAAAAGCACGGAGATATCGTTGTTGGCAAACCCCGCGCCTGTGAGCGCGGTGACTATCTTTTCGGCTTGAATGTGGCTTTCCACGATCGCGATAACGGTTTTGTTCTTGCTCATATGAAACTACCTTTCAATTCTTCACTTCGAGTTGGTTGTCGACTTGAGCGGCGCCTGCAAACTTGCGTGCCGCAGCTTCGATAGTGGCGCGTTCTCGCGCCGTGTTCACCGGACCGCGCAACGTGACCTTGCCATTGGAGGTGATAATTTTTACGTTTTTGGCGGTGAATGAGAGCGAGTCGTCGCCGATGACGGCTTGCCGAATTTGCTGAGTGATCTTCAGGTCAGTTTGGCCGTTTCCTTGGTCCATGGGAGTCAAGGCCGCGGCGTTGGCGTCGCGCTTGTTTTGCTTGGTGTTGTCAGGCTCGGTGCCACTCTTTCCCTTGTTGTCCGCGTTTGGTTGGGTTGCAGGGGCCGGATGATCCTGGGTCCTAGCGCCAGCCGCGACACTATGCGCCTCACTCGCCTCTGCGGGTTCGGTTCGGTTGGATCCGACCGGAACGCGGTTGCTCGGAGAGGCGGAGTCAGGACTGCGTCCCTCCATGGGCCGCGGGCCCGCGGAGGCTCCGTCCGAGGCTGGCGTCACTGCCGGGGCGGTTTCGGGCGTCGTGTCATTCCATGTCTTCCGCTGGTCTTCCGCTGGTCTGTTAGTAGCGCACGCCGCTGCAACGAGGCAGAGGCACGCTCCCAAATAAAGTTTCATGTTTATTTCTCCTGAGGTGGGTCGACGCATGTATGCGACGTACCACCTTCAGCAATGTGCGTGCCAGCGTCGTGCACGCAGAGAACCGCCGACCGCGACATGCGTTGTTACCGCCGTGAGACCGCCGGCAAGTCGTCCAGCAAATCCTCTTCTGCATCCTCCGCGTCGTGATCCATGCCTCCATCGTCAGCAAACGGACTGTCTCGTAAAGTTCCGTTTTCGTCGGGAAACCTTGCGGATTCAACGGAGGCTTCGCTCATTAGGGATTCGTCTGGATCGTCGATCTCCGTGAGCCCGGCGTAATCCTCAGCATCTAAATCGTCCGATCCGCTTTCCGTCGCTCGCGAAAGGAAGGCGACACCCAATTGATCCGCCGTGAATGCGTCGAAATCGTCTCCCGACGTAGGTTTGTGGAGATGCGGATGTGGCCGAGCCGTCACCTGGTCCTGCACTAACCCCAGCATCTCTCGTTGATAGGTACCTACTTGCCCCACCGTGTCATCCTGGGGTGCGGCGCCGTGGAATTCAGCTCGGGGAGGCCCCTCCGCGCGGCGGACTGGGTGGCGCCCTGTTTCGGGCGGTTCGGAATCTCCCTCCGCCTGCCGGGGCGATGGCGGGCTCATTGGATGATCAATCGCAGATATGCCGTTCGTACGCTGGCGCTGCTTACGCGTGGCCAATAGCGCCATTGCCCCACCCAGGGCGGCGCCTGTTACCAGCAGGGTTTTCGATAGTTTTCTAGCGACCATGGCTCAGCTCACTCTTTCTGAATTTGTCATGCTCGAGTCGCTGCAAGCTCCGGGCCGAAATGCTACAGCTGTGCACCTTCTAGCCAATGCGGATTCTTAACCGAGCCGTGGTATTTCGAGGCAGTCTTGAAGAGTTCGTGTTTGCCGTGTTTAGCGGCATTTTCCGTGCGAGCCAGTAAAGCCTCCCGCTCCTTTTGAGTCAGCGGCTTAAACGTGCGCGCTATCTTTAAATCTTGAACGAGCACTTCCGGCTTATCAATCCCCGTTATCACGACAGACGTGGGCAAGCTTAAGGTGATCAACGACTCGGTGGCCTACTAGCCATCGTATTCGTCTTCGCCGTCATCTTCGGCATCATCGGGTTGGCGAAGCGGGCCTGATCGGGGTCTCCGGTCGTTGACATCTTCGTCTTTATCTTGAGCCCCGTCAGGTAGGGGTCCATCGTTCCGGCGAGCATTCCCTTGATGGCGTTGGCGTAATAGTCGCGCGCCTCGCCCACACTCTTGCGTCCTTCCGCGACGTCCGCAGCCAGATTGATCGCGAGGAAGTTCGCCGGCTCCTTATCGCACCTCGCGGAGAGCTCTCCCGCTGTGCGTTCCGCGACCACGCTGCCATCGTAGCTGGCGAGCTCGTCGAACTTGTCGGCAGGCACCTCAAAGTCCACAAACTGTTGCAGCACATCCTTGTGCGGCATTGGGAACTGGTGTTGCACCTCTTCGCGGTGGAGCTGGATCCGCTTCCAGGGACCGCTCTTTCCCCAAACGAGCATCTCTGGCCCAACCATCTGCGGAGGGCCGTAGCTCGAGATTGTAACCGCCGCGATCTCTTTCGTGGTCTCGGGCCATCCGGTCATGTTCTGGTCGATCCAGGATTTGTGCTCCTGCATGGCCGATTGTGCCTTCATCTTCATTTCCTTCATTTTCGCCTTGTCCACCTCGACCGCCGGTGGGTGGCCTGCTGCGGCAAGCCCAACCGACCCAAGCAAAGATGCGCACGCGGCAAACGTCAGAAAAGTTTTCATGATTGTCTCCCTTTAATAATCGCCATGGAGCCAATTCCCCGAGACGCTGAAGGCGAGGGTCTTGCAACCCCCGAGCCATACGCAGCCGCGCTCGCCACCACTACAAGTTCGATTGCGTGTGTACCCCGCACGGTGCTTTCCGCCACACGATGGCTAATCCGTCTCCTGCTTGTGAAGCCTCCGCGACGGCGTGACTCAGCGAAGGTGATGTCGGGAAGATGGCTACCTCCATCCGGCTGGATCGGGATTACGCTGACTTGTACCGCTTGGTGGGAGTGCTCGCTGGGCGAAAAACCAGGCTAACGTCGCCGCTAGCCGCTGTGGTCGCAGAGGCGAGCGAGCATGCGCTGAGGAGTGCGAGCGGCATGAAATGGAGCACTGCAAAGCCTGCGCAAAGTGGCGTAGTGACCCCAGGTCGCGCGTTGTGGCCTTTATGCGCCGAGCACCTCAGCGTAGTCCGCCGCGAGCTTGTCGCCGACGACACCAGCGGCAGTGTTCAGGAACGCCTTGCCTCCCGGGGTGAGCAGGTTCGTCATGTCGAAAAGCACGGTGTAGACCGTGTTCGAGAAGTGATCGAGCTTCTGCAGCTCGCCCCCGCTTCCCCAAGGAGCCGCGAGGTTTGTCGCGAACAGAGGGCTGTTGTGCATGGGGTTGCCATTACCGTCCACGGTGTCGTCGAACATACCCACAGGGTAGTAATTTGGATTCGAGAAGTAAGCGTCGAAGTCCGCCTCGGTTGACGCTTTCGTCAAGCCCGCCCCAGAAGGTGCTCTGCCGATTGATTTACCGTCCGCACCTTTCAATTGCACCATCGGAAAGAGTGCACGCGTATTGGACGCCATGGCGAGAATGGCGCCGAGATTGATGGTGTGGACCGCTGGGCCGTCAATGCGCTTCCCAATGGAGCCCCCAGATGGAAGATCAAATCCTGATTTATCCGTTATCCCATGGCAAAGGGCGCAGGTCAGACCGATCTTGTCCGCACCGGCGACATCGATGGTGCCATTGCCGTCTGAGTCCTTCGCCGCGACGCCGATAATAGCATTCGCGTTGAGGAGCATAACGGTAGTGGCGAAGCTGTTCAACAGTGGGCCGGCGTCAGCTTGGCAGCCACGACGCCCGCCTTGAGCTTCACCGCGTCAGTCCAAAAGCCCTCATTCCCGAAGGTTTCGAAGCGAAAAACGTCTTTACCTTTGGTTGCATCTCCGTTCGTGTGCACGTTCGGATTATCGCCGCCAGGACCGTCAGAAGCTGGAATTGCTTCACCAGCCTTCTCCTTGCTGCAGTATGAAAGTCCGAGCGTCGCGGCGATCATCGCTACAGAGCTAAGGACGTTGCCGCGCATAAGTCGCTTGCTTATTTTCATATGCCCACATGAGCAGGTTTCATGCCGGCTCGATTATTACAACTTTCACCGTCTGTCTAACTTTGAGAACAGCCAGCATGGCGTAGCGCCAATCCACACCTGGGGCGGCAGTGCACCAACATTCGCTTCAGCGACCGCGTTGAATCCCCGCGGCTCGCTTCTCAGCTATGCGAGTCACATTCTTCAAGGAGGGCGCGCCAGAACGCACGAAGGTCCCTCGAAAGCTTAGTTCGAAGGTGAGCGAGTCGCTGCCTATTTCCAACGTCGAATCGGGAGAACTCATCAGCATCAACGCACTAACGTCCGCCGTGGTCGCCACGCGAAGGCTCGCGTTGAGTCCATCTGCCAACGCCCAGATCAGTTTCTCCCCAGGGCGCAGGTATTGCTTAACCGCGCTGGTTAAGGAACACGCTTCTGATCCAAGCTCCGCTCGCTCTAGATCAGTCGCAAATGCAAGCCTTTGCCCACCAAATTTGGCGCGTGCTAGCGACGGGCGTATCAAAAGCGCTACCTCGGGAATCGCCGCGCGCAGCGCAATTTTGCGGAGCTCAAAGCGGAAAGCGCCCCGCGCACGGATGTGAACGCCAACGCCCTCCGAAAACGAAATGTCTCCCTCCGAGGGTGCTTCTAGTTCAAGCCAGCATCGCTCCTCTCCCTTAGAAGGCATATCGAAACGCAGAGGTGCTAGGTCGCGTAGTAAATCAGCCAAATCCGAGCGTGATAGTTGAGCTTTCAAAATCATGACGGGCTCTTTGAGTTGGGAGTAATGGGGGTTCCTGAAGGGGCGCTAGGCTACGGGTGCTCCCGAGGCGTTGCAGGCACCGTACCAGGCAGGCGTTCGGAGACATCAGCGAAGATGCCGCGCGCATAAAAGCCACGGCGAGGCGCTTTACCGCTCACACGGGCAAACGGCACGAACGTTGCTTGGCCAATCCTCAGCGCCAATATGTCTACCAGAATTCCCAAAGCGAACCTGTCACAACCGCGGTTCAACCCATGCTGCGACAGTGATGCCAAAACGCCACGGTCAGGGGTGCGGCGCTCCAGGATCCTGTCGCGTCTAGCGCGAGTTCTTTCAGCGTGTGCTTGGGTCATTTCGGTCCGTCAATGGGCTATTATCCCTGCAACCTTCGATGCGCTCGATGGCGAGCCTTATGACCTCAGCGAGGTCGCCGCGCAGGCCCCCTACGTAATCCCCACGCTGCCTCCACCCGACTTCAATCTCAGGGTAAGCCGGAACGAACTCTTAGTTCAATTGCGATTGGCATTCTAATGGGGGAACAGCCAATCGGGTGGATCAGCTCAGCAATCTTGCTCGTCACCGTGACAAGCCAGGTGCGCCGCGAGTGGCGGGATCGTTCCGGGAAGCTGGTGTCGAAATGGCTGTTTCTCGGGCAGGCCGCGGGTTCCTTGCTGCTACTCTGCGGCTTAGTCGGAGCTGCGATCACGCTCTACCATCGTCGGTCGTCCGGAGAGCGACGATCAAAGTCGGTCGGAGCGCGAGAGACAGCGTGAGCATGTGACCGCTGAGGAAGAGCCACTTTTAGACCTAGCCCGAGCGCTCGAAGGATTGAACTACCATTTCGTGAGTGTGACCCCCGAAACACGCCGTCGGGTCCTAGCCAACCGGGGCGGAGCTGAAGCGCAAAGCCGGGATTTGCGTGATGTTTTCGGGTGGAATTTACCATTCGAGGCGGAGCTGCTCCCGGCGGGGCTTCTCGACACCATGTTGCGGGCGGAGATCGTGGACACGACTGCGGGACTGATGCGTTCTTCGGTGGGGTTTTCTACGTGTATGGGGCGCCTCTTTGTTCGCTCCGCGGCGCCGACCACCGCTAAGGATGCAGTGTTCTTCGGCCCCGACACCTACCGATTTTGCGCGTTTCTAAAGCAGATGAATGCGGCCCACGGGCACCTGGTGGACATTGGGTGCGGGAGCGGGGCGGGGGGGCTCGTGCTGGCGCAGAATGCCACGACGGTCACCCTGACGGATATCAACGAGCGCGCGCTCGCTTATGCCCGCATCAACGCGCTGCTCGCAGGCTGCGAGGTGAACTTGGTCGAAAGTAATGTCCTCGAGTCTGTGCACGGCCGCATCGATACCATCGTCGCCAATCCGCCTTATTTACAAGATACGCTCGGTCGTCAGTATCGACATGGAGGGGGAAGTCACGGTGAAGCCCTCGGACTACGCATCGTCGAGCAAGCAGTCGAAAGCTTGCGGCCAAACGGCGTTTTGCTGCTTTATACGGGTGCGCCGATCATCGCGGGGCGGGATTCGTTTTGGGAGCAAGCGAAGCCCATGCTTGCCCGAAGGCATGCGCGCATTCAGTACTTGGAAATCGACCCAGATATCTTTAGCGAAGAGCTCGAGCTCCCTGTCAATCAGGGAGTAGAGCGTTTCGCCGCCGTTGGCCTTTGTGCATGGATGCCGGGCAGCAGCTGGCCTTAAAGTTGCAACTACGGGGGCGCATGGTCGTTCTGAAGTCTATCGTGTGGGAGCAAACTTCCCGTTTGTCGCTCCAGCTGAAGCTCGCGGAGTTCAATCGTCAGAGGCTGGCGCCGTCTTTTCACGACTCGGTTTTCCAGAGCACTCGCCTGGAGCAGACGCTCGGCGAACAGTCGGATCTTCAGATGAGGGAATGCCGCTTCGTGGAACGCGAAAGGCTGGGGATTGCCGATGCTGCAGCGCGCGCTCCGAGCGATGCCGATTCCTTCATCGAGTGGTTTGAGGGGCTCGAAGCAGAGGGGCCCGGTCAGGGGCACCCACTGTTTCCGTGGCTTGCGGATGTTGCCGATAATGAACAGATGCGGTGGTTTATCGGACAAGAAATGTTGGGTGAGGCCGGTTTTGAAGATCTCGTTGCCCTCACCCAAGTGAAGCTGCCCACCCGCGCAAAGCTCGAGCTAGCTCGGAACTACTGGGACGAAATGGGGCAAGGCAAAGAAGCCGGCATGCATGGTCCCATGCTGGCACGCCTGGCACAGGACCTTCAGATCGACGTGCTTCGAACAGAGCCCATTTGGGAAGTATTGGCGCTCAGCAACCTGATGGTGGCCCTGGCGATGCATCGCCACTACACCTTTCAATCCATTGGAGCTTTGGGTGTCATTGAGCTCACGGCGCCCGGACGCGCTACGTTAGTGAATCAGGGCCTCAAACGGCTGGGGATCTCCGGCCAAACGCGCCAATATTTTGCACTCCACGCGACGCTCGATCGGCGCCATTCCGCCGCGTGGAATCGCGAGGTGATAGCTCCGCTCATTCGTTCCAACCCCGCGTTAGCGCGCCCAATCGCCGAAGGGGCGCTGATGCGGCTCCGCGCAGGCGAGCGCGCGTTCGAACGCTACACCTCATTACTGGGATTGAAGACTACTTTTACCAATGCGCCGACCGAAGCGCGACGGCACATTGCTTGCTAGGTTGTTGGCATGACAACAACCAACCGTGACCACCTTCTTTCGATCATTCAGGAGTTCGACACGGGTATTCTAGTTACTCGCACCCCGGGGGGTGACCTGCGCGGTCGACCCATGGGGGTGGCTGAGGTCCAAGCGGACGGAAGCCTCTACTTCTGTGATTCACTGAAGAGCGAAAAGCATGCAGAGCTCGTCGCGGATTCTCACGTCGTGGTGGCCTTTCAAAGCAAAAACAAGTTTGCCTCATTGTCCGGTGTTGCCATGGTCGAAAAAGACAGGGCGACCATACGCAGACTGTGGAGGGAGACTTGGAAGATTTGGTTTCCCGTTGGCCCGGACGATCCAGATCTATGCCTGATCCGCGTTGATCCGACAGAAGGGGAGTATTGGGATAACAGTGGCGCGCGCGGCGTCAAGTTTGTGATTGACGCCGCCAAAGCCTATATCAGCGGGGAACGCGTCGTTACCACCGAAAATGAGAATGCCAAAGTGAAGCTTTAGTTAGAAACAAAATCGCGTTGCACGCCCGTCCGCTATCCTGGCGCATTGCGAGTGCTCCGCGGACGGCGGCGCACCTTGGCGCGTTACGCCGCGGGCGTCGTCGCTACCCCACATGCCGCAGAAATGGCGACGCTCTGGGCCGCGGTCATCACGGCTCCCCCGGGGATCCGCGGCGAATCGGCAGAGGAGGTTCGCGCGTTTGCGGCGCGCCACGGATCTCCGCTAGTTATCAAGCCAGACATCGGCTCAGGCGCCAGCGACACCTGGAGGTTTGGCACCGCCCACGCGGGCCGCCGCGACAACCACAGCTACCGGCTCAGCCACGCCGCCCTGGTCGCACAGTTGGAGCCACTCCTCTTTTCAGAGAAGCCCATCCCGAAAGTTTTTTCTGTCACCATGGGCGACCACATGTATCTGCTTCGCCATCCAGCACTCGAAACGTTGCGCCGCGCTATCGCTCTCGTGCATGCGCGCTAAGCTTCGCGTGCATCAGGCCAGTCGCCGACGCTGATTCCGGCGAAAATTTCCTGCACCCACTTAAAGTCGACGGGCTTCGTCAGATGGTGGTCGAACCCCGCCTCACGGCTCCTTCGCTTGTCGGCTTCGCTTCCCCACCCCGTCAGGGCCACAAGCACGATTCCGGCGAAGGCTGTGTCTTCCCGGAATCGCCTTGCCACGTCGTGCCCGTTCATTCCGGGGAGGCCAATGTCCAGAAAGATGACGTCGGGACGAACGTCCCTGGCGGCGGCGAGGGCGGCGGGGCCATCGTGAACGGCCCTGGCTTCGTGCCCGGCAAGTTCGAGCATCTCGCTCAGCATTTCGGCCGCGTCCACGTTGTCGTCGACTACCAGCACGCGCAAGCTGACCGAGACGCGAGTGTCGGACGGTTTGTCCACCTCCGCTGCTTCATTCGCGGTCGCGAGTGGGAGCCGAACGGTGAACGTGCTGCCGAGGCCAAGCCCAGGGCTGGCTGCGGTGGCAGTCCCGTGGTGTAGCTCCACCAACTTCCGGACGACCGAGAGGCCAATGCCGAGGCCCCCCTGGGCGCGGTCGAGCGTCCTGTCCACCTGGGTGAACAGGTCGAACACGTGGGGTAACATCTCGGCCGAGATCCCGGCTCCGTTGTCACTCACGGTGATCACCACTTCGCCGGCCTCGACGCGCGCCGCGAGCTCGATCCGGCCGCCTTGGGGTGTGTACTTGGCGGCGTTGTTGACCAAGTTGCTGACCGCTTGAGCGAGTCGCGTCAAATCGCCGTCCACCCAAGCCGACTCGGATCCCGCGTCCACCACGAGAGCGTGTCCGTCCGCCTCGACGAGCGGGCGGCTAGCTTCGACCGCGTGGTCGATAACGGCGCGGGCTTGCACCCTCGCGACTTGTAGAGCGACCTTGCCCCGGTTGATGCGAGATACGTCCATGAGGTCGTCCACGAGACGGACCATATGGCCGAGTTGTCGCTCCATTATCGCGCGCGCCCTCTCGACAGCAGGTGTTCCGCTGGGTGACATTCGCATCACGTCGAGGCCGGTGCGGAGTGGAGCCAGCGGGTTGCGTAGTTCATGGGCGAGTGTGGTCAAAAACTCGTCCTTTCGTCGGTCGGACTCGGTCAAGTCGGCAGCGAGTTGCCGTAGCTTTCGCTCGGCATCTCTGCGGTCGGTCACGTCCAGATTCGTCCCCACCACCCACTCGGTTTCGCCCTGGGCGTTCGTCCGCACAGTTTCCACGGATTCGATGTCGCGGACTTCGCCGTCGTGGCGCCGTTGGATGCGGAAGTCGCGGCGGCTTTGTCCGCGGCGGCGAACGGTGTCCTGTAAGATGCGCTCGCTTTCCGCCAGATCCTCCGGCAGCACGGCCCCGCTCCAGTGGGTTTGTTGCACGGAGCCATCCGGCGTGGGAGCGATGCCGTAAATGCGGAACATCTGCGCGTCCCAGCGGATCGCGCCCGTGGGCACATGCCACTGCCAGATGCCCACGGCCGTGGCGTCCGTGGCCAACCGCAGCCGCTCCTCCGCCTCGCGCACCTCGGCCTCCGCCGCCCGGGCATCGGTCACGTCCCGGGTGACCCCGAGGACGGACTCGACCGTCACCCCGCCCTCGCCGAACTCCGGCACTAGCAGGGCGGCGTACTGGCGGCGGCCGTTTGGCTCGTCGAAGGCAAAGTCGAGGGACTGTTGGCGCCCGCCGTCGAGCACGGAACGGAGCGCCGCGTCCCACACCTTGCACAGGTGGTCGGGCATCCCGAGCTCCCGGTTGGTCTTGCCGATGAACTCCGCAGACGGTCGACCGGTCTTTCGCTCAATGGCGGCGCTGACGAACACGTGCCGCAGCTCCGGGTCGAAGCGGGTGAGGATGTCCGGCGAGTTGTCGGCCACCGACCGCATGTTCCGTTCGCTGGCCCGCAACGCAGCTTCCGTCTGCCTGCGCGCGGTGATGTCGCTGAACATTCCGAGAAAGCCGGTCGAACGGCCCTCTGCGTCGAGGATGGGATTGCTGTTGACCTGGAACCACACGGCCGAACCGTTCTTATGGGAATAGCGAAAATCCGATTCGCGGCCCGCGCTGTCCGCTCGGCGTAGCTCGAACTCGCTCTGCCCAGAGGGCACGTCCTCGTGCCAGACAAACTCGAAGGCGTCGTGCCCCACCATTTCGTCAGGTGTCCGCCCCAGCGCCTCCGCCATGCGGGCGTTCACGTATGTCGTCTTCCCCGCGAGGTCGAGCATCCAAATGCCCTCATGGGCGGTGTCGAGCAACCGTTGCAGGTTTGACTCGTTCTCCACCAGCTTCTCCTCGGCAGCGATGCGCACCGAGATATCCATCGCCGATGGAATGAGATGCGTGATGCGCCCTTCCGCATCGCGTAGCGGCGCGACTTGGAAATCGATCCAGATCCGCGCGTCGCCCGCCATGCGGACGGGCACGTCGTAGCGCACGATTTCACCGCTGGCGGCGCGTTCGCAGGCCTCCCGCAATTGCGTCTGGATTTCGCGGGAATAGCTCCACCAGTAGCAGTCCCAGAACTTTTCCCCGAGCACCTCGCTGGCTGGGATGCCGGCCGCCTCCAGCGGCGCGGGGTTGGCGTAGGTCACGGTTCCGTCCACCGTCAGCACACCGACGAAGGCCGCAAGATTATTGTCCAGCACACGGCGGGTGAATTGTTCACTTTCCCGGAGTGCGTCCTCCGCCTGCTTGCGCGCGGTGATGTCCTCGACGATCACGCCGAACCCCAAGACCCCACCCGCGCCGTCGGGCACCGGATACCAGCTTTCACTCCAGAAACGCGTCACCCCGGGCGCGTCGGGCGTGTCACCCGAGAATTCGTGATTCAACACGGCTTCGCCCGTCGCTAGGATGCGGTTCGTCATCTCGCCGACAGTTTCGCCCAGTGCGGGCACGATCTCGGAGACATGCCGGCCCAAATGCGCCTCGACGGAAACGCCGTTCATCGCCGCGAGACGTTCATTGATGCGCACATAGCGCAAATCCCGATCGACGAAGCAAAAGCCGATGGGCGCGATGCGCAGAAGGGTGTCGAGCAAGCCGCTGACACGTTGAAACTCCACCACCTCACTCGCCCGCAGAGCCTCACCCTGTTTCCGCTCGCTGATGTCGATCACGACGCAAAAGCTTTCAAGCTATCGGCCTGGCCAGCGAGTAGTTCGATGACCTGTCCTTCGCATTCGAGACCAGCTCCGGAAGGTTCACGAGAGTGGCCTCATGCCTTCGGCATCTAGTCGACTTCACACAAGATTGGAAGACAGGCGCGATTGGAGAAGACCTTTCTCTACGTTTCATCGCTCGATCGGCGAGCTACAACAGGAAGCTGCATGCCGAGCAGGTGCGCGGCCGCGTGGCTTTGGCCTGCCCTACAGCGCGCCCTCGGTGTGCTCGTCCCCATCCTGCCAATCGTCCTCGTCCTCGTCGACGGCGCAGCCCTGAAACAGCAGCGTGGCTCTCATTCGCTCCGCTCTCAGCTCTTGAAAACTGTACTCGGCTTCTTCATTTGATCGCGCCGACTCCGCACCCCCAAGCATGACTGTCTTTAACGGGCGTGGCATGCCTGCGCAGTTGTGGCACGCGTGCGGGATCGAGTGACAGTTCTCGCAGTTAGCGAGTATGTCTCATACTGGCATGGCCTTTGCTTTCGTGAGCGTGAAGGAGACATGATATCATGAACAACACAGTCAAACGAACCGAAGGTGCTGGAGAGAAGCTTGTGGGGAAAATTAAGGGTGCCGTCGGAACGGTCATAGGTAGCGAGAAGATGCAAGCGGAGGGCAAGGCCAAAGAGCTGAAAGGAAGCGCTAAGGAGGAGTCTGCGAAGGCGGCCGAGCGCGTCAAAGGTAAAGTTGAGGAGGTCGGAGGTGCGGTCAAGAAACGTGTGGGCGCAGTGATCGACAACCAACAAATGCAGGTTGAAGGAAAAGTCAAAGAGTTCAAAGGCGAAGCGCGACAGCAAGCTAATCGCAGGTAGTAAAAAGTGACCACGAAGGCTGGCCGCGCCAGGAGCTGCAAGGTCCCGAACAACCACGGCCAGCCGCGAAACTGGAGAAGAGCGTGAACAGAATCCTTATCGTCCTCACATCACACGGCCAGCTTGGGGACACAGGCCGCACCACGGGGTTCTGGCTGGAAGAGCTTGCAGCTCCGTACTATGTGTTTAAAGACGCAGGAGCAGAGCTCACATTGGCTTCCCCGAAGGGCGGGCAGCCGCCGCTCGACCCCAAGAGTGACGATCCAGACGCTCAGACCGAGGCGACGCGTCGATTCAAGGCAGACAGCGCGGCGAATGCCGCTCTTGCCTCCACCGCTAGGCTGGATTCGCTTTGGGCCCGCGACTTTGATGCGGTCTTCTACCCAGGAGGGCATGGCCCGCTTTGGGATCTTGTCGACAACAAAGTGTCCATTGGGCTGATCGAAGGCTTCTGGGCACGCAACAAGCCCGTGTCCGCCGTGTGCCATGCTCCCATTGCTCTCGTGAATGCCAAGGATGAAAGCGGTGAGTACATTGTGAAAGGGCGAGAAGTAACGGGGTTCACGAACTCAGAAGAGGAAGCCGCCGGCCTGACCAAGGTTGTTCCAC
>JBBSBI010000010.1:0-56245 GCA_038251425.1 Polyangiales bacterium
GTGATGGCGCTTTCGAACCAATCTGGGCAGCTTGCAGAGCGGTACGGGTACACGCCTTACGGCAAGCGGCGGGTGGTCTCGCCTGGTGGCGCAACGTTAGCTTCGAGTGCTGTCGGGAATCAGGTCGGGTTTACGGGGAGGTATCACGATGTCGAGACGGGGTTGACGTACTTCCGGGCGAGGTATCAGGATGCGGAGTTGGGGAGGTTTGTGGGGCCGGACCCGATTGAGTTTGCGGACTACGGAATTGGACGTGCCAATGCGCCGCGGGCGAAGCCCGGAGCCGGCTCCTCCTACGCGTATGTGACCTCCCAACCATCGAACGCGGTAGACCCGCAGGGCACTTATGTCGTGGCTCAGGTAGCGTTTGCGCCCAATGGCTTGGCAATTGGAATTGGAATCGCCGAGACTGCAACGTTCTTGGGGACTGCTGCCCTTACGGAACTTGCCGCGGCGGCCGGTGCGATTATATTTGTTGCGGGAGCGCTGTTGACGGGGGATTCCACGTCGCCTGATAAGGCAAGAGTTGAGAAATGCTTGGCGCTATACAACGCTTACCAAGACCCGTCCGTGAAGAATTGCAGAGCATGTAAGGGAGATGATCCCCCGGACGTATTGGCGAGCAAGTCCAAATGTTTCCAGGGCCAGATAGACAAGCGTCAGGCCTACGTGGACGAAGGCTGCGATGCCTTTCTGTTTGGCTTGGGCATTATCAAGGAAATTCGAGATCATGCTGGCCAGATTGCTGAGAAGCAGAGGGCATTGGCCAACTGCGCACCGAAGTGTCCCGCAAAATGAGCGGGGCGCCGCCAACTGCGGAAGAAATCGGCTACTGGGGCGCTCTGGACGCGGACCTTGCGCTGAAGCAGTTTCTTGGCAAGTCCGTTGAACAAATAGAGGAGGAATTGAGCTGCTCAGAGCCTTGCTATTACGCAGAGGCGCTCGGCGTTGCGGGGCCAGTTGCGTTTTGCTACTACCTACCCGCGCTTACTTGGTACATGGCGGAACGTGCGGGACCGGAAGATGAGTTATCGCTCTCTTCATTCCTGGGCGCGGTATACGAACAGTTCACTGCGATGGGACATCCCGTTTGCACGGTGGAAGTTCGGCGCCTCGCTGAAACCGTGCTCGTTAACTTTCGGAGATACCGGCCGGACGAGGACCACTGGGGACCGATAAAAGGGGCCTATGAACTGTTACTAACTGACCTGGAAGCACACAGCGCTGGAGGCGAAGTGGACTGGGCAGGTCGCCGGTTTTGGTGGCTTCACACGCGTTAACTGTTAACGCTCACATTGACATCGTGTGCGCCAGGAGCAGCTTGGCACTGAAGGAAGGTGAATATGAAAACCTGAAATCCAAATGGGATCGAGTGGGGCGAATGACCCCACCCAGGAGAGCTGGCCACCCCTGAGAAGTGAGTCTTGCGTGGACGGCGGGCAACCGTCGCTGCGAAGCGTAGACAGCATGTGTGCTGTGCCATTGAGCTTCCAACGCCCACCCATGCCGAAGTCGCCGACATCGCCCGCCGCACGGCACAGCGCATCGAGAAAGTCCTCCGAGCACACGGCCGCTTACTCGACCCGGCAATGCAAGACGGGCAAGACGACGAGCCGCCCAAGCTCTGCTCCGATGAGCCCGGCCTTGCCGCCTGCTACGCCGCTGCGGCGCGCGGAGTAGCCGCCTCCGGTGACCGCGCCGGCCAAGCCCCACTCCGCTTGCTCAGGACCGCCTGGAACTCCGGCCCAACGGCAAGCTTGAGCTCACTCTCAAAAACGTTTGGAAAGACGGCACCCGCGCACTCCTGCTTCCGCCCCGCGATCTCATCATCCGCCTCATCGCGGCTATCCCACCTCCGCGCTTTCATCTGGTGCGGTATTTTGGTGTCCTCTCAAGCCACTCCAAGTTTCGCTCCGAAGTCGTCCCTAAGCCGCCAGTCGATCTATTTCTTGCCACGATCCCGTATGCGGAGACTCGCCAGTACGTGGAACGCGTGATGACCAACTGGAGCCGCTACACCTACTTGGCGGGTGATGAAGAGGTGCTTCCCAAAGTGTCGCTCACGCAGCCCAGCGCCATCACCATCGACACCGATGCCTACTGAGCTCTTAGGACATTGATCTCATCGTCGAGTTAAGTTCAGAGCCAATCGGCAGCTGCGCAGCCGCTAACTGGACGTAGGATTGGAGGCCCGAAGGCTTGCCAGCCTGGGGCGGAGCACCACGCGGCGCACACGCCGGCGGCGCACTTCATCGACGATGGCATCATAGGCACCGATCCGCACTTCATCACCGGGATGGGCAGGACGCCCCAGCGAAGCCGTGATGTACCCAGCCAAGGTATCTTCAGCATCGGCACTGCCGGTATCCAGACCCACCACGATCAGCTCATGCACGAGCACCGCACCGTCCGCGATGATGGTGCCATCTTCGCGCAGCTGAAAGCGCGGCGCCTCCTTATCTAGCTCGTCCGTAATTTCCCCCACCACCGCCTCGACAGCATCTTCGAGCGTCACCAGGCCTGAAGTGCCGCCAAATTCGTCCACCACGATCGCAATCGGAACGCCTTCGCGCTGAAATTCGGACAACACGTCACCCACGAGCGAAGAGCCTGGCACAAACAGCACCTTGCGCACGCGAGCTCGCAGATTCTCCGAGCCTCCAGCCGGCGACACGAACAAATCTTTCACGTAGAGGTAGCCCGTGATCTCATCCGCGCCACCATGCTCGCTCACAGGGTATCTGCTGAAGCCATGATGACGCGCGGCTTTTAAGCTCACTTCGGGAGGATCCGCGAGAGCCAACGTGGTCATGTCCACACGTGGCACCATGATCGCTCGGACGGGTAGATCAAAGCCTCCGAGCACGCGCGTCAGCGTCTCACGCTTTCGCTGATCCAAGCCGGTTTCAGCGAAGGAACTCTGAAGCACGATCCTGAGCTCGGCCACCGAAAGCGAATCGCTGCCGTGTTCGACGGGCCGTACGCCGACCGCACGCAAGAGCCTATTCGATACGCCATTTAAGACCCAGAGCGCTGGCGAAAAGAGCCAATAGACCACGCCCATCGTCGCAGCCGTTTGGCGCGATACGGACTCAGGGAATTGGATGGCGAGCGACTTGGGAACCAGCTCACCCAAGATGATGTGCAGCACGCTGATGATCACGAACGCTACGGTCAACGAAATCGCGTGACTGGCTTTTTCGGCTACGCCAAACTGCGATAGGACTGGCGAGAGCAGCGTGGCCACCGCCGGCTCACCCAGCCAGCCGAGTGCCAGCGACGCCAAGGTGATCCCGAGCTGCGTGGCCGCAAGATATCCGTCGAGCTTACGGATGGCAGCGAGGGCAGCCTGGGCCTTGGCATCTCCAGTGGCAGCTAAAGCCTTCAGCGACGTTGGACGCACTTTGGCCAGCGCGAACTCCGTGGCCACGAAGAAAGCGTTGGCAAGAACGCAGAGCAAGACGGCGAGGAGGAGCAGGGCGCAGATGCTGGCACGCTCTCAGTCTGCCTTCAAGCACACGAGATCCGCCACGGAAGCCCGTCAGGCGGCGCTCAATAGACGCCAATCGGAAGCGCTCGTCGGCTGAGCAAGGCGCTGCCTAGGCCCACATCGGCGTCGCCCGCGAAACGGGTGGAAAATGCCTCGCGCAACACGCTTTCGGCAAGCTTCGCTCGGGGTGAAAAGCCCCACGCCGGTTCTTGCGATGTGTCGTTCGGATCCGCATAAAATCGCCACACAAAAAAGCCAGCAAACCATTTCTGATCCATGAACGCCCCGAGAAGCGCGTGGTATGCCTCTGCCTGCGCCAGCTCGTTCACCTCAACACGCCCAAGGTGTTCGGGCCATTCCCACGGACGCACGGCCGGGTTGCTGCGTGTGGTGTAGCCGAACTCCGTAAATATGACAGGCTTTCCCCACGTAGTAGCTAGCTTCTGCACACCCGCTGCAACTTCTTGCGCGCCCGCCCGTAGCACCTCCGGAGAGGCGCCGTCTTTTTGAGCCAAAGGGTAAAAAGCATTGATCCCGATCAGATCCAGCTCCCCCCAGATAGTGGTAGATTCGGCATCATCCCAATTGGCAGCGTAGGTTAACAAGCCAGAATAATGGCGGCGCACCTCGCGGATAATCGGCAAAAACAGCGGGGTTCGAGTCGTTGTCACCCAGCTTCTCAGTTCTACGCCGAGTGCGAAGATGTCCGCGTGAGCGAGCTCCGCCGTGTCCGCCCAACCGAGCACAAACCGGCGGTAGGCTTCTGCCCAGGCTTGCCACGCTCGATCATTTTCAGGCTCGATTTCAGCACGCCAGCCGCCTGTTTCCACCCACAGGTGGGGAACCAGCATGACCTTCAAGCCACGTTGGTGAGCCTGTCGAATGGCAAGCACCAGCGCTTTGCGATTGCTCTCATAGGGAGCTTCGAAAGTCTGTGAGATACCAGAGGGGGTCAGATCCCAAACGCGACCAAAGGGCGTCAAGCTCACCCAGCTGGCGCCCATGCGTACGGCTTCATCAAGCGTTTGCTGGTACGCCAAGCTGCCATAGCCTCGATCGGGATGCAGGCTATTTTCAATGGGCCCGACCGTGATGCCTCGGATAGCGTTTTTGAGCGGTTCGTCGCGCTCTTCCAGATACTTGTCGTCGTGTTTCAGGGTCAGAGCGGGAACGGCTGAAGACGCAGGCTCTGCCCGCACGGATCCGAGCACGGCCGCGACTGCGAGGCCCACACAGAGCGATTTCCAGCGAAAATTCCCGGTCAGCATGAGCGTGGCGTCAGGCCCCGAACGCGGATGTATACAAAGCGCTCAGCGCTTCGGGGCTCATTTCAGCGAGCGTGGGGAAGGTGGCGTCGGCGCCCGCTGCCGACAATTCTGACTCTTGGTAGCTTTGAGCTACAGCAACACAAAAGAGGCCCGCTAGCTTGGCGGCCTTCACACCCGCCAATGAATCCTCGATCACGAGAGCCTGCAGCGCCTCAGCTTTCGGCAGCCGTGTCTGGAGGTACAGTAGGCCGAGCTCATACCCTTCCGGATCGGGCTTGGAGCGTGTCGTGTCTTCTGCCGAGATGATGTGATGAACCGAACTTTTGGCGTCGAGAAACTCCAGCCCGAGAATGATTTCGTCCCTCAGCGCTCCCGACACGATGCACACCGGGCCTGACTGGGCACGAAAATCGAGCGCGGCCTTCGCACCCTTGAAACCTTTGAGTTCGGCCTGAGCGAGGCGCAGGTAGACGGGACGCTTCCGTTCGATGAGCTCCCGCAAGAAGGCATCATCAAACGCGCGCTCCGCGTCGTTCAGAATGGCCGAAAAAGCGCCTGCATCGTCGAAACCAATATAACGCTCCCAATAGGTGGCCTCGTCCACAGCGAGCCCGAGCGGGCTCAACACCTCCCGGAATGCCGCTAGATGCACGGCTTCGTCATCAATCAACACTCCGTTGTAGTCGAACAAAGTCGCAGGAAACGTCCTCATTGCTCGCCGGCGTACCATAGGAGCCACCGCCTGCTTAGACCAAGCTTCGCCCGCCCTTGAAAAGCCCTTGCCGTTGTGCAAGCTTCCGCGCCCTAAAACTCGAGGAATGCCCCTGAATGAGCAAAGGTGATCTTTTGGAAATGGAGGGCGTCATTCAAGACGCTCTCGGCGGCGGGCAATATACCGTCAAAGTCGACCAAGCGGAGGCCGTCGTTCGGGCTCAGCTTTCAGGTCGCATGCGTCGCCACCACATTCGCGTGCTCCCGGGTGATCGCGTTCGAGTCGCCGTGTCTCCCTATGATCTGAGTCACGGTTTGATCGTCTACCGCGGAAAGTAATTTGGTCGGCTCGCGGTCGCTCTGCGTACTTTTGTGTGCGGGCCTCCTCGGCTGCCGCGCTGAAAAATCCGACAGCGAACCAGGTCCGGCCCCGAAGCAGGCTACCGTTCCTTCTGAGCGTACCCAGCGTCAGCTCGGGAATGCGGGCCAGCCAGCGGTTCTCTATTTGCCAGCCGAGGGTCTTGGTGTCGTTCCGTCTGTGCAGCGGGAGCGCGTCGGCTTTTGGGAGCAGCCAATTGCAGCTCGGCGCCGCTGCCCAACGGAGATGGTCGATGTCCGCGGTGAATACTGCATCGATCGTTTTGAAGCGAGCTTGCAAGATGAACGCACTCACAGGCCTCTTTCTCCATATTATCCGGCTAACGTCCAGGATACGCAGCACTGGTTCGAGCAGGGCCAGATGTTGCGTGCCACGGCAAAAACCGAGGCGGGTCGGAGCCTAGCGGTACCCGTACCGCCTGAGGTTCAGCTCACCGGAAGTGTGAAACCGATGGCGATATCGGTCAAAAACCAGCTCCCGAACGGTTACATGAGTGGAGCAGCTGCGGCGCGCGCCTGTCAGAACGCGGGCAAACGCCTGTGCACTGCCAGCGAATGGCGCTCGGCTTGCCGCGGGCAAAAGCAGTCCCGCTACCCTTACGGCGATGAGTATCGCCAAGGTCTGTGTAACGTCTTCCGGGCGACTCACCCTGCCGGCGTGCTGCATGGCAATCCTTCCCTCCATCACCTCGATCCGAGGCTGAATTTGGTGACGGATAGCGAAGGTCCACTGCTCCGAAAGACCGGAGAGCTGGCCACGTGTCGCAGTGAGTTTGGCAATGATGCCGTCTTCGACATGGTCGGGAATCTTGACGAATGGGTGGCGGGGCCACCTGGGCTATTTTTAGGCGGGTTTTACGCGCGAGCCACGCGCGACGGGTGTGACTCAGAGATCTCGGTTCATGCCTACGAATACCTGGACTACAGCCTGGGATTTCGCTGCTGTCTGTGATGGCCGAGAAGAGCCCGAATTTTGTCGGAAGATTTGGCCCAAAGTTCGGTTCTTTCGCATACTTCTCGTGTCATGTGCAGTGCTGGCGATCAGGGCGTGAAACGGGGGAGCTGTGCCTTCGAAGCTGAGTCTGGCTAGCGATGGCCTTAGTTCGAAAGCTCTTTAGATCGCGCTGGTTTCGGCGCTTCGGTATCGTGGCCGCCTTTGTTCTCACGAGCCCGACGACCCAACCGTTGCCCGGGCCCGGGCTCACGGCCCCTACGCCTGAAGCTGCTCTGAGCGCACTGCTTCTGAGACGCAAGATCTTAGCGCGCGAACAAAATGTCCACTTTCTGGCGGACTGCGCGGGCAAGTGGACCTGCTACCTGCGGGGACGAGGTGTGATCGCACTCGGGCATCGCACGGACTCATTGCCCGACATATTTCTGCTGCACGCGCGGGCATCCCTCGAAGAGCGCCATGTTCTGGGTCTTTCCCTGACTTACAATACGACCCACACGCGGCTCGCTGAAGAGACTGAACTCGTGGTGCAGTCGCCGTTTGCTGCTTGGACAATTGCGGACGGCGAACGGTCACAGATCTTTCTTGTCGATACGCGCGGGGAACCCACACCGACGTCGCCGGACTGGACTCGGTTCAATCGCCTGCAGAACGCACTCACTAATTTCCAGGAAACAGGCCAATTTGATGGGCTTGGGACCCGCGCCTTCGCGCACCAACGGGCAATCGGGATCCGATTGAGTTTTGAAGTGGATGCGCTTCGGGTTGAAACCAAGGCTGGAGTCAACCGCATCCCGCTCGATCCCGAAGCTCCATTGAGCGGGCCCTTCATCAAGGAAATCACTCAGCCCAAAGCCCGTCCGGGAAATTTTGTCACTTGGGCGGTTGATCGAGTGCGAGCTGTTCCTTGGATCGGCGCTTCCGGGATCGATTGGCTCAAGGCCGTCGCCTACAAAGCCGACGATGGGCTCCAGCAAATCAAAAGTGAAGTGCTTGAAGAAGACGGAAAGGCCGCGCTTGAGGAAGCGCTCGGCTCTCTTTCCGCCGTGATGCCCATCGAAAAGACCAGCGCTGTGGCAGGGTGGCCCCCGCCTCCCGTCAAGCCACTGTTTCGGACGCCATTAGTTAACGAAGGGAAGTGGGCCTCGCTTGAGGGTGACCCGCTCGTCGGCACCACGGCCGAAGGGACACCTTTCGCCTCGACATTCCTTAGGCTGGATCGGGCGCGCTCTTACGTGCAGATATTCATCACACTTTGGGATCCGCGCCGCGTCAGCTTGCACATGGTGAGCGGAACGGTCGAGCCCAGAAGTGCCACCGCGGAGGTTGGCACAGGCATTATTCCGCGAGATCCGGCGATTCTGGAAACAGTGGTGGCTGCGTTCAACGGCGGCTTTCAGGCAATGCACGGCGAGTTCGGAATGATGGCGGATGACATCGTCTATCTGCCCCCGAAACCCTACGCGGCGACCATTGCTGAAACTCGTGACGGCGCGACAGCCTTTGGAACTTGGCCCGAAAGTAACGTGATCCCTTATCGACTCTTGTCGTTCCGGCAGAATCTTTCGCCGCTCATCGTCGACGGCCAAATCAATCCCTATCGGCGTCACTGGTGGGGTGGAATGCCCGACGGATGGACGCAGGAATCTCGGACGGTGCGGAGTGCGCTGTGTGTCACGCGCGATAATTTCATCGCCTATTTCTATGGCAACAGTGCCGATCCTGAGCAGCTGGGTAAGGCCTTGCAGCTCACCGGATGCACGTATGGCGTGCATCTGGACATGAACGCGGGTCACAGTGGCTTGGAATTTTATCGGATTGCCAAGCGTGGAACGCTTCGGCCGCTTCCGCGACCTCTTGAGGAATTTTGGCAGGCTGAAGGCGAAGTGCCCGAAATGAAGGGCTATGATTTTCAGGCGCGGCTGATGAATAAGTCGACCGCCTTGATGAATTTTCCCCGCTATATTCATCGATGCACGCGCGATTTCTTCTATCTCACGTTGCGCCGGGAGCCTGTGCCGATGGAACAGGCAGTGGTGCGAATCTTTCCAGAGACACCCATTCTGGCGCCGAATCAATGGGCGCTCGTCCAAGAGCGTTCGGCGGGGAGCGTCGTGCGTGAGCCAAAGCCAGAAGAGCTGAAGGACGTGCGCTGAATGGCGTTCAGCAAGTCAACGGTCATCGGAATTGTGGCGTTAGCTATTGGCGGTATCGGCATCTGGTTCGTGGTGAGTTCGCCGGTTTCCCGGGGGCCGGACACCCTCTCTCAGTCCACCCGGACGCTCGGCTCGGCGAAGCTCCCCGGGGCTCCAACGGTGCCGAAAATCGCCCCCAACGCGAGCTCCGGATCGGCACCCACGCCGTCGGCGCTGACGCTCGAACAACTCCCAATATTCTCCGAGGAAGCAGCAGCGAGCACACGGGAACTGCGATCGGTCGAGGTTCAGCGTGAAGCACTGCTCGAAGAGCTGCGTTCGTACTTCGCGCTCACCCCAGAAACCGTTCAGAAGCTCGCGACCATCTTTGGCGCGTCGAAATACTTAGCTCAGGGTCTGCCCAAGGTGACGCTGCACCCGGAGAGCCGTGCTGGATGCCTAAAAACACGGGAAAAATTGCGAATAACCGACGAGGATGCCGTGGCGTGCGGAGCCAAGAACATGGCTCGGGTCACCAGCAAAACGAAGGGCGAGGGCAAACAAGCAGCTCCGATCTGCATCGATCGCTTTGAATTCCCCAACATACCTTGTGAGTACCCGTTAACCTGGGTGCGCTCAAGCGCAGCCTCTGAGATTTGTCAGGCGCTCGGCAAACGCTTGTGTGATGCGCACGAATGGGAGGGAGCGTGTGCCGGAGACTTGAGGCCTACAGAAGAAGAGTACTTCTTTGGAAAGCCCCGTTTTCAAGCCGAATATTATAGCAATGTTCACCGCGCGATGGTCTGGAGCTACGGCCCCACCAAGAACCACGCTTTGTGTGCCACTGGTGGTTTAAAAAGCCCCGAGTGTTTTGCGAGCGGCTACAGCTGTGGGTCGAATACCTATCCAGCGGGATCGTTCCCGGAATGCAAGAGTGCGTTTGGTGTCTACGATCTGAACGGAAATGTCGCTGAGCACATGAACATGCCACTTAAGTCTGAGGAATTAACTAGCAAGGGCGGACTCGGGCGGACGGAGATGAAGGGGAGCTGGTTCATTTTTCAGCAGAAAGAAACCCATCCCGACGATTGTCGCTGGCGCGCACTCGATTGGCACGGCACCGATATCGAGGATCCCAACAGCCACCACAACTATCACCTCGGATTTCGCTGCTGCAAGAGCCTCGCGCCCAGCAGCCCTTGAAGTTAACGCTTTGCTGTGCGGTGCCTCGGGCTCTTGATCAGCTCCGAAGCCAGGCTGGCGAAACGCTGCGCCAAACCAGCCCAGTCGAAAGCCTCCGCAAACTGCCGCCCCCTTCGCGCTCGTTCGTCGTCGCCCGGCGCACTGAGTAGCGTCACGATGTGGGCCGCGGTGGTTGCGGCATCGGTGGCTGGGAGGTAATCGGTGCCAGATTTAAGCGCAAAACCTCGCACCGCAACGTCGCTGGCCACCAAGGGCAGGCCACTCGCCAGTGCCTCCAAGATTTTGAGCGAAGAACCCGCGCCTTGCGACAGCGGCATCGCGCACACGCGAGCCTGCTCAAGGAACGGTGCAACCGACGCCACTCTACCTGTGACTGCCACGCGCGCGGAGCTGAGCCGCAAGACCTCACGCGTCGGATTGGCGCCACACAAGGTGAGTTGCGCCTCAGGGCGTACGCGCCACACCGCTGGCATCACGTTTTCAGCTAACATTTTAGCTGCGGCGACGTTGGGCGCGTGGTCCATCAATCCCACAAACAAGATCCCGCTGCCAAGCCGTTCGCTGGCTGGAATAAAGCGGATTTTGCGGAGATTGACGCCATTGGGTATCAGCTCCGGTGCGCTGCCTCGAAACGTTGCGATGTGCTCCGCATCGGCTTCAGTGACAGCCACCACGCCCTCAGCTTCACGCCAGAGGTGTCTTTCCCAGACTTCCAGTTTTTGGACTTCAGCCAGTCCTCTAGCCTGCCCGAGCGCCTCCAATTTGGCAGCTAGATAACGGCTCTCAATGTTGTGCTCATCGAGTAACAGCGGAGCGTCGAGAGTCAAAGCCCAACGGGCGGCATGGCTGTGCTCCGCAACCGCCAAATCAAACGGGCCAGCAGCCTGCAGAGCGGACTTTTGCTGCGTGGGGGAACCGCGGAGAACGCGCTTGGACAGCTTCGACCAGGGCCAGGTTGGTAACAGTCGCTGTGCAATGTGCACGGAGCTGAACTGGGCAAGCTCTGGCGCCGCTTTTGCCTGCGCGCTCTCGCTGAATCCCGCCTGCGCGAACAGATGAACTTCGCCGAGTTGTTGGAGGCCAAGCGCCAGCTCTGAAATACGGATCCTGCCGCCGGTGAAAGCGGGGGCTGGCAGATAGGGAGTGAACAGAGCGATCTTCGCCACGCGCCGACTTTCTATACGGAAACGAGCTCTCGGTATGCGTCAGCGGTGGCGCGCCCCACCACGACCGGCGAAAGCTGCTCCAGGTGTTCCCCCGCGGTGCGCTCTGGCAGAGCTTCTGCGGCGCAAAGGGCCTGTTCGAGCAAGGCGGGCTCTAGCTTCCCGCGGTAAAGCTGAACCCAAGTGTTACCCATGAGCCGCTCCAGATCCTCTGCGGCACCCAACCGAGGCATCAACACCGGACGATCAAAAGAGAGCGCTAGGACAGCCGAGCCAGAGTTCAATATTTCCTGGTAGGGAAGCACCACCAAGTTAGCTGCTCTCAGATAGTTCTGAAGCTCGGTGTCCGCAATGTGAACCGGGTGCAAGAGGATGCGTGAGTCTCGCGCTGCTAGCTCTTCTAGGCCCCGCCGAATCGGCTCGCTCCGCGGACGCCCGGCAATCACAAGTCTCAAATCATCACCGGCGAGTGCAGAAAACGCAGATCCAAGCTCGGGGACGTTCTTGTAATCGGCGATCGTTCCGACAAACACCAAAACTCGACACGCGGGCGGTAGCCCAAGGGTGCTTCGCGCTTGCTCGCGCGAAACATGGTCAGGGTAGCGGCCGCGATAATGCGGGTGCGGCACCGTGAAGCCAGGCTTGCCCCGAAGTGCCGGAAAACGCTCTTTCGCGGCGTGTTTGCCCACCTCGCTGAGCGCGAAATAGCCATCCAAGAGAGGCACGAAACGTTGCCAAAATTTGGCTTCCTGCACCGGAAAGCGCCCATCGTGCGCGCCGAGATTGTGCACCGTCCAGATAAGCTTGGTGCCCCCTTGCTTCAGACGCTTCATCGCCAACAACAACGCTTCAGTGGTGACGCGCGCCGAAAACAGTCCGTGGTTGAATACAGATTCAGGCCAATGCACATGAAAGATCTCATAGTGGCCAAAGAACGCTCGGGCGAGCTGGTAGCCATCCACCTGGATCCCGGTCTGCCGAATGTGTTCGTAGAGAATGTTGGTGTAGGGGTTCAGGCTCGAAGCCGCAGGGCGTGCGAGTACCCGCATTCGTTACTTAACGCTTCTCGGTCGCACGGCTGAGAGCGGAGCCTCGCTCGCTCGGGCCTGTTCGTTCCAAACGGGCTGGCGAATGCTAGCAAGGTCCATCGCAGAGGGTGGCCGTAGGCAACCACCCAAAGCCAGCAAACCATGCACCACGCTCATGTTCACTAAACGGCCAAAAGCCTGCGTCGGCGAGCCTTCCGTGGTTTCTCGCGAACAGTGCTCGCGGGCCTCGGCAAAGGCCTCATAATACGCAGCAATTCCGCGCTCTGGGTGTCTTAACTGGCGGGCTAACTGTGACGCTTGGTGCGCGAGTTGTTTGCGTTGGGCGGAATCTCGGAGCAAGCGAAGGACGGCATTGGCAAAGCGCCAGTTGGCCTCCTCAATATTGTTGCCGCTCGGGATGAGCACGCCGTTCTTGTCCGTCTGGACCTGTTCGCTCACGCCCATGTTATCGGCAAGAGCAATCACCGGCAGCCCACACCACATGGCTTCGCTCACGACTTGCCCGTACGTTTCAGAAAGGGAGGTGTAAACAAACAGATCGGCGTGTTGGTACCAATGGGGCACTTCGGTGAGCGGCTTCTCGCCCACAAACAGCGTCCGCTCCCGCACGCCCAGGCGTTCAGCGTGGGCTTTGAAGGCTGCGTGGTCCGGGCCATCGCCGATCAGCGTCAGCGTGGCATCCGGGCAGGCCACGGCAATCAAAGAGGCGAAGATGTTGAGCAACCGCTCCACTTCCTTCTCCCGCGTGTGCCGACACACCACGAGCAAGCGATAGCCACGCTTCATGTGCGAAGGATAAGGATCAACGTTCGTCGTGCGGTTGAAGATGGCAGGATCCACGCTGCGTGGGATCACGTGAATCGGGGCCATAACGCCCTGCTCTTGCCAGTAGCGCTTGAGTCCGCTGGAAAGAACAACGACGCCGTCCGTCTGGTTGTAGAGAGCGGCATTCTGGCGTTGAGCCCAAGGCAACACGCGATCAGAAAGCAGATTCTGGAGGCGCTCCTGGCGTCGCAGAGAATCTGGAAGGATGACGTTCACTACAGAAGGCAAGTGCACGGTGTTCACGCAGAGCATCGGTACGCGATGCTTCTTTCGGAGCCACACCCCGAGCTCCGTAAGACGCGAGCCGGATTGAGCCAGCACCATGTCAAACTTCTCTTCAGCAATGCGCGCGAGCGCCTTGGCTCCCGGAAAGGGCAGATAGACTCCCGGATGCACTCGCAAAGGCACGCTCGGCAGCGTGATGTGGCGCTCGGGCAGCTCCTCAGGCCGTGCTGTCGGATCATGCGGACCCACCACCGTCGCTTCGTGGCCGCGTTTGCTGAATTCGCGGTACAGCATTTGTGAAGCAAACGACGAACCATTCGCGTACGGGATGCGAACGTAGTCGTTCAGGATCGCGATCTTGCGCGGCCAGCGCGGGTGTTCGCTGAGGTTGTCGGGTGTCCGGCTCGTGTCCGGTGAATAGGGGTGGAGGGGAGCGTTCATGGCTTGCGGGGGGTCGTAGCGCCCCTCTATAGGGGCGGGTCCGAAGTAGGAAAGGACTCGTCTAGAACGGAAAAGCGGGCCAACTTCAGCGCCAGCCGCTAATCTCGCCCGCCTACCTGCAAGGATCTCGCCAGTGCAAGAACTTACAAAATTCCGCAAAATGGGGCCTGCTCTGACCTCCGCGCTCGGCGAGGTGTCGCTCCAGTGCGACACTTTCAGCGCTCCTGTGACTGAGGGAAACACCCTGTGGAGCAGTAGGGGGATGCGCTCCAGTGTCAGTGGAGGTGAGTCTCCTTTTTTGAAGTGGCCAGCCATGATTCCTTCGGTTTCGTCAGATCTCCGAGAGCGTCGCCTTTGGATAGGATTATGAAAGCATTAGATAAATCTTCAGGTCCAGGACATCCCGCTAACGCCGTCGATCGAATAGTGGGCCGCGTAACTGAGTACGCAGTTCGACATCCTTGGCGGGTGCTCGCTCTGGGCCTGCTCCTATTGGGCGTCTGCGGAGCCTTGGCCTCCCGGCTTCGGGTGAATGGGAACTTCGTCATGCTGCTGCCTTCGGAGAGCGAAGCCGCCCAGCGTTTCACCAAGACGGTGGATCGAAAGGGAGGCGCGGGCTCGACTCTGATTGTGCTCGTCACGTCACCCGATGCGGCCTCGAATCAGAAGTTCGTTGATGACCTGGAGTTGCGGATCAAAGACGCCCATCTCGAGTCCATTCAAAACATGGAGCATGGTCCCTTGGCAGTGCGAGAGTTCTATCAAAAGTGGCGCTGGCTCTTCGCACCACTTCCCGATCTCGTGCGTCTCGAATGTGAGATCGCTTCTGAATTGGCGCGCCAAAGCCCCGGATACTTGGAGCTCGACGAACCCTGTGAAAAGACTGGTGAAGAGAAGGCGGGAAGTGCGCCGGGCGGGGAATCCAAGGCACAGGCTTCTCCTCTTGTGCGCTTGCGTGCGAAGTTTGAGAAAGAAACCGCCAAGGCCGATCAATTTCCGACCAATTACTATCGAACTCCTGACGGGAAAACCTATGCGCTTCTGATCCGGAGCACCGCAGGAGGCATGGGAGAATTCTCAACGGACGCGCTGTTTAAGAAGGTGCAGGAGCTGGCCAACGCCTTGCCTAAAAGCCGCTACGACAAGGCCACGTTGCACGGTTTTGGCGGAGATATACCGAATGCCATCGACGAAAGGAATGCCCTCGTTAACGACATGACGATCGTCTCGAGCGTTGCGGTAGCGCTTATTTTAGGCGTGATCGTGATCTTTTTTCGATCCCCGTTTGTGCTCTCGCACATTGGGCTGGCGGTGGCTATCGGCTGCTCCGTTGCATTCGCCACGGCTTATCTCGCGTTCGGACACTTGAACGCCGCCACGAGCTTTCTGGTCGCGATCATTGCCGGGAATGGCATCAACCCCGCTATCATGTACCTGGCGCGTTTCTTTGAGCTCAAGCCGAGTCGAGGCTTTGCGCCAGCTATTCTCCAGGCAGCGCTCGACACACGGCGTGGTACTTGGCTTGCTGCGGCAGCCGCGGCCGGTGCCTATGCCGCGTTGATGTTCACAGGTTTCCGAGGCTTCAGCGAGTTCGGTTTGATTGGTGCGGTGGGCATGCTGGCCTGTTGGAGCGCAACCTTCGTGTTTTGTCCGGCTTCACTCGCTGCCGGTGAAGAGATCCGTAACCGATTGGGGCTGCGAGCCGCGGAGGCGCGGCGTTCGAGTTCAGGAAAGTTAGCCGAGCTGGTCGCTGGCATGACCGCGCAACATCCTGGTTGGTTTGTCTTGGGTGGTGTGCTGCTCACGCTCGCCTTGTGCGTGCCGTTGCCGGGCTATTGGGCAAACCCTTGGGAATACAATTTCGCCAACCTGAAGAGCCGTTCGAGCGCCAAAAGTGGTGCTGGTTCCTGGAGTAGGGAGTCGAGCAAAGTCTTTGCTAGTCGAGGCTCCGATCAGCTGCTTTTGGCAGATTCCATGGCTGAAGCTCCGGAAATAGGCGCCCGCGTGCTGGCCCGCGACAAGCAACTTTACCATGGGAAGTACGTCGAAAAGGTGCAGACGATTTTTGATCAGTTGGGTGGCGCTCCGGAGCTCGTGCAGCAGAAGCTGGAGCTTCTCACATCGATTCGCCAGGATCTGGATGAGGCGATGCCCAAGCTCAAGGGAGCCGATCTTGAATTTGCCAAAACTTGGCGGCCTCCTGAATACCTACGCGCGCTCTCGGTCGCAGATTTTCCCGCGAGTGTGAAGGAGCGTTTCACGGAAACCAATGGCCGCGTGGGCACTCCCGTTTATGTCACGCTGGCGCGCGATGTGTCTCAAAGTCGTGGGGAGAATCTGTTGGCCATTGCGGATATCCTGGAGGGTGTTCATTCAAAGAGCGGGCAGGTGGTCCCGAATGCGAGCCGGGCCTCGATTTTTGCTGAGATGATTCGCTCGATGGGGCGCGATGGGCCGAAAGCGACACTTCTAGCGCTGCTGTTGGTGAGCGTGCTCACGCTGTTGGTGACGCGCAGCCTTTCGGGCTCGTTGGCGGTGCTAGGTTCGCTCTTCTGTGCTGTGATATGGATGGTGGGAGTGGCGGCGCTCACGAACATTCGCCTGAATTTTCTCAACTTCGTGGCTTTGCCGCTCACCTTCGGCATCGGCGTGGAATACGCAATCAATCTGTTCGAACGCGTGCGCGCGGAGGGCGGCGACGTAGCGCGCGGTGTCCGCTCCGCGGCAGGGCCTGTCGCTCTCTGCAGCTTAACAACTATCCTCGGATATGCGTCGCTCTTGCAGGCAGATAATCAAGCGCTTCAATCCTTTGGCCACTACGCGATGCTCGGTGAACTGGCTTGTATCATCAGTGCCGCGCTGCTGATGCCGGCGGGGCTCACGCTCGCCAGGCGGTTTAAGAAATGAAGATCGTGGACCTTTGCGAGTTCTATTCGGAACGCGGCGGCGGTGTGCGCTCCTATCTGGATAAGATGCGGAAGGCGGCCACCGGGACCGATCACGAAGTGATCGTGGTGGCTCCAGGTCCGGAGGATTCAACCACCACCGAAGGCCAAGGTACTATCATCCGTTTCGCGGCGCCCCCAATGCCCTACGATCCCACCTATCGGATGCCGTGGCGGCTGGATCGCATGCGCAGCATCGTCACGAAACTCCGCCCTGATGTGCTTCAGGTGTCGAGCCCGTTCGCTCCGGCGTGGGTGGCTCGGACCATCACGGATGTTCCACTCAAGACCTATGTTTATCACTCAGATCCCATCGGGTGTTATGTCACGCGTGCGGCAGCCAGCGTCAATTTTCCTCCGCTCACCAGCCTGCTTCACGGAGTGAGCTGGGGATACTTG
Source organism: Polyangiales bacterium (assembly GCA_038251425.1). Lineage (GTDB taxonomy): Bacteria > Myxococcota_A > Polyangia > Polyangiales > Polyangiaceae > JBBRRP01. The sequence continues at coordinate 17,185 of JBBSBI010000010.1, forward strand.
CGCGGCATCTGCAACTCGTTTGATGCCACACTCGTGGCCGGGAAATGGCTGGAGGAGCTCCTCACCGAAAAGGGCTGCCGGGGCGTGCATACCGTCCCTTTCGGCATTGATCATGCTGATTTTAGCCCAGAACAACGCGATCTTGAACTCAGAAGCCGCCTGCTTGGTCCCTTCGCCGAGCGCCCGCAGGCGAAGCTGGCTCTGATTGGGGGCCGGCTTGCCGCAGACAAACGGCAGGGCTTGCTCTTGGAGGCTCTCCGCCTCGTCAATGAAACGCAGCCGGTTGCCGTGATGCTGCTGGGTGATGGACCGGAGCGTGAACGCCTGGAGCAACAAGCACGGGCTTTGCCTGCGTTCTCTTCGATGCTGTTCACCAAAGATCGAAAGGCGTACGCAACGCTGTTAGCCAGTGTCGACATCGTGCTTCAGGGCTCGATGTGCGAAACGTTTGGATTCTTTCCGGCCGAAGCGCTTGCGTCGGGGGTGCCGCTGGTGGTGCCCGATCAGGGCGGTGCCGCTTACCTCGGCGATGCGAGTTGTGTGGCGAAGTACGCGACCTTCGGTGGCCCTCAAGCGGTGGCTCGGGCCATCTTGCAGATCTTAGGACAATCGAGTTCAGACTTGCGAGCGGGTGCCTTGCGCGCCGCTTCAGGTATCCCGGAGAGCGCTGAGCACTTTCAGAATCTGTTCAGGTTTTATGAAGCGCGTGTGGCGAAGCCGCGCTAGCCAGGCTCTGTCGGGCGTGACGGTCTGGGCGCTTATCATGCCCCTCCCATGGCTCCCGGAGGGAGACGTCGGGGAGGGGCGGCTGCCGCGTCCGGGCGGCAGCGGGGAGGGCAACCCAGAGTTTGCCTGGTGACTAAAATACAGTAATATCAGTTGCTTAGGAGCATAAGCCGAGCACCGCTCACTCGCGTCGTGCGCTCGGTAATTGAAGTTGCCCTTTCAGCATATTCTTACATATGTGTAATTTTGTGGTCATATGTAGGCAAGTGTCGTATTGTGTAGGCAATGGCTCCCCGCGCCCTAATATTGCCCGCTGTCGGCACATTGGTTTCGTGCCTCGCTCTCGGCGGCTGTGGCCATCCCATGGCAAAGAAGCTGGAGGGGCGATGGTTCGGGGACTCGATTGAGAATTTCAACGACGAGTACGTAGCTGCCGCTACCGGCTGGGCGAAGGGCGCCAGCATGGAGTTCACTGGCTCGACCGTGCGCGTCACGATTCCGTCGGAAGAACCGCGAGTCGGCGCGTTCTCGGTCACGGGAGCTCACGCCTCGGACGTATTTCTTTCGGTGACTTCCAAAGGCGTTCCGCCTGCGAAGCTTCACTTCAAATTAGATGACGAGAACAGCATCCGTTGGATGTTGTCCGATGGGCGCTCGATTGTCATGCGCCGTGAACATTGAATCCACCAAGGAACGAGAATAATCCCATGTTTCTATTAGTTATTGCCTACTTGTTGACCCGCTCGCGCAGCGCCAAAGCTTGAGCTCTCAGTGAGCTGGCTCGCGTGGGGATACCTCGATCTCCAAGCGACGAAAGAGTTCAGCTCCCTTTTGTGAGCTGCCGAAATTGAGTGATCGCGTCCGTTGGCGTAGGCACTCGCTCGCCTTAGGCAAGAGTGGCGGCGTGAGTTCAAGCTCGCTGAGCTCGCCCTCGGCGCTCACCGAAAGCCGCGCTTGCGTGACAAACGTCAGTGAAAGCTGGCCGTTGCTCGCCACCGTCTCTGACAGGCAGGTGCTGGCGATGCGAATCAACGAGTCCACGCCTGCGCCAACCTGGTCCAAGCTCAGCGTGGTGGGCAGCGTTTCCCGCGCCAAATTGGCGCGTGCGACCCGGCGCGCTGCCAAGGCTGGTGCCGGCATGGGTGCTGTCTTCGCTCGGGCGCCGTTGACCCATTCCGTGGGGTTCGGCTCCCAAACGCGTCCCGTGCTCGCGTCGAGCGCGAAGTCGCCGCTCGCGGGTGCTCTCAGTTCGAACGCTTGACGCCCAGCGCCGAGTGAACTCACGCTCACCGTGCCGCGCTCAACATCGACATGGACGCGATCGGGCTGACGGTGCACCCGAAAGATGGTGCCCTTCACGGCGACGCGCGTCTGAGCCGCCTGCACCACAAACGAGTCGGACTGAAGGCCAGGCGTTATCTCGGCACGCAGCTCACCTTGCGCGAGCTGGAGCACCAACGGAGCTTGCTTGAGCAGCGTGGCTTCGCCTCCCAAAAACAAGGTCCAGCTTCCTAAGCGAGCATCCTGGATGGTGATGTCAGAGTGGCTTGCCACGAAGTGATCACCCACGCGGGTTTCAGCACTATTCACATGACTCTTGGTCCACGTGCGGCCGTTCACGCTGCTGCTTTCGACCGGCGCCGCGAGGTTGTCCGCTCGCTTCAGTGCGCTCTGGCCGACGAGGCCTAACACCACGATCGCAGCCGCCGCAAACGCCCATAAAATGGCCATTTGCGCGTGTTTTAGCGAACGAATGGGGTCAGCCGGGAGCTGGCCCTCAAGCTCCGCGAAGAGCTCAGCCTCAAGCGCAGCCCAACGGATCGGAGGCAGCTCGGTCGCTTTCACTTCACCGACGATTTTTCGCACTCCGCGAAGCTCTAGGCTCGGATCCGTCATAGCAGCTCCTTGGCCTGGTCAAGATGCTGAGCGGTGAGGTGAGCGAGATAGGGCTCTTCCTTCAGCAGCAACGCAAGCTCTCTCCGAGCATAGAACAACCGAGTGCGCACGGTGAGCGCCGGAGCGTTAACCGTGCTCGCTATTTCGGTGGGTGACAATCCTTCGATCTCATGCAGGATAAACACGGTTCGTTTTTTCTCGCTCAAGCGGTTCAGCAAGCGATAGAATGCGGCGACGCGTTCCTGCCGCGCGAATTCCTCATCAGCGTGGGGGCGCTTGTCGTCCGCCGGGTCCAGAAGCGGCAGCACATCAAACACCGGACGGCTCTTGGCCTGGCGCCGGTGCATCAACACGACGTTGACCGTCACACGGTGGAGCCAAGTGCTGAACTTAGACTGCGCCTTGAAGTCCTTGAGACTTCGAAACACTTGAACGAAAACTTCCTGGATGAGGTCTTCGAGGTCCGCGGATGGCCCCAACATGCGATACACCACGCGTGCCACGTGGTCGCGATGTTGAATGAAGAGTGCTCGGAAGGCCTGCTTATCGCCCGCCCGGCAGCAATCGATCAGGGCCACAAGCTCAGCGGGTTCTTCCACGATCCGGAGAGTAGCCGAGCCTGCTGCTACCAGCTCAGTCTGCGCGTGAGGTTCTTTGGGGACCGAGAAGAGCGGCATCTTCAAGGGTTAGTTGCGGAGGTGCTGCTTGGCTTTCATCCTGTGAGGCTTCTTTTTGCGCTCGGCTCAGGTATCCCCAAATGAGAAACGCCCAAGGCCACCGTACGGTAGCGTTGGGCGTCGAGGGGGCTTCAGTCGATGTGGTAACTTAAAACAGCGCTTTAAGCTCGATCGCAGTCTTCTTGCGCTGTGTGAGAATGTGGTTCACGGCACGCAAGATCCGTTGCTTGTTGGGGCCCGTCACGCGCTTGGTGTCGGTGGCGCGCGCCAAGAGTACGGGGCTCGCGCCGCGCCCGGAACGGGGCTTGCGCATGGCCTTTTTCTCTTCTGCGGTTTGCGTGGGTGCGCCCTCTTGTTTGGCGTTTCGCTTGGCCAGCTTGGCCTGGCGATCCTCAAGGCGAAGGCGTTCCAGCTCGTGGGACGCGGCAATGACGCGACGCGGATCGATCTTATTTTCCTTCAGGAACTGGGCGAACTTGCTTTCCATAAACGTGGGACTCGCTTGAATCTGGTGGAGGCGCGGGCGCCCCCGATTTATTGAGGGGCCGGGACGCTAGCACCGAGGCCTGCGAGGTCAAAGGTCCTCTTCGTTCGGCCCGGCCTGGGCCTGCCCCCGCCCGCACGCCACTTGGCCCACACAGCCATTTTCAGCCATCCTTGAGCCAATCGCATGCATGCTCAGGCACAAAAAGACGTGGCCGCCGCCGCTCGTTTCGTCCGCGCCCAGGGGAGCCAGGCCCCGCTCGTGGGGGTGGTGCTGGGTTCGGGGCTTGGGGAATTGGTGCACGAACTCCGGGGCCCAACGGAGATTGCCTACGCCGATATCCCCCACATGCCGCGATCAACCGTTGCTGGGCATGCGGGTAAGTTGTGGTTCGGTGAACTGGGCGGGCAACCTCTCGCGTGTCTTCAAGGGCGCGTTCATTCGTACGAGGGCCACGCGCCTGAGCAGGTTGTGTTTGGTGTGCGATTGTTGGCGGAGCTTGGGTGTAAAGCTGTGATTGTGACGAATGCAGCAGGAGGCATCCGCGCGGATCTGAACGCGGGCGATCTCATGCTCATTACTGATCACCTGAACTTGACTTCGCAAAGTCCGCTCATCGGCCCCGCTCCTGCCGGGGGGGAGCGTTTCATCGACATGACGGAGGCTTATGATCACGGGCTCCAGGCTGCTGCTCGGACGGCGGCGCAGGTGACTCAAATCCCGATCGTGGAGGGCATCTATGCATCACTCCTCGGTCCCAGTTACGAGACACCGGCTGAAGTGCGGATGTTAGGTCGGCTCGGTGCCGATGCCGTTGGGATGAGCACGGTTCTGGAAGTCTTGGCGCTGCGTCAGTTGGGGGTACGCGTCGGTGGGCTGAGCCTGATCTCCAATCAAGCTGCGGGGATCTCCAAGACTCATCTTTCGCATGCCGAGGTGCAGGCCGCCGCATTCGAAGCCAAGCCGCGTCTCTCCAGCTTCATGCGCGCGTGGATCACGGCGTTGGGAGACTCGCTGTGAAGGAAGGGCTCCCGCTCAATGGGCTAGACCAAGAGCTGATTCTTGCAGCCAAAACGGCACAGGGTCGTGCCTACGCGCCCTATTCGAAGTTCCGGGTGGGAGCCGCGATTCGCACCGAAAATGGCCAGATCTATAGCGGATGTAATGTGGAGAACGCCTCTTTCGGTGCCACCATTTGCGCGGAGCGTGTGGCTATTACCAAGATGGTCAGCGAGGGCGGAAGCCAACCGGTTGCCGTTGCCATCTATACCGACGCCGAAGAGCTGACGATGCCGTGTGGGCTTTGTCGGCAAGTGCTCGCCGAGTTCGCAACGGATCTGCGCGTGCTCTTGGCAGGGCCCAAGCGAACCGGTGAGGTATCGCTGGCAGAGCTTTTCCCAAACCCCTTCTCGTTCACAAAAGAAGCCTGAAGCCGCCCGGAAAACAGCCTGAACTTGGGCCAGCTGTGCAGAGCCGCCCCCGTCGCGCTATCTTAGCTGCATGGCTAGGCCTCCAGGTCCGCTCCCCCAGCTCCTGCCCGGGACCCCGCCTGAGCTTGTGGTGTACGATGAGCCCCAGCGCTGCCCGTATTTGCTGAATCGGATTGCGCGCATGCCGTTGCGCCTGCCTGCGCGCCAGCTGCGACCTTCCGAACTTGATCAACGGCTGAGTGTCGGTGATCGGCGTCAGGGCTTCGTGCTCTACAGGACGGCGTGCTCGGGTTGCCGTGCTTGCGAACCCGTGCGCGTGCCCGTTGAAACCTTTCGCTACAATCGCTCCTTCCGCAGGGTGTTTGAGCGGGGTGAGCGCGAGCTTTCTGTGGATATCGGTTTCCCTTTGGCGGATGAGGAACGCGTACAACTTTACAACAAGCACAAGCACGGCCGAGGGCTCGGCGATGGGCAACCGGCGATAGATGTTGAGGGCTATCGCGATTTTCTGGTGAACAGCTGCTGTGAAAGTTTGGAGCTGCGCTTCCGAATTGGGCAACAGCTCGTGGGGATTGCAGTGGCTGATCGCGGTAAAACTTCGCTGTCAGCTGTGTACTGTTTTTACGATCCGGATCATTCGCGGTTAGGCATCGGAACGTACTCGATCTTGAAGCAAATCGAGCTGTGTAAGGATTGGGGCCTCAGCTACTTGTACTTGGGTTTGTACATCAAAGAGAGCGACGTGATGCGCTACAAAGCGCGATTCGCACCCCAACAAAGGCTCATCGCTGGGGCCTGGCGCGAGTTTTCAGTCGAGTGAGCGGCTTTCTGTTTCTTCAATCTGGGCCAGGGCCGCGGCCAGGGCATCTTTGGCTCGTTCGTGGGAGCCGCGATCTTGCTCCCATTTATTGCGGGCACGCTGGTTGCGATCCTGTTCCTCTTTCAAGGCAGATTTCGTTTCGCCGAGTTCTGTGCCGAGGCTCTCGCGGGTGCTGGCAAGCTCAGCTCGCAGCTGATCCCGTTCGTGGCTCAGCTCCGCGGCGCGATTCTGCGTCTGGCTGAGCTCTGCACCCAGCTCGGCACTCAGCCGCTCAATCTCCTCCCGCGCCTTCTGTTGGGCTTCAGCAACATCGCTCAGGGCTTGTGCCCGGGCTGTTTCGATCTCTCGCGTGAGACGAATGTTGGTGTCGTTCAGTAGCTCTTGAACTGAGGCGAGTTCAGTTTGGAAGGTTTGGGTGTCGGCCTGCTCTTTGGCCAAGCGCGCTTCGAATTCAGCGAGCTTCTGGTTGAGTTCATTCACGCGTTGTGCGGCGGCCTGTTGCTCTTCTTGGCGTTCCAGGGTGAAACGCTCAAGATCCCGCGAAAGGCTATCTTTGAGCCCTAAGAGCTCAGCTCTCTCTTCGTTCAGCCGATCCATGGCCTGTTGCTTCTCTTGATTCAGAGTGTCGGTTCGGGCTTGGCTTTCTCTTTCCCAAGCGAGCCGTTGCGCGGTTAACGTCGCTTCGGCAGCGCTCCGCGCTTCTTCGAGTAAGCGCTGCGTTTCCTCGACGTGGGCCGCTTGCTGCTGCAGCGTGAGCTGTTCCTGCGCTGTTGTTTGTTCGAGCAATGCGCTCTCGTGCGCGGCTCGAAGCCCGGATTCAGTATTCGCGAGTTCCCGCGCGGCCTCTTCAGTATGTTGGCGAGTTGCCTCAAGGAGCTCCGCTTCAGCCTCTTCTTTCGCCTGCGCTAACCCTTCGGCCAGGCTCTGTTCGAAGGTCTGTTGCGCTTCGGCGAGTGCGGCTTGCCGCTTCTCCCCGAGGCTTGCTAGCTGACTTGAGTATTGGGCATCTAGCTGCTCAAGCGAAAGGCCGTGTTCTTCGTCTTTCTTCTGTAACTCGGAGTCGATTGTGGAACGGAGCTCAGTGAATTCGCTCGCCTTGGCGTCATAATCGGTACGGAGCTTTTCTGCCTTGCGCTTGTAGTCATCCGCGCGCTTGTTGGCTTGTTCTTTGTCACTCTTGAAGGCTTCGGCATTGCGTTCAAGCTCGGCCGCGCGCCGTTCGAGCTCTGCCATACGATCAGAGTTGTCCGCTTTTTCACGTTCCAGAGCCAGTTGGCTGTCGCGGACGTTGAGGAGTTCCTTTTCCTTGTGGCTGAGCTCATCGCGAACATCGAGGATCTCTTTGTCTTTACGATTGAGCTGTTCGCGCAGCTCTAGGAACTCACGTGCCGAACCTCCGCCCGCGCTGCCCGCCGGCTTCGCCTTGGCTTCGTCGAGCTCGCGTCGGAGCTTCTGCACTTCACTGTCTCGGGCGAGTTCACGCTGCAGGGAGTCCTCGAGTGCCTGCGTCTTGGCTCGTGCCTTTCCGAGTTCACTTTCAAGCTCCTGAACGCGTACTTCAAAACGGGAGCGCTCCTGATCGAAGGTGATCGGAATACTGCTGGTTGTCGGCCGTGGGGGCAACGACGAGGGTCGCGGCGGCGAAGAGGTGATGGGTGCCGGCACGGGTGGAGTCACGACCGCGATCTCTGGAAGGCGGCTCGGCGGTGGAAGAGACTCTAGCGCGGCTTCTTCGAAGTCTTCCTCAGCGGAAAATTCGTCGGCGGCATCGAACGCTTCTTCCGGCTCTTGGCCTGCGGGCGGAGGCTCGGAAAGGGCGAGCATTGGCGCTGCGAGTTCGGCAGGGTTGCTTTCGTGCGCGGCCAGGTTGTCGTCAGCAAGATCCTCAAGCTCCAAATCAGAGGCGACATCGACTGGAGGTGTAAGGTGTTGAGCTGCTTCGGCGGGGGTTTCGAGAATCGCGTCAAACGCTTCATCCGCGAAATCCTCGACATCCGAGTCCACGAAGCTTGGGCGTTCTTCCGCTTCGAATTCCGCCTCTGCATCGATCGGTTGAGCGTCTTCCATGAACTCGGAATCCAAAAGCTCTTCGTCGATCGTGCCTTCGCTCACCTCCAAGTCGGGTGAATCCTCGATCACGATCTCCTCTTCGAGCAAGATGTCGTCATCTGGCGGGATGGATAGAGGCGCACCGGCAGAGAGTGGCACGTACGGGTGAATCTTTTGCACGAGCTCAGATACGCTGATGGGCTTGTGCAGGTAGTCCTCGGCTCGTGTGCGCAGTCGGCGATGCTGCTCGAACGTTTCCTCGGTCGACTCCGAACTCATGATGATAAGCGGCACAGACTTCAGCGACGCATCTCGTTTGAGCTTGTTGCAGACGCTAAAACCGTTCATCTTCGGCAGCTCAATGGCCAGCAGAATGAGGTCAGGTTTGTGGGCGGAGGCCGCCTGCAATCCTGACGTCGCATCGTCGACAACGGTGATTTCACAGTCGTAAGCGACTAATCCCGAGCGCAGCTCTTCCGCGAAGCCGGGATCACTTTCAAAAACCAGAACCTTGGTTGGCATAGTAATCTTCCGAGAGCGAACGCTCTCTTGATGCAATATTCCAAAGATATCGGCGCTACCCGGAGGGGTCAAACTCCCGCTCTGCGGGATTCTTGGTCGCTCAGCCGTGGGGCGTTCGAGCGGCTTTTTCGGCGTGGCCGCTCATGTGGGTGCGCCGATGCAGCGCTTCAATAACTGCACGCAGCGATACGTCTCGCAGCCTGAGCCCGACCAATAAGTGGTACAGCAAATCCGCCGCTTCGGCTGCCACGCGTTCGTCTGACTCGTTCGCGAGTGCTTGCCCAAGCTCCCCTGCTTCTTCAGTGAGCTTCTCGGAAATCTTGGGCGCTCCTGCTTCAAGCAACGAGCGCGTGTAGCTTTTTTGGGCTGTGCTCGATTGGCGAGCATGGATCGTTTGTTCCAGCTCTTCGAGGAATGACACCGCCTCAAAGGCTTGATCTTCGAGCGCTCCGCCCGGCTGCACTTGCCGGAAGAAGCAGCTGGGGCGGCCCGTGTGACAGGTCGGCCCCAATGGATCCACTAACAACAAGAGCGTATCAGCGTCGCAGTCGGCGACGACAGATTTCACGAGCAGCACGTGTCCGCTTGTTTCCCCTTTCATCCAAAGGCGCCGCTTCGAGCGACTGTAAAAAACAGCTCGCCCCGATTCGAGCGTCTTTTCGAGCGCTTCGCGGTTCATGTACCCCACCATGCGCACCTGCCCAGTCAGATGGTCTTGAGCAACGGCCGGCAACAGGCCGTCGGTGTCGAACTTGAGTGAAACAGGTGGTGGGGTTGAGGGGGACACAGCGCACGCAGCCTAGCGGCGCTTGCGCTGAGATTCAAAAAGAGGTCGGCGCCCGGCTGGGAACGGGGAGAAGCGTAGGGGAAACGCTCTCGTTCTCCGTCTAATCCCGGGCACGCCGTGCGCCAGTGCCGGTGCCAAGAATTTTTCAAACGTCTGCGGCGGCTCGCGTCAGATGCGTTCGAGGATCGTCGCGATGCCCATGCCGCCGCCAATGCAAAGCGTCACCAAGGCTGTGGAAAGCCCGCGTCGCTCTAGCTCGTCAAGAGCGGTTCCGATCAAGATTGCGCCCGTGGCTCCCAAAGGATGCCCCAGCGCGATCGCGCCGCCGTTCACGTTCACCTTGGAAGCGTCAATTCTAAGCTCCCGCATGGTCTGAAGTGGAACGGTGGCGAAGGCTTCGTTGATCTCCCAAAGATCGATATCAGAGGCCTGCATTTTAGCCTTTTTGAGGGCTCGCAGGGATGCCGGTGCCGGTGCTGTTAGCATGATAATTGGCTCGGAGCCGTACGTCGCGCAGGCGCGGATGCGCGCACGCGGCTTCAATTGCCGTTCCTTTACGTAACTTTCAGAAGCCATGGCTACGAGGGCGGCGCCGTCCACAATGCCGCTGGAATTCCCCGCATGATGATGATGTTGGACCTTCGTGGCCTGCGGATAAGCGGCAAGCGCGAGCTCATCCAAGGTTTCTCCGTTGGGCCCGGCTGCCAATTGCCCGAGTTGCTCAAAAGCCGGGCGCAGCTGTCCGAGCGTTTCGAGCGAAGTATCAGGCCTTGGTAGCTCGTCCTTTTCCAAAACAATCTCGCCCTTGGCATTCCTCACGGCGAACAAGCTGTCCGCGAAATGGTTCCCCACGCTGGCCAGACCAGCCTTACGTTGGCTCTCGACCGCAAAACTGTCCAGGGCGGCTCGATCGAAGCCTTCAAGCGTCGCGATCAGATCAGCACTGATCCCCTGAGGAACCTGGAAAATGCGCTTCCTAAGCTCAAGATTGTTGCCGTCCATCCCAGCATCATCGGACCCCATGGGAACGCGCGACATACTCTCAACGCCACCCGCAAGCACCAGATCCTGCTGGCCGCTCATCACACCCATGGCCGCAAAATTAACCGCCTGGAGCCCGGAGCCGCAAAACCGATTGAGTGTCACGCCGGTTGTCGTTTGAGGCAGCGCGGAGCGGAGCACGGCATTCCGTGCGAGATTGGCACCTTGCTCGCGAACCTGGGTGACGGAGCCCACGATCAAATCTTCCACATCGGCACCGGAAAATCGCGCCCGGGAGAGCAGCTGATCAATCGTTTGGGCCAGCAGCTCTTGCGGATGGAGCCCGCTTAAGGCGCCTTTGCCGGCTTTGCCGCGCCCGCGGGGCGTTCGTACTGCGTCGAGAATATAGGCGTAGGTCATCGGCTTGTTCTATCCTTTGGCTATTCTTCGGAAACCTGAGGTGGAACCGAGGCACGGGGTAAAGCAGGCGAGGCCAGGCGTTCTGCGAGGTGTGTCACGAGGTCAATTTTGGTAACAAGACCGAGCAATTTGCCGTTTTCAAGCACAATTGCGAGCTTGGCTTGGCCCAGCACGGTCTGGAATTGCTCGATTTTTGTATCGGGAGAGACCGTCGCGTAATCGCTTTCTATCAGGGCTTCGACACTCGTGTCCAAGGTGCCTGTTTGTGAAACGAGATGACGCAGCAGATCCACCTCGTGCACAATTCCCAAAAATTGGTCCCCATCCAGCACGGGCAATTGGCTTATCCCACGTGAGCGGAGCTTAGCGATAGCCTCACGCACGCTCGCTCGCGGACTGATGGTGATCAGCTCACTCGGCTTGGACAGCAACAGCTCGCGCACGGTGCCGAGGCTGGGGCCTTCTTCGAGGAAGCCGTTCTCGCGCATCCAATTGTCATCGAAGATCTTCGAGAGATATTTCTGCGCTGAGTCTGGCAAAAGGACCAGAATATTCATCGCTCGGTCCATCTTCTTCGCATATTTGATGGCACCCGCCACCGCGGCTCCAGCCGAACCTCCGACGTACACGCCTTCACGCCGCACCAGGTCTCGCGTCATCAAGAAGCATTCTTTGTCGTCCACGCGCACGATATCGTCCAAGATCGAGATGTTCATGGTCGATGGCAGGAAATCTTCGCCGATGCCTTCAACCTTGTAAGAAAAGGGCTGCGTGAGCCGACCGGACTTCACAAAGTCGTAATACAGGGAGCCCACGGGATCGACGCCGATTAGCTGAATTTCAGGCTTCTTTTCCTTAAGGTATTTCCCGATCCCACTCACCGTGCCGCCGGTGCCCATGCCGGTCACGAAGGCGTCCAGCTCCGAGCCGCACTGTTCCCAAATCTCCGGACCTGTTGAGAGGTAGTGTGCCTCGGGGTTGGCGGGGTTATGGTATTGGTTTGCGTAGAAGGAGTTGGGTGTCTCCTCGGAGAACCTTTTGGCAACGCAGTAGAAGCTTCGAGGATCGTCGGCGGCGACTGCCGTTGGGCAAACGACCACGCGTGCGCCAAAGGCGCGGAGTGAGTCAATTTTTTCCTGACTCATCTTATCAGGCATCACGAAAATACAGCGATAACCTAAAACGGCGGCATGCATCGCCAGCGCAGCCCCGGTGTTGCCGCTGGTGGCTTCGATGATGGTGCCGCCAGGCTTCAAGCCTTGCTCCACCGCGCGCTTCAGCATGTTCTTCGCAACGCGATCCTTATGGCTGCCACCGGGGTTTAGGAATTCGCACTTCCCGTAGAGCTCAGCGCGCAGGCCCTCAGCCACACGGTGTAGCCGTATGATGGGTGTTCCGCCGATCGCGTCCGTAATGTGTGAAAGAGCGCCCTTCATCATAGCCGAAGTATGACGCGGTTCTTTGGCGCTGACACGTGGCTGTCGCCCGCAACGCCAGCCGAGGCCTCTACCCACATTGGTGCCTGGCTTGAATTGGGGAATAAACCGCCGCTTAGCGATGTTCTCTGGCGACGATCGCCGACAACTGCCGTCCGCTCGTGGCACCCGATCGGCGGAATGAAAAGAAGCGATCTGCCTCGAGAAAGGTGCAACCACCGACCCTATCGATCTCGAGCACACCGCCCGCACTTAACTGCGCGTGAGCAATCTGCTGCAGATCGGCGTGAGGCTTGGCAAACGAGGTGCGGTCGATCACTTCCAAGCCCGGAGCCGTTTGCTCCAGGTGAACAGCGACATCCTCGGAGATTTCATAGGCGCCAACCGAAATGTGAGGCCCGATGGCAGCCAGAAATTGCGCGTTCCCTCCGTTCAAGCGGTTCAATGCCAGAAGCGCACTTGGAATAACGCCAGCAACCAGCCCCCGCCAGCCGGCGTGGATCGCAGCAACGGCACCGCTAGCCAGGTCTGCGACCAAGATCGGCACACAATCTGCCGTGCGCACCGCGCATGCGACGTGCTGGCAATCTGAGATCAAGGCATCTCCGGCAAGGTGCTCCGTTGTGGAGCGCGCCGCCTCGTTGGAAAGCATCACCCAGTCTTTGCCGTGAACTTGATTCAAGTGGCAAACGCTGGCATTCGCGCAGCCGAGGAGCACGCTCGCTCGTTCGAAGTTTTCGTGGACATTCTCCGTGCTGTCTCCGACCGAAGCCGAGAAATTGAGGGACTCAAAAGGGCCGCTCGAAATCCCGCCCAGCCGAGTGAAGAAGGCGTGGCGGAAGCCGGCATTCGTCAGGCGAGGGCTTAGCAAAAAGTGAGCGGCATCCATCTTCAGCGCCCAGGATAGGCTGCCCCCACAGGCTTTTGCGAGGGGTGGCTCGTGGGCACTCCAGACTTCTGGTAATGAGTCGAGCAATGCGGCCGAAGGATCCTTTCATAGGTCGACAGCTCCTCGACGGCCAGTTTGAGGTACTTCAGAAGATCGGAAGTGGGGGCATGGGGTCTGTCTACAAGTCCTCGCAACCTGCCATGAATCGCATGGTCGCGATCAAGATCCTGCACCCCAAGCTCGCCAACCGTAAAGATCTCGCATCGCGGTTTCGCAGGGAAGCGCGGGCCATGAGCCAGCTCACGCATCCCAATACCGTCAAGGTGTTCTCGTACGGAGAGCTTGAAGAGGACGGCTCGCTCTACATCGTGATGGAGATGCTTGAGGGGCGGAACCTCAATCAGGCGATTCGAAAAGATGGCCGGATGCATGTGGAGAAGGCCGTTTCCTTGCTGGTGCAGGTGTGCAGCGCTCTCCAAGAAGCGCACGAGCTTGGTATTGTTCATCGGGACCTGAAGCCAGAGAACATTTTCTTGTGCACGCAGGGCGGATTGCACGATTTTCCCAAGGTCTTGGATTTTGGGTTGGCCAAAGTTACCGAACAACAGATGCAGCCGGGCTCACTGATTTTGACACAGGAAGGGATGGTATTTGGGACTCCCGAATTCATGAGCCCAGAGCAAGCCCAGGGCCGAACGCTGGACGCGCGCAGCGACATTTATTCTCTCGCGGTGATTTTGTATGAAGCGTTAACCGGAAAGCTGCCGTTTGTTTCGCGCACTCCGATGGAGTTCATCCAAAAGCACGTTTCTGAACCCATCATTCCGCTTGGGGAACGCGTGCCCGGGCTTGAATTCCCAACGGGTTTGGCCGAGGTCGTCGCCAAAGCGCTCGCGAAGAAACCCGCCCAGCGCTACCAATCAGCTGCCGAGTTTGCCAGTGCCTTGCTCCCGTACCAAGGTGGGGCTGGCACTCCAGCACTCCCCGCGCACGCGAGTCTAAGGCGCGTGCAGGGGGGAGACATGGCTTCGGCGTCGGCCGCGCAGGCGTCGTCCGAGCGGCACAGAGTGTCCGTCTTAGTGGCGGTTGGGCTAGCTTGTCTGCTTTTGGGTGGGATTCTCACCGTGCTTTTCCTCCATTTTGTGTCGAAGCACTGAGGGTTCGCTAGGCTTTCCGGCGACGGCGATGACACAGCCTCCTCCTCGAAATCGCTTGCCTGGGTTGGCCCCTGAGGCGCTGGCACGGCCGGTATCGAAACCGCCTCCGCCCAAGCGGGCGCGCCGTTCGTTCACCGCGTTCTTGAAGGTGGCATTCCTCATCCTCGTCAGCCTGGGCTCGTTGGGCATAACCGCGGTTATCCTGGTGGTGCGCCATTTCAGCGTTGGCCTGCCGAGTGTTGAGCAACTGCAAGCCGGCTACAATCCGCCTCAAGTGACACGGATTCTGGCGCGCGATGGTACGCTGCTGGCCAATCTCTTCACCGAACGTCGGACCGTGATTCCATTCGAGGCTGTCCCCGATCACGCTAAGCTGGCGTTCTTGGCGGCCGAAGATGCCGGGTTCTATGAACACGAAGGCCTCAATTACCTCGGCATGCTGCGTGCGTTCGCTGCCAACCTGAGGGCGGGCAAGACACGCCAGGGCGGGAGCACCATCACCCAGCAGGTGGTTAAGAATATCTTGCTTGATTCGGAGCGCTCCTATGAGCGCAAGATCCGCGAGACAATCCTGGCGCGGCGCTTGGAGCACGAGCTCAGCAAAGATCAGATTTTCACGCTCTACCTCAACCACATCTATTTGGGCCACGGCCGATTTGGGATCGAGGAGGCGGCTCGCTACTACTTCGGCAGAAGGGCCCAAGAGCTTTCGGTCGATCAAGCCGCCCTTTTAGCCGGAATTGTGGCTTCACCTGAGCGTTTCTCGCCGCGCCAAGCACCAGACAAAGCGCTCGCTCGGCGGCGTTATGTTCTCGATCAAATGTTAGCCAAGGGCTTCATCACGCCCGACTTACACACCGAGGCTTCGAACGCACCGCTCAGGCTCGCGCCGCCGGTTGAAGCCGAATCGGAGATAGCACCGGAAGTGGTGCCGATCGTGAAAAAGCTTCTGACGGAGTTGGCGCCCGAGCAAGCCCGGGTTGGGGGCTTCATTGTTCACACCACGATCGATCCGGTGATGCAATCGATCGCGCGCCAAGCGTTGAGAGAGAATCTCAAGGCCTATGCCAAGCGTCAGAAGATAGAACCGCCCTTCACCGCCAAGCCAAGAAAGCTTTGGGGCAAAATCTTTGAAGGCCACCCGCAGGCTCATCACATCTACGTGGGAACCGTGAAAGCTGTGGATGATGTCGCCGCTACCATCGACGTTCAGGTCGGTGACGTGGTGGGGCGAGTGTCGCTCAAGGGGGAGTACCGGTACAATCCAACCGGGTTGATGGCGAGCAAATTTGCCGAGGTTGGAGCTCTCTTGCGCGTCGGCTTGCTCGCGGAGCCAGACGTTCAGGGTAGTGTCCCGCTGCGTCTCGAGCTTGGGCCAGAATCCGCCCTGGTTGCGATCGATCCCCGTTCGCACCAGGTATTAGCTTTGGTGGGCAGTTACGAAGCGATTGTGGGCGGCCTGGATCGCGCCACGCAGTCACGGCGCCAGCCTGGGTCGGCTTTCAAGCCCATGCTGTATAGCTACGCGCTGCATTCGCGTCGCTTCACTCCCGCCAGCATCTTGCGTGTTCCCGTGAAGGACAAGCCCGGCGAATGGCGGGAAGTGAGGCTGCGCGAGGGGGTGGCTCAAAGCGACAATGCCGTCGCGCTCAAAGTTCTCGAAGATGTGGGCGCAGAGAATGTCGTTCAGTGGGCTTCGGCCTTAGGCATCGAATCGCGCCTCCAAGCCACCCCATCGTTAGCGCTCGGGGCTTACGAAGTGAGCCCGCTTGAGCTAACCAATGCGTACACGACGATTGCGGATGGCGGTGAGTATCGGAGCGCTGCGCTCATCACGAAGGTCATCGCGCCGGGTGGAAAGGAGTTGGCGCTTCCCCCCGAGCCCCCAGCGCGCACGGTGATGCCCGTGGAAGAGGCCTACTTGATGACAAGTGTTTTAGAGAGCGTGGTGAGCCAAGGCACGGGAAAACTGGCGAGCGGATTGGGCCGGCCGCTCGCAGGCAAGACGGGGACCACGAATCAATCCAAAGACGCTTGGTTTGTTGGTTATTCAACCGAACTCGTTGCTGGCATTTGGGTGGGCTACGATGATGCTCTTCCGCTTGGATGGGGAGAATCAGGTGCGCGGAGCGCCCTGCCCGGTTGGGTGAGTTTTGTACGGCAGGCCTTGAGGGATCGCCCTGCCACGACGTTCACGCGTCCACCCAAGATCTCCGCTGTGCGCATCGACCCTATCTCCGGTCTATTGGCGCGGGCCGATCAGACCGACGCCGTGGAGGAAGAATTCCTTGAAGGTACCGAGCCCGATCACCAGGCGCCGTTAATTGAAAGCGACGCTGGCGTTCCAACATCGGACGCGGGTGTGGAGCCGAGCGAGCCGCCCAGCGCCAACACGGGCCTGCCCGCAGATATTCCCGGGCCCACGATCATCGAGAGGCCTGGGCTTCCGATCATCACGCCTCCATTTTAACGTGATCGGGCGCGCACCTTCGCTAAAGCGACTGGACCTGCAAAGCAGCCTTGGCTATTGAACGCGTAGAGAAGGTGACCATGAACTCGCACGTATCCTACCGCTATCGTAGTCTTGCTCATAGATCTTGCTCGGCCCTGTTGCTGCTGGTAATCGGCAGCTGCTGCGCTTGTGAGAAGAAGAGCGAAGAGCCAGCCGCTGCACCCGCCACGGCAGCGGCGTCAGCTTCGGGAGAGCCGAAGACGGAGCTTGAGCCCGAGCTCAGCCGCGCGATGAAGTCGGCCACTCAGGGTTCAGCGCCGGGCAGCCAGGAGGGCCCGCCCCAAAGTGGTATCTTTGAGCCCGGGGCCGCGGATGCCCAGGTGCGCGCTTCGGACCCTCCCAAGATAACGCTCGGCTCAGAGGGCAGCATGCCTAGGCTGAAGCTCGGAGGAGAGATCAAGGGCGGCGAGAAACGGCTCCTCACGTTGAAGCTCGCGCTCGATATCGGAGCTTCGCAACTCCCTGTCGATCTGACGCTCGCTTTGGAAACCAAAACGGACGTGGGCGCGATGAAGGTGAACGCCAAGATAACGGCGGCGAGTCTCGCTTCAGAGGCAGGCTCTTCGGCAGAGGCCAAGGCTGCATTCGGCAGCTTGAAGGGCAGCGAAATCAGCTACTTCGTAGCGCCAAACGGTGCGCCCTCGCGCTTTGCGTATAAGGCCAGCTCTGCCAAGGGTGCCGGGTTGATTCAGGTGCTGATCGCGGCAAAAGACGCACTTGCTAGCATCGTTCAGCCCTTCCCGGATAAGGCCGTAGGCGCCGAAGCGCTGTGGATGGTCACTGCACGCCAGGGCGTGTGGGACCTCGATATGGTGACTTACCAAATGGTGAAGGTGAAGGAAGTCTCAGGCGACACCGTTACCCTCAGTATCGACAGCAAGCGTTACGCGGCAAGCCCAAGCTTTGTGACGCCCTTCGTGCAAGCTGACGCGCCGCTTTCGCTCTACCGCTTTGAAGCTCCAGGGCAAGCACAGATCACGCTCCGCACCGGGGATTTCTTTCCCGTTTCAGCCAGCGTGAGTGGCCATTTAGCTGCCGCCGTGGGTCCAGTGGGCGGCGAGCAAGCCGCCGCCGAACGCGCACAGACGGTGCAGGCTTCGTGGACCGCAGAGCTCACAACAACGAAGAAGCCTTAGGGCCGCTTAGAACCCAAGCTTTTGCTTGCGTTCTTCTGCGCCGACCATCGGCTCCTGCTTATTGTTGATCACCGGCAACCCCGTCGCGAGGTCAGCATTCAGCTTGATCCAGTCGCGCTTGTCGTCGGGCAATTGCGCTTCGTCGTAAATCGCCTCCACCGGACACTCTGGCACGCATGCGCCGCAATCGATACATTCGTTCGGATCGATGTAGAGCATCTCGCCATCGCCGTGAAAGCAATCAACGGGACACACGGAGACACAGTCGGTAAACCGACACCCTTTGCAATTGTCGGTGACAACGAAAGCCATGGGGCCCAGATAGTCCGACTCCGGGCCGGAAATCAACTATTCGAAAGCTGAAGTATCCCCGGCCCCAACTCGCACGATGAGCGGCTTCGGGTGGGTCAGATCCACAACGCTCGTGGGCACGCTGCCCGAGGCCCCACAGTCGAGGACCAAGGCGAGCCCTGGGAACTCTTCTTCCAGCTCGCGCGGATCGAGAAGTACGTCGGCTCCGGGCCGTGCCGCGGTGCTTGAGATGATGGGCCTGCCGAGCTCGGCGGCGAGCGCGAGCGCCACGGGATGCCGTGGGATCCGGATGCCCACTGTCTTTCTTTGAGTCTGAACGATTTTCGGGACCTCACGTGTTGCTTCCAAGATAAAGCAATACGGTCCCGGTAAATACTGTTTGAGGATTCGGTAGACCGAATCATGCATCACCGCGTAGCGCGAGATGTCCCCGAGATCGCGGCACACGAACGCCAGCATTTGCGTCTTCGGGATGCCCTTGATCTGATACAATCGATCAATAGCCTTCTTGTTGAAGAGGTCGCAACCGAGGCCATAAACGGTGTCCGTTGGGTAGGCGATCACTTCGCCGGCCTCCAGCGCTTCCACGGCCTGGCGGATCTTTCGCGGCTCCGGGTTTACCGGATTGATCTCAAGAATCATTCGGGTGGGCGCTCTACTACCTTTTCTCGCGGAGCGCCAGTCGCGACGCGCCGCAGCGCTAGAGCAAGAATTTCAGCATGCGCGCGCTCTTCGGCGCCAAAGGCACCCGAACCGTGCCTTCGAGCGACTCGAAGGCTTCCTCGGTGAGCACATCCATGGCTGCGTTAAGGCTCGAAAACAGCGCATCCTGGCGGAACTGTTCCGCGTTAACGGCGAACGCCACACGCAGTCGTTCGAAGGCGTCGTGAAAGAGCGTGGTGCGGGCCTTTGATTCTGGGTGTGTGCGAAATACATCCGGCAAATTTTTAAAGGTCTTTACGGCGTCTTGAATCAGCTTCGGCTCGGATCCAATCCAGACTGGCAACGTTGAGCTGCCCTGCGAAAGCGCGAGACCGGGGGCGAGTGGCTTCCACGTCTCGTCGCGCACTGGATCGTGGGGTCCAACGCTCAGCGCTCGCCCCAGCTGAATTGCCATAGCTATTTTTTGGAGGAGCTGAACCGGAAGGGTGCCTGTGCTGGCGAGCAGTGTCCACCGTCCGTGGTTAACTACGAAATCAAAATCATCATCAGCGCAAATGGCGTACGGGATGCCAGCACGATCCAAGGCTTCTTCGAGCGTCCGCAGAAATTGCTCAACATCCTGGATCACCGGGTGATTCAGACCGAGCGCTTCCTCGGTGGCCGCGTCATCCGGATCCTCGCCTAGATGGCCCAGAAAGCCGAGATTGAGTGGACCTAAAGCGTTCAGGCTGCGGCACAACCTCAGGTAACTTCTGGGAACCACCACGTGAACCTCTATCTTGCGCGTGAGCATGCACAGCTCCGTCTCCCGGATCGCCGCGACCAAGCGTTGCCAGAATTCGAACCCGGGAC
Source organism: Polyangiales bacterium (assembly GCA_038251425.1). Classification (GTDB taxonomy): domain Bacteria; phylum Myxococcota_A; class Polyangia; order Polyangiales; family Polyangiaceae; genus JBBRRP01. The sequence goes on from JBBSBI010000010.1 coordinate 36,934, forward strand.
GTGATTGTCCGCGTTGCCCCATGGGAGCACCAATCCAGCGATCGCGTTCCACCGCCATGTAGATGTTAAAGGCGTTGACTCCGTAAGCGAGCGCCGTGAGCGCCGTGAATTCGCATTCCGACTCCGCGATGTGGCCGAGTTGGGGCGGTGAACCAGCGCCAAGTTCGCTGGCGAACGCAGGGGTGCTTTGGTGCTCCGCTCGAGTGACCAACGCTGAGGTTTGACGCTGGAGCTTTCGACGCCCGCGCGGGTCTGAAATTGTCCCAAAATTCTGCCCTGTCAGATTCACGCTTCCGCCAAGCAGCGCGGGATCGATAACGGCATGCGGCGCGGTTTTCGGCTGACCGAAGGAGACCGGAAGCTCGGCTAAATGCGCGTGATTGAGGGCTTTTCTGAAGCGATGGAGGGCCCGCGCTAGCGAGTGCTCCTGGAATTCAGCCCAGTCGAGATGTCGGACCAATCCCTGAGCGGTGTGGGCGCTCAAGCGTTCGGGCGGCTTCAACGTTTCGATCGAAAGCCCGCTGTCCCCGTAGACGTTGCGGAGCTCACTGATGGATCCATAGCGAGCTTGAATGAAGGTTCGGTAGGCCGCAATCGCATCGGGGTGATAGTCCTGATCGTAGAGAGCATCCCGGAAGTGGAAGGAAGCTGTATCGAGTTCCAGCAAAATGACTGGCCCCTTAGGAAAAGCAAACGGGCCGAGAACTTGAGCAACTCCCTCAAGCCAAAGCTCCGCTTCGCTCAAGAATGCGCTGCTCGCGAAGCTCGGGGCCGGAAAAGCGCGTGGCAGCGCGGGCACAATTACAGGGGCTCCTTGCGACGAGCGCGCCTGACACTGTTCATCCCAGAGCACGTCTTGAGGAATGCCGAATCCCGTCAGTTCTGCGTTGACGCTGGGGCCAACCGAGAGGCTCGCATACAGCCCAGCTCGCTGAACCGCTTCGAGAAACGCTGACAAGTCTCGCTCGTTGTCGCCAGAAAATGTGAGATCGCCGCTCGATTCTTGGTGGAGCGACCAAGGAACGCAACTTTGAACAATGCGGACGCCGAGGCGCTTCAGGCCATCCAGAGCCAGCTGCCAATTTTGCTTGGGTACGCGGAAGTAGTGGAGTGAACCGGAGATAAGAGGGATGGGCCCATCCCCGAGATCGATCCCCGAGCGCGTGAGCTTCGGTGGCGTAAAATGACCGACGGTTTCCATCACTTAGCCGGGGGTAGAACGGGGTAGGGTAGAACGGGGCAGACCAGGTTAGAACGGCGCGGAACGGCGCGGAACGTAGCGGTTCATGGCGCCCTCTGCAATCGGGTCCGCTCGCGTTGGACAGTGGGCTGCCAAGCGCGCTACTCATTGGAGATGCACGTTCGGCGTCGAAAGGTGTGGCTCTGTGCAGGGCGTGTTGTTGAACTCATGGCGTTGCTCATCGTTTCGGGTTGTGTTGCCAAGAGCGCTCACCGATCTGACGTGAGGAGCCCGAGGGGAGGGCAATCAGCCGAAGGAGTCTATTCCAAACAGCGAACAGATCAGGCCGACACGGAGTCCGGTACGACGCCAAAAGAAGCGAGCGTCGGCGTGGAGATCGGCGGAAAAGACGGAGAAGCAGAGCCCGCGCTTCCAGATTCAATCAGAGTACCACTCCGCAAGCAATCCGGCTCGGCCAGCTACTACGCGGACTCGCTAGCCGGACATCGGACAGCGAGCGGCGAACCCTACAGCATTCATAGATTCACGGCAGCACATCGGTCTTTGCCGTTCGGGACCCTGGTGCGTGTGGTGAACGAAACGAGCGGGCTATCGGTGCTGGTGATCATCAATGATCGTGGGCCCTTCCGAAAAGGTCGCATTATCGACCTTTCGCGATCCGCCGCCGAAAAACTGGCAATCCTGAAACGTGGCGTAGCTCAGGTGCGCGTCGAAGTACTTCGCCTCGGGCCTGCGAAGTAGCAAGAACCCTGGATACGCCTGTGAGAGTTCTGTATCTTGATCCAAACGATCCCGCCGAGGCCAACTTCTCCTGCGAGGTCAAAGAGCTTGCCGGACGCTTTTACGGGGAGGTAGAGAGAGAGCTAGCGAACGGAGGCAACCTTCCTAATTTCTGCATTCACGAGTTCAGGCTCGAAGCCTGTTGCTATGCACCCGAATGCTTCCCCGAAGCCAGCGCTTCTGAGCTTCCGGTTTTAGTGCTGCGCGGCGAGAGCCCTCCGCTGCAACCCCTTGCTGAATGGGTGGTTGGGCTAGCTCCTGGTGCTTTGGGTGTGAAGGTTGTTGGGCACACACCGCCACTCCTGCCCAGTGTGGCATTCAGCCGTGTTGCGCAAACAGCAGGGGTGGATCTGCGCGGAATACGTTTTCGGGTGGGAGTCGGGCGCGGGCATCTGCTGGAGCTTGTCGCGCACTTGCCCAAGCGCGCGCTGTTGCCCAATAGTGGAGATACACAGGGCGGAAGCGCTCCACCATTTCAGCTAGGTCCGCACGTGGAGGCCGAGAGGAGAGAGGCTGTTGAAGGCGGCGTTGAAGCGCTAGTTGAAGATCTCTTGGGGCAGGAGCTGTTTGAGCGTTGGGTTGGCGAGATCAGCTTTGAGCAGATGCCTACGAACACTGGCCTCAGGCTTGTTAAAAGTGGGCAAGAGCGCACGCTCCACGCTGCGAGTGAGCTGTATTCGACGGTGCGAGCGGTCGAAGCGGACATTCATGCGGGGCTTTCGCAAGTGCTCTGGAGTGAGAACTACGGTGCTACTTGGAGCATGCTGGAACTGGAACCGAGCGAGCCTGCGCGTGACCAACGGCAGCCCGATCTCGCTGTCGCCGTGACTTGCTATCCGGAGCTGGTGCGCTGTTTTCTCTCGGGAGCGAGTTTTGATTCCCGGCGGTTCTCGGCGAAAAATGAGCGATTTGTAGTGATTGCCGTGCTGATTCTGGGAGCCCAAGCTGTGCGATTCTCGGCCAAAGAGTGCTTAGAGAAAGCCTTTGATCAACAGTTGCGTACGGCTAAGCTTGGCGCCGTGATCGGGGTAGGCACGGGGGTGCGCTACCTCTACTTCACGCTCGCGCTCTCGAACATCGCGGGCTCGAACATCGCGGGCTCGAACATCGCGGGCTCGAACATCGCGCTCTCGAACATCGCGGGCTCGAACATCGCGGGCTCGAACATCGCGGGCTCGAACATCGCGGGCTCGAACATCGCGGGCTCGAACATCGCGCTCTCAGTCTCGCTCCTTAGAGGTGAACTTGCAAAAGTTGTTGGCGTAGAGCGTGCTTCTCTGCTGTTTATGGACAGTAAGTGGGCCAACGAGTGGATCGAACTGTTTCCGTAGGGGGCGGACCTCGATGGATGAAGTTGGCGATTGTGACGTGGGCCCGAGAGCACCTTTCCAGTAAATTAAGATAGTAAGCATGCTTACTATCTCTTTTGCGAAATAGTGGCTCTCAATACACGCCTTCAGGACGCGCTCTTAATTCCCCCGGGGAAGCGTTGGCCACTTGGACGTTAAGCCTTCACTGACCGGGCAGCGTTCGCCGTTTTGCTCAAGCGTCGAGCAGCGGGAGTGTACGCTTCGGACTCCTGGCGTGACACGCTACCGAACCCCCCGAAGCAAGTGTTTCCAACTCAGGGCGCACCTGTTCGCACAGGTCAAATCGCTCAGGACATCGAGGATGGAAGCTGCAGCCCTTCGGTAGGTTGGCGGGATTGGCCACCTCACCGGCAAGTGCGAATACCATTGGGACATCCGGATCAGCGTTCGGGATTGCTGCCAGAAGCGCTTGGGTGTAAGGGTGCTCGGGGTGCTCAAAAAGCCGCTCAACCGGCGCTATTTCCACGATGCGCCCCGCGTACATCACAGCAACCCGGTCGCAGAGGTAGCGGACGACGCTGAGATCGTGGGCCACAAAAATCGTGGTGAGCTTGAGCTCACGCCTGAGATCGGAAAGCAGGTTGATAACTTGAGCTTGTACTGAGACGTCCAGCGCGCTGACCGGCTCGTCAGCTACGATCAAGCTCGGATTCATCACCAAAGAACGTGCGATCCCGATGCGTTGGCGTTGACCTCCGGAAAACTCATGCGGATAGCGGCTCATGTGCTCGCTCCGGAGCCCCACCTTCTCCAACATTGAGACCACACGCTCACGAAGCTCATTGCCTTTGGCTAACTTGTGAATCACGAGCGGCTCGCTCACGATCTGCTCAATGCTCATGCGCGGATTGAGCGAACTCACCGGATCCTGAAACACCATCTGCAATTGAGTGCGAAGTGGGATAAGCTCCGCCTCGGAAAGCTTTACGAGATCCACCACGCCTGAGCTCGTGCGGAAGAGAACCTGACCACCAGTCGGCGTCAACGCTCGGAGAATGGTGCGCGCGGTGGTGGTCTTTCCTGAGCCGCTCTCGCCCACGAGCCCGAGTGTTTCTCCCGGCAAAACATCGAAGGAAACATCGCTCACCGCTCGAACCCAACCGACGCGTCGCGAGAGGATTCCAGTACCAAATATCGGAAAATGCTTATCAAGATTCCGAACGCTCAACAGTGCTGAGGGCTCGGGGGACGCCCCCGGTGGTTTCTTGTCGGTGTTTGAGGTGGGCGAGGGCTCAGCTACCATTAGATTTCCCCCAGTCGAAAGCAGGCAACGCTCTGTTCGGTATCGACATCTGAAATCTGTGGTGCTGTGCCTTGGTCGCAACGGCCCGGAAGCGCATACGGGCAACGCGGATGAAAGGGGCAGCCGGCGGGGATCTCTTTGAGCGATGGCACGTTGCCCAAGATCGAGGGCAGTGGTTTGCCGCGCACGGAGCGGCTGGGGATCGAATCGAGCAAGCCACGGGTGTACGGGTGCTTTGGGGCCTTCAGCACCTTGCGGAGCGGGCCGGACTCCACGACTCGCCCCAGGTACATGATCACGATGTCATCGGCTGTTTGCGCAACGACACCGAGATCGTGCGTGATGAGCAGAACGCTCAAATCCTCATTTTGCTTGAGCGACTTCAAAAGTCCTAGAATTTGGGCCTGAAGCGTGACATCGAGGGCGGTGGTGGGTTCATCCGCGATCAATAGCTCGGGGCTGTTGGCAAGCGCGATGGCAATCACCACGCGTTGTCGCATGCCGCCCGAAAGCTCATGCGGGTATTTATTCAGCGCTTGGGCAGGCCCGGCGATACCCACCTTCGTCAGCAGCGAAATAGCCTCAGCTTCGATAGCTGCTTTGCTGAGCGGGCGGTGCAGGGCGATGGCTTCACTCAGCTGATTGCCAATGGTGTGCACGGGAGAGAGTGCTGTCATCGGTTCTTGGAAGATCATTCCGATCTGCCCACCACGCACTGCATACAGGCTCTCTGCATCTTCTTTCAGTGCGGTGATGTCGATCGAGGAGCCTGATTTGGGGTGAAGCACGATCTGCCCGCCCACGATGCGCCCTGGGCGTTTGACGAGACGTAGGATGGAATAGGCTGAAACGCTCTTGCCGCAGCCACTCTCGCCCACAACCGCCAACACACGCCCTCGCCGAACTTGAAACGAAGCGCCGTCCACCGCTTTGAGTTCGGAGCCGTCGACAAAAAACGACACTTGGAGGCCATTCACGTCGAGGATCAAGTCCTGATTCATAGGCAGCATCAGCTCCTCGGCGCGTAGGGGTCGGCGGCGTCGCGTAGGCCATCTCCCAGGAAATTGAAGGAGAGCACAACCAAGATGATGAAGACGACCGGCAGGAGCACCCAGGGATAACTTGCAACCACCTGGAGGCTGGTGGCGTCTTGCAACATGACGCCCCAACTCACGATTGGCGGTCGAAGACCCAGGCCCAAGAAGCTCAGGCTCGTTTCGCCAAGGATCATGCCCGGGACACTGAGCGTGAGCGCAACGATGATGTGACTCGTGAAGCCTGGCAAGAGATGGCGAACAATGATGCGCGTGTGGGAAGCGCCAAGCAGGCGCGCTGCGACGACGTAATCTTCCTCGCGCAAGCTCAAGATTTTGCCACGCACAACGCGCGCCATTCCCGTCCAGTTGAGCAGACTTAAGACAACTGTAATTCCGAAATAGATTTGGAGCGAGGACCAATCTTTGGGCAATATTGCGGCCAAAGAGAGCCACAATGGCAGTTGTGGGAAGGCGTTGATCACTTCAATGCTGCGCTGAATCAGATTGTCGACACGGCCGCCAACGTAGCCTGAAATCCCACCCAGGAGCAGACCAAGCACAAACGTAACGAGGATCCCCACGAGCCCCACGCTCAGTGAAATGCGCGAACCATGAATCAACCGGCTCATGATATCGCGGCCATAGCGATCGCCGCCAAACACGTAGAAGAGAGGCTGCGTGGGCGCTCCCAGCATACCAGGCTGGAGCTGGCTGGGCGGATGCTTGGCTTGATACTTAGCTTGAGCCACCCCGAGCAGATGCCGGTCCCAATGGAGCAGCCCCATGAGCTCATAGGGAACTCCTTGAACGAAGAAGCCTAAGGGAACGACATCTGTTGGATCTTCAACGTAGATACGGCGCAGCGTGATCGGATCCATTGAGGGCTTCACGTTTAAGATGTGAAGCCCGTGCTCAAAGCTGAAACGCGGCGGCGTGGGCGGACAATAGGCGTGGTGCACATCGCGCCATTCCCGTGAATAGGGTGCAAAAAACTCCGCAAAAACTGCAGCGAATGCGATCAGGCAGAGCAACAACAGGCTCGCATAGGCGGTGTGGTGCTGCTTAAAGCGCTTCCAGATTAACTGTGATTGAGAAGCCGAAGCCATGGGGGCATTCATCAGCGGCTACCTCCCTGAAAACGGATGCGCGGATCGATCCAAAGTAACAGCAAATCGCTCACGAGCGTTCCCAGCACGCCCAGCAAGCTCAGCACCATCAGCATCGAGCCCGCCAAATACATGTCTTCCATCATCAACGCCTCAAGCAGCAGAGGGCCTACGATGGGGAGGCTGAGCACAATCCCAACCAGAGCGCCGCCCGAAATCAGCGCTGGAAAAATGCCACCGATCCCAGATACGAACGGATTGAGCGCGAGGCGTACGGGATACTTCAGCAGGAGCCGAAGCGGACGCACGCCGCGTGCACGCGCCGCGGTGACGTACGGCTTATTCAACTCATCCAAGAGGTTGGCGCGGAGCACTCGGATCATGCCTGCGGTACCTCCGAAACCGAGCACGACAATCGGCAGCCAAATGTGCTTCATGAGATCCAGCAATTTGGCAACATCCCAGGCTCTTTCAGACTGTTCAGCAGACAGCAGGCCTGTCACGCTCAGACCGAAAAAACGCTCTGACAGGTGCATCAACACGAGCGCGAGCAGGAAGGGCGGCACGCACATACCAAGGAAGCCGAAGAACGTCAGGATGTGATCGGATACAGAATATTGGCGCACCGCTGAGTAGATCCCAAGTGGGATCGCGATCATCCAAGTAAAAATGATCGTGCCAAACGAGATCAAGAAGGTTAGCAGGATGCGGTCGCCCACCAAGGTGTCGACCCGCTGCAGGGTATCCATAGAGCGGCCGAGGTTCCCCTGAAGCAGGCCGGAATCCTTTTGATCAAACGAACGAAACCAGTAGAGACCCATCCAGCGTGCATAGCGCACGGGCTGCGGGTCATTCAGGTAGAACATCTCCTCAAGCTCTTTGATTGCTTGTTGGTTGGCTTGATCGCCCGCGGCTTCAAGCGCCATTGTCTTCGCGGTGAGGAAGTCCGAGGGTGGGAGCTGAATAATAGCGAACACCACCACGGAAATAACGAATAGCGTTGGCACCATCATCAGCAAACGCTTGCTCACGTAGGGATGTCGAAGTGCCGAAAGTAGGCAAAATAGGCCAAAGATACCCCACAAAACGGGCTTCAACAGAGCGGCGAGCCAACCTTCCTTCTGAGCTCCAGGGGCCCCACTCGGGGCGGCACTGTCCGGCGGAGGCGTCACCTTGAGAACGGCCGCACTGATCTGCGCTTGTGCTTGCGCGCTCGTCTGGGTCGCGCTGAAGAAGAAACGTTCAGGGTAAGCGTTGCCAGGTGACAAGAAATCCCACGTGAACACCACGTCGTCGGGAACGTTCTTGAAGCCATCTTGGATAGCGATCGCGTACGGTGGCATTGAAGCGACGCTGATCGTCCAGACATTTTCGGCGGCCAGCTTAAGAATGCCTCTGAAGCGTTCGGCCTGTTCCGCAGGTTCGCCCACCTGGCTCATCTCTTCGTAGAGCGCGTACGCCTTGCGGATCGGATGATCGGCAGCTGGTGCAACGTTGCCCGGCGTGTTGGCTTTGGGGTCACCGTACAACCCTCCGTTCGCGTACCAGCGCGCGAAGCCAATGCCAAAGTTAGACTCTTCGCGGAGCGGAACGAAGCAACGAGCCTCCAAGATCGGGAGGAAATCGTTGTTGCTGGTCCAGAGGTCAAAGTCGTGAGAAAGCGTATTTTTCTCGGTATAATACAGTCGCCCGCCCTGCATGAGTGGGATGGCGCGCACCCCCACGCGACGCCAATCATCCGTCACGAATTGCGCTAACGTCACGAAGTTGGCGTGCTGGAAGTGCACGAAGAACGTCATTGGTGTGCCGTCGCGAAACTTGCGCATGCCCTCCAAGTCTCTAGCAGTGAGGCCCAGATCATCGAGCAGCTGATTCGCTCGTTCCGGTGAAAAATCAGTGAAGGCATTGTACGCACTCGGCTCGTAGAAAATCGAGTGTGAGTCGGGAGCTGCCTGAGCTGGCTCAACTCCTAACCCAGGGTACTCCGCATCGATGATTTCACGTCGATTGATGGCTAGCGAGAGTGCTTGGCGGAAGTGCTTCTCATTCAGAAGCTCATGCTTGTTCTGAGTATTGCGGTGTGCGGCCTCGTTCCCGTCAGCGCTCGATTCGACCAAGCGGTTGAGATTCGGATGGATCACAAAGGGGCTACGATCCCCTCGGTACCAATGCGTCATGTGCAGGCCGTGGCTTTCAGCCTGCGACATCATCAGCGTGTACACGTCGCCCCCGACTGGTGAAAAGGCGTATTCCCCGCTCAGAATAGCCGCCGAGACAGCCTCGCCCGTCTTCACCTGTAGCTGAACGCGGTCGATATACGGCAGCTGGTTACCGGCTGAATCCACGGCAAAGTAGTAAGGATTGCGCTCAAAGTTGAAGGTCCCCGTTGGTGAATGGGTTCGGTACACCCACGGCCAGAGGCGCGGATGCTCAGGGTTTTGAAGGCGTTTGGCATCCGAATAAACTGCCGCTTCGCTCGCTAAGCCCTTTTGGAGCATCGTGCGCCGAATGAGATCTTTATTGCCAACGCGCGGGTGATACTGCCTTAAGTAATGCGCCGGACATTCGGTGAGAAGGAGTCCGAAAAACGTCGCCAGCTTGGGTAGGAAGAGCCCATTCGGGAACGGAAACGTGAAGCGCACGCGAAAATCATCGAGCTTCTCAACGTTCCCGAGCTTTCCGCGCACCCGCATGAAAGGGGGCAAGGCACCGCCTGCTAAGGTGGGCTCCTGCGCCTCATACTGCCACCAATAAAGGATGTCGTCGGCTGTGAATGGCACACCATCTGACCAACGGACACCGCGCCGCAACTCAAACGTGAATTCGGTGTAAGTTGCGTTCGCGACAAAGCTCTTAGCTAGATGCGGGACGAGCGGGAAGCCCTGCGGCGACCAGTGCACGAGTTGATTCTGCCCGAGCCTCTTTTCCACGTACTCAAAGGCAGCAGGATCGCTGTACGTCGTTTGGCGCCACACGCCGCCATACTCCCCGATTTCTGGTGAAGATAGCACTACAGGTTCATGCCCGATGCGTTCAACCAAGGCTGGCAGCTGCCGCGTGGCCACAAGCGGCTTCAAGATCGTTGGCTCGCCCTTGGGAAACCAGGCTGGTGCTTCAGCGCCGGCCGTCGCCGCCGAGTAGTCGACGTCTTTCTGAACGCGCGGTGGGTTCTTGGCGTCGATTTTCGGGCGTCGCGACTCCAGGACCTGCGCCAAAATTTGCGGTCGCGGAGCAATCGGCGCCGTCGCCATGTTGGGCCGAATCCACCAAGCGACACCCAAAACCAGCGCAAGGAAGCCGAGCGCCACCAGCGTAAGGGCAATCAGGAGTCTCAAGGTGGCGTTCACAGGCGCTCCTGCATAGCGTGCTTCCCGCGTCCGTAGAAGCCGCCAAAAGCGGCCGCTATTTTTCCTAGCGCCTGAGCGCGTCCCGATATTCGCGCATCGCTCGGCTGGTCGTCGGCTGATCCACGAAGCGCTCCAGCTCGCGCAAATCAATGCCGGCTAGCATCTTGCTCTCGGCAATCGGCTCGTACTTCTCGCCCCTGAGCTCGTACGGTTGGATGTGCCCCCGCGACCAATACCAAATCTCAGGCACTCCAAGCTTTCGGTAAACATCGAGCTTGTTGATGCCGCCCGAAGTCCAAACCACCTCAATGGCTAAGTGCGGTACCGTCGGCTCCACGCCTTCGCCAAAAACGTAACACTCATCGGGCTCCGCGCCGCGCCTGCTTGTTCTGGAGTGTCCACGATCCCAGCGCACAAAACTCGATGCCTTTTTCGAGGCACCACACTTCAACCAGGCGGCCAATCATCGACTTGATGGCTTCGTGCGTTTTAGACGGGCTCATGATTTCGAGATCCCCCTCCAGATACGTATAGCGTGGAGCCGAATGATCACCGCGGATCTCCAACAAGCGCTGATAATCCTCCCACGCCACCTCGCGCAGAAACACGCGATGGTCGTAATGCGTGATCCCATCGAAATCGGCCAAGGCGGGGGCTGCCATAGTAGCGGTTAGGCTAGCACGTCTCCGTCCAAGCACACACAGCTTTTACGTCAGCCGCTCCATCTCTTCGGTAAGGATCTTGGCGCGTGCGGCCCACACCGTTTGCTCATAGCTATCGCGTTTTCCGGACAGAATATCGGCGACGGCCACAGGCTCGCCCGTGTGCGCGGATTCGAGGCAAGCATAGACGATGGCCTCCGCTTCCAGGGCGCGTTCGGCGCTGCCAATGATGGGGGCTTTTGGATCGGCGAGGCGCTGCATCAATTCAAGAAAGCTGTGAGCGAAAGGATCTGCCGGTTGAGTGAACGGAAGCTCTGGCATGGGCCGTGGTGCCTCATCATCGCTCAGCTGATAGCGCTCGCGTTCCCAGCTGCCGCGTTCGCCCCACAATCGAACCTGAAAGTGCCAGCCGCCGCGACCGCCACTGGCTACGCTGAATTGGCAAAGCGCACCGGATTCGAATTCCAGCGTTGCCAGCGCTAAATCCTCCGTATCGACGGGCACTTCTCCCCAACGCTCATTCTTGCGTACGGCTTCCAGCTGGCGGGTGCGCGCATACACGCTCTTGCACGGCCCCAGCACCTCCAACATCCAATGCGTGCGGTGCACTCCGTGATCGATGAACCAACCAGCACCGGCATAGCCTCGCAAGTGCCGCCACGGCGTCATGAAGAATCCGCCATGCAAATCAAGCACTGCCTGATCGATCAAGAACGTCGGTTTGCCGATGGCCTGGCCCGAGCGCAGCCAATCGATCTGCGCGCGATCTTTGCCGAGCACGGCGGGCTCCGAGATCACCAAGGGCGTACCCGTCCTCTCAGCGATCTCAACGATGCGGCGACCGTCGCGGATCCCAAGCCCGATTGGTTTTTGGAGTTGAACCGCGATGCCGGCTTCGAGCAAAGCGCTGGTGATTTCTAAATGCAGATGATGCGGCACGAGAACGGCCGCGATGTCTGGGCGGAGTGCGCCTTGCAGCAGCTCGCGATAATTCGAGACGACGGCCGGGGGAGGAGCCTCATTCAGATGAGATGTCATAAATTCCGCAGCCCTGCCTGGGAAGGGATCGACCAACGCACTCACGCAGGCCTCTGGGGCACCATGAAACTCGCGGAGGCTGAGGAGCCCTTTGAGGTGACTCTCTGCGATCTGACCGGTTCCGATAAAAGCGACGCGAAGTGTCATTGAAGTGAGCCTTGCCGATTGAAGCCCGTAGGTGTAACAGACGCTTCGGGTCAGGTGGAATGCGCGCGTGCCCACGTGCATGAGAAGGCGAGAAGAATATGAAACAAAAAGTCATTATCGATCCCTACGGACGACGCATGGAAGACGTGTTCTCACCCGCGGATCGTGAACGTTTGCACTCGCTTGCGGATGTGATTTGGGCGAAGAATGAACCCATGCCCGATGAGGAGATCGCCAAAGTGGCCTCCGAGGTGGTCGCGGTAGTTTCGGGCCATTGGCATCACGGAGATTTTTCCCGCTTCCCGAAGCTGACGGCGTTTCTTGAAGTGGGCGGTGGGCATCCTTCGCCGGCTCAATTCGATTACAAGTCGGCCTTCGCGCGCGGGATTCGCGTCTTGAGTTGTGCCCCAGCCTTCGCTCCCACCGTGGCGGAGATGGCGCTTGGTTTGGCGTTAGCTTCGGCCCGCGAAATCGCTTGGACGGATGGTGGCTTTCGCGCCGCTGATCGCGAGCCCAACTGGAGCCATTCGGATCTCGGCACCACATTCAGTCTGTTCGACAAGCCCGTTGGGTTCATTGGCTTCGGTAGCTTGGCGCGTTGCCTGAAGCCGCTGATTGAGCCCTTCCGTGGGCCACTTCAAGTTTACGATCCGTGGCTCACCGATACCTATCTGCGCACGCAGGGCGTGACACCCGTAGATCTCGATACACTACTGAAGACTTCGCGCTTCATCTACGTGTTGGCTGTGCCCACCTCCGCCAACAAGCATTTTTTGAATCGCGAGAAGCTCGAAATGATTCGCCCCGATGCGGTCTTGTTGCTCATGAGCCGTGCGCATGTGGTGGATTTTGACGCGATGACGGAGTTGTTGGTTCAAAATCGATTCCGGGCTGGTATTGATGTATTCCCGGAGGAGCCGTTGGCGAAGGATCATCCGCTCCGCAAGCTGAGCAACGTAGTGCTTTCGTCCCACCGTGCCGGAGCGATCCGCGAAGGCATTCATAACATCGGCACGTTGGTGGTGAATGATCTAGAAGCCATCGTAGCGGGCAAAGTGCCGCAGCAAATGCAAGCGGCGCAGCCCGAGTTCATTCGTCTACGCGGGGATTGAGCGGCGTCCCTTCAACGCTACTCACTTAGCCTCGTCCTTGGCCTCCAGGAGCAATTCACTCAAGAGTTTGTGCACACCCAGGAGTTCAGCCGTCTCCTCGAGGTAGGCGCGGTCGAGCTTGCCGGACTGGGTCACAAGTACGCCCACAATGTCTCGCCGTTGTTGTTCAGAAACGCACCCTCCATCTCGATACCATTTCAGCTTCTGAACCACCGTGTCCTCGGGGCTAGCAAGAACTAGTGACCGATTGCTGACGTTGTCGACAATGATCCTTTGCCCCCGGGCCAGTTCCTTACGAATGATCAAGTCCAAGAGCGGGACGAACACATCAACTTTGAACATGGTCGTAAGCTCAATCAGGTTGAACCCTCCGCGATGACGGATGGCGTCCTGAATCATGTCCAGGTCAGCGTAGAATCGATCTCCTAGCGTCGAAACTAGAGGGGATGCGTGCTCAAGGCGTAGCGCTGCGACGATATCGACGTCGTTGGTGGCTCGTGGGACTCCGTGTAGGGAGCTCGCTAGGGAGCCGCCCACGACGTAGGGCACACCCAATCGCTCAAGCTCCCCGGTGACGATCAGCGTGATGCGGATCGCCACAGGAAGTTCTTCCTTTACCACCCCTCGCGCTCCGGATCCCAGTTGAACGCCTTCTTAACCAGGTCTCGTCCCAGCGTGAGGGCGGCTCGCCGAAGCGTCACCTCGCGTTCGCTGGCATGCGGGTACTCTTTCCGAATGCGAGCTTCAGCTAGCAGGTGAACGGTACGCGTGAGATCGGAAACCTGTCGTGCCTTTTCGGCGTGAGACATTCCCCGATAGCCCTGGATCAGGATCCGCGCGACTTCAGGTTTGGTGTCATTTCCGAACAGGAGCACGTGTTCGAGTCTAGCCCCGGAGGGGAAAAGCTCAAGCGTGGATCCCCACTGTGCGTCCCCACGGCCGGGTCCCTTCAACGCTCCCAGAGCCCCGCCAGATCCAACTCAATCGCATCGAACGGCTCTGCGCGCACCTTCTCGGCGCCCGCCCAGCTCGCACAACGGGTCCAGAGTTCACCCGCCAGTTTGTAGACTTCGAGGGTCTGCGCATTGGGATCGATCAGCCACGCGTAGGGCACCCCCTCGCGTGCGTAGATGTTCATCTTGCGCACACGATCGATGGACTGCGTCGCTGGCGATAAGACTTCGCATACCCAATCGGGGGCTAAAGTGCACGCGGCACTGTCGGGCAACTCCGGCATCCGTTCCCTGCGCCAACCTGCTAGGTCTGGCACCAATACATCGGCACGCAGGTGCAGCTCCGGCTCAAACAGAATGAGCCATCCACCTGGGCCACCTCGCCCGCGATCGAAGGGCGAGCCGAGGTCCATGCTTAGACGAGAAGCTGAGCGGGAGTGCGAGAGGGTTGGCCTCGGGAGCACCACGAGTTCTCCGTCGATCATCTGAGCGAGCTGCGAGTCGGGCACCGCCAAAAGGTCCTCGTAGGTCGCGCGGCGTTTTGCGATCTCAGCCATTTTGACTTTCTAGCACATGTAGACCCCAAAGAAGACTGCTTCGCAGCTCCCCGGCTGGGCTCTTAAACGATTTGGGGGTCAGCTTTGACGGCACGCTCACCCAACATCGCCACTCAAGCGCACCCCGATCCCAGAGTAAGAGTTTTGCTTGATGGGTAAGTGATCAAAATTGTCCCATGTTTCAGCTCTTGAGTGGACACCAGGTTGGTGCATGCCAAGTGTGATTACTATCTTGTGTTCGACTTGAGCATCACTTGCCGCTTTTGCCGATCTCTTTGCGTCCCTGCTCTCCGCACCGAACGGCGCCCGTGCAGCAAGGCATCGAGCAAGGTCTGGAACAAGGCCGCACCCAGGGTCGAGCAATGACACTCCGTCGCAAGCCAAGGAATTCCCCGTAGTTCTCCTCGCAGATTCACATCTCATTTAGGTTGCGCGGCTCACCTCAAACACAGTATGTTGCATCAACAGTGGCCAATCATCACGACGCCCTCTTCAAAGAAGCTTTCAGCTCGCCCGAAAGCGCCGCTGCTGAGCTCCGCGCCATCCTGCCGAATGCCCTCGCGCGAGCTCTTGAGCTCGAAAATCTCGCCCTCGTTCCAGGCTCTTTTCGCAGCAAGGAGCTGGCCGAAAGCCACGCCGATCTGCTCTTCACGCTTCCCATCCTCGGCAAGCCGGCGTTGGTTCACGTCCTCTTTGAGCATAAGAGCTTCAGTGATCGCTGGACGCCCTTTCAGATTCTTGGCTATATGCTGGACATCTGGGAAACATTTCGCCAAATGAATCCCAGCTCTGCGTTTCTCCCGCCGATCATCCCGCTCGTCGTGCACCACAGCGCCAGCGGCTGGACCCGATCAAAGGCATTTGACTCACTTTTCGACCCCAATTTGCTCGCTCTCCCAGGTCTCTCCCAGGGGCTGCCCAACTTCGAGTTTCACCTCGATGACATCAGCAATCTTCCAGAGGATCAGCTACGTCAACGAGCCTTCGGCGCCTTTGCCACGTTGGCCGTTGCTGCCCTCAGCCGCTCCCATGAGTCCCCGGAAGCTCTCTTGGAGGCGCTTGCGTCTTTTGCCGATCTCTTTGCTTCTTTGCTCTCCGCACCCAACGGCGCCCGTGCGCTCGCCATCCTTTTCGAGTATGTTTCCCGAGTCGCCCCGAACACGACCCCGCAGGATTTGGAACGCGCTCTAGCTAAGAACACCCCCAAGGCCCAGGACATCGCCATGACCATCGTTGATCAGCTCAGACAGCAAGGCTTGGAGCAAGGCTTGGAGCAAGGCTTGGAGCAAGGCCGAGCCCAGGGTCGCGCATCGACGCTCCTCAAACTATTGAAACTCAAGTTCGGGACCGTTTCGACTGACGTAGAACGAAGGGTGGGCTCGGCGCCTCCCGAGCAGCTTGAGCTTTTTCTTGAACGGATCCTCGCAGCCTCTTCGATTGACGAGGTGATGCAGGGATAGGCTGCGAGCCTGGCGTCGACCGCCACAATTTGCCCGACGCATTGGCGAAGGCAGCTTGATACGCCACTGTGAGGCCTTGAGCGTCGCAAGTTGACGGATTGGAAGTCTGTGATCTTCAGCAGGCCAATTCGGCATTGGCTTACGATGATAAAGAAGTGCGCACTTCAGGCAAAAAACTTTCGATAACCTGTTGTGCCTTTTCGGCGTGAGACATTCCCCGATAGCCCCGGATCAGGATCCGCGCGACTTCAGGTTTGGTGTCATTTCCGAACAGGAGCACGTGTTCGAGTCTAGCCCCGGAGGGGAAAACCTCAAGCGTGGATCCCCACTGTGCGTCCCCTTCAACGCTCCCAGAGCCCCGCAAGATCCAACTCAATCGCATCGAACGGCTCTGCGCGCACCTTCTCGGCGCCCGCCCAGCTCGCACAACAGGTCCAGAGTTCACCCGCCAGTTTGTAGACTTCGAGGGTCTGCGCATTGGGATCGATCAGCCACGCGTGGGGCACCCCCGCGCGTGCGTAGATGTTCATCTTGCTCACGCGATCGATGGACTGCGTCGATGGCGATAAGACTTCGCACACCCAATCGGGAGCTAAAGTGCACGCGGCACTCTCGGGCAACTCCGGCATTCGTTCCCTGCGCCAACCGGCTAGGTCTGGGACCAATACGTCGTCGCAAAGGTGCACTTCTGGCTTGTTCAGCATGCCCATCCACCTGGCCCCCCTCGCCCGCGATCGAAAGCCGACCCGAGGTCCATGCCTAGACGAGAATCTGAGATGGTGTGCGAGAGGGTTGGCCTCGGGAGCACCACGAGTTCTCCGTCGATGATCTGAGCGAGCTTGGTGTCGGGCACTGCCACGAGGTCCTCGTAGGTCGCGGCGCGTTTTACTGTCTCGACCACCTCAGCTCGGCACTTTAAACGGCAACGCTCCCAAATAGTCCTTCTTGCCAACGTCGATCCCGTTGTGGCGCAAGATCGCGTAAGCGGTGGTCACGTGGAAATAGAAGTTCGGAATCATATGTTGAATGGCGAACTCATTGGCGGTTAGGTATTTTCCTTCCCAGCGCGGTTGGCTCACGTGGCGTTCGGCGACGTCATTGAAGTCTGCAGCCGAGAAGGTTCCGAGGTACGTGACAACGCTCTCGATGCGGCTCTGGATCTCAGCCACAGTCTTTTCGGTGTCGGCGTGTGTGGGCGCTTCCTTGCCAGTGACGCGTGACGCTCCCAGCTTTGCAGTGTCGCAAGCTATCTGCAGCTGCCGCATAAGCGGGAATTGGTCCGGGGCAAGGCGAGCCTGCAGGAGAGCTTCGATATCGAGCTGCTTGGCGCTGGCTTGGGTCGCCGTCTTCGCTAGGATTTCGCGCAAGTTTTGGAGAGTTTTTTGGAATTGGAGGATGGTGATGTCGTAGAGCATGACTGGTTTCCTGTTGGCTGGTTTCTTGGGGTGGGAGGCTAGGGTCGGGCAGGGTGGGCGTCGATAAGGTGCCTGCGGATTTGTTATTCAGGGCGAGAAATGCGGGAAGGATGCAGCGCGTCAGCGCGCTCCGAGGCCGCGGCAGTTGACACCCGCTCAGTTGACACGTGCGCGAGCCAGGGGGAGCAGCTCCTCGGTTGAGCCCGGCCTTGTGGAGAACATGGCGATTGCTTGGGGCGGCCAGTTAATGCTACTTTCCGCGTTCGTGCCGAGTTCGCAATTAACCAGTTGAGGCTAAGTCTCAGCCGATTCCGCCGCCTGAGACGGAATCAAGGCACAGCGCAACTTAATTTAGAGGGTTGCGAAAAGTGTCGGAAGAGTTCAAAACAGAGTTGGCCGTTTGCGGTTTCCGCCAGCCCCACGCAATCGCCCCCCAACCAATCCCACTTACGAGTTTAGAGTTCGTTGCCGCGAGGACCTTATGAGAACAGCACAATCCCTTATCAACACCCTGGGCCTTCTCGCAATCAGCAGCGCCTTGGGCGCGTGCTCCGCGAGTTCCACTGATAACTCATCCTCTGCAGTGCCGTCCGCAACTGCTTCCGGCTCCGGGGGCAACGGAAGCGGCTCTGGCGGCTCGATGGGTACGGTGGTTCGGCCCCCTCCAGTCAACACCGCGTTCGATCCCAAAGCGGGCTTTGGGGAGCCGGAGGGCAATGGCCCCTGCAATCCGAAGCTGATCGGGATTGTCCGAGACTTCAATTCAGCGCAATCCCCTGTGGGTGCCCATCCAGATTTCGAAGCCTTCACTGGCCAGGAGATCACCAAAGGGATGGTGAAGTCGGTTCTAGGAGCGGACGGTGCGCCGGAGTACGCGGATCCGCAGCCGCCCGGGAACCAACAGCTTACAAGAGCCACCGATTTTCAGGCTTGGTACAGCAAGGCTCACCCTGCCAACGTAAAATTTGAGTTGGACTTAGACGCTCCGCCCGCTTCTGCAAATCTCACGAAAACGGTGGATCCGGTAACTGGGGCTACCACCTATGAATCCACTTCCTTTTTCCCCATCGATGGGAGGGGGTCGGAGGCGCAGGATAATCCCCATGGGGAGAACAAGCCCCCCGGCTCAGATATCGGCAGTCTCGCTCCTTTGCATAACTACCATTTCACATTCGAGCTCAATACCACATTCAAGTACAAGCCCCTCCAGGTGTTCTCGTTCTATGGTGACGACGATCTCTGGGTCTTCATCGATAAGAAGCTGGTGGTCGACGTTGGGGGCACGCACGCTCAACAGGGCGGAGAGATCAATCTCGACACGCTTGGTTTCACTGAGGGCAGTGAGCACGAACTCAGCATCTTCCACGCCGAGCGCCACACGACGACTTCCAATTTCAAGGCCACCACGAACATCGCCTTTTCGAACTGCATGCCCATCCTAAGGTGAATTGCGCCTTGCTTGGCTCAGCTCTATGGCCTGGTACCGGAGCGAGCCAAGCACTACTTGGCTCAGCGTTTTGGCGTTTCTGCTTGGTGTTAACTGTGCAGTGCCATACGGCTTGACGCTGGTTAATGGCATCGGGCATAGTCTCGGCGTCCTAGCTGCTGGTGCTGGGGAAGGCCGGGCCAGGTGGAGCGGCCAGCTTGTGGAGATGTCATGGCAAGAAAGCTTACTTGGGTTGCTTCGGGGTGCGCTAGTTTAGCGGTATTTTATGCTTGTTCGTCACCGACGCCGAGTGCGCCGCGTGGTGGCGGTGGTGAGATGGGCGGCAGCACAAGCACCACCGGGGGAAGTACGGCTGGCGGCTCTGGAGGCACGATTGGAACAGGCGGCGCGGGTGGTGCGATTGCGGGTGGCACCGGTGGTAAGGCGACTGGTGGCAC
>JBBSBI010000011.1:0-55251 GCA_038251425.1 Polyangiales bacterium
CGTTAATCGCCACCTGCAATGCCTCAATCTGGGCATCGTTGCGGTGTAACGCCTCAAAACTCTTGGCTTCCTTAAGCGTGGCGGCCTGCTTTTTCCACAGCCCCAAGAGCGGCGACACTCCGGCCTTAACCTCAGCATTCAGCGCACCTAGCGCCTGCGACTGCGACTGCGCATCCAACAGGGCCGATTCGAATGCCGTGCGTGCCTCAACGCCGGCCACCAACACGACCGAGCCTTCGGCCGCAGCATCCACGGAACGACCCGCGTCCACGGCGGCGTTTACGTCTTTTTCATAGTTTTCAAGAGCCGTCCGCCATTTGTCTAAGACAGGAACCAGACGCTCGGCACTCTGTGGCACACGCGACAACGCCTGGGCATACCGGGAGTACTGCGACCACTCCTGCCGAACCGCCACGGGCGCACTCCCACACACTGGCGGCTTCTTCTCATCCCATTGGCACACAGCCGGCAATCTGCGCAAACAACCCATTCGATAATCGCGCAACACCTCGTCAAAATCGGGCGCATGAGCGGCACCCTCCAAACCTTCGCACCGATCGATGCGACAGCCTGCGGTGATTGCCTCTTCAGCAGCATCACACAGATCTTTTTTATCCCGGTTCGGGATGGCATGCGGCACGCCGTAGAGGCTGACGAGCGCTGCACCATAGAACAGACTGGCCGCCTCGGGGTGCGTATTGCGATGCGCCTGCCGTGCCAGCGCGAAGGCTCCCTTGGCAGCTGAAACGTGCCATTTCTTTTCGACGTCTTTCTGTACTTCGAAGCTAGAGAGCGACTTCAAGCCAGCGCTCAAACACAGAAGCGAGGTGATCTCGTTGCCGATCGGCACCTCTACGTAGCAAGCCTTCATTCCCGGCTTCTCCGGGATGTGCGTGAGAATGGGCATATCTGCCACGACGACAGCGCCTACCAGGGAGGATGCCAAGAACGCCGCGCTGGCGACCGCCGCGCGTTGCTTTGCCCGAGAGCCATTAGCGCTTCGCATAATTTTCGCCTCCACGGGTAAACAACACTTGCGCCAGCGCTCGAAGCTGTTCAGATTTCATACTGGCTCGACTTATTTTGGCTTCGCGTGCCAACTCAGCACTCTGCTTCTTGTAAATTTCCTGAGTGGCCAGAGCTGTGCTGAGCTTTCCGGAAACTTGGGCAAACCCGCCGATGCTCACCAGGAGCAACACCGCGAGTGCCACGATCCCGGTGGCCGCACGTTTTGGCAGTTTGAGCTCGACGATTGCCGTCAAACCAGCTGGCGGGAGATCTTCGCCGCCATTCCAGATGATCTTTGGTGAACCGACGGTGTGCATCCAAAGCTGATCGAGCAGGGGCTCAGCTTCCTTCCTCAGCGCGACCACCCGCACATGATTGGCTGATAGCAAATCCACGTTCCAAACGCGGGCTTCGGAATCGAACGGACCTAACTCAATGCGATAGAGCTGTGACACGGCGCACAGCCTAGCCGAGCCTATCTGTGGTCGTCCAGGAGCTGCTGCTGCTCGCGCCAAACAAGGTTCTGAGCTTCGCCACGTCTTCAGGCTCTCCCATGACAATGAGTCCGGCCCCAGCCTTCACTTCCGCGTCTGGCCCGGGATTGTAAACGTAGTGGTCCCCCGGCTCGTGCAGCGCGATCACCAAGAGCTGCGTTTGCTGCCGGATGGGGATGTCGCGCAAAATTTTGTTCGCGTACTCCGAACTCTCGGGCACCATCACTTCATCGAATCTCAAGTTTTTCGTGACCCGCAGCATACGGTCCAAAAACTCAGTGACTCGTGGCCGTATCAATTGACTCACGAGGCGCAAGCCACCGATACGATGCGGGCTGACGACAGAATCCGCCCCAGCCCGAAAGATCTTGGGCTCATTTTCGATCTCCACAACTTTGGAAACGATGCGTGAGGAGGGATTCAATGCTCGCGCCGAGAGCGTGATGAACAGATTGTCCGGATCGGTGGGCAAGGCGGCGATGACGCCACTGGCCCGTTCTACGCCCGCGGCGATCAGCACGTGATCATCGGTGGCGTTCCCCACCACGCACAGGAGCTCCATCTTCAGCTCCTCGGCCAGGTGCGCAAGCTTGGCTTCGTCTTGATCTACGACCACGAACGGAAGATGCGTGGCGACGAGCTCCTCGACGACATAGCGCCCGGTGCGCCCGCAACCGGCGACCACAAAATGATTAGAAAGCGCGGCTATTTTCTGGTTCATGACCCGACTCCGAAACGCCTTACCAATGTAACCCTCAATGAGCAGCGTGGTGAGTGTTGATTGAAAAAATGCAATCGCAGCAACTCCGCATACGATCAGCACTACCGTGACGATACGCGCCACGGGGAATTTTTCCATTTGCGGCAGCTCTGAATAGCCGACGCTCGAGACCGTGATCAGAGCAAAATACGCGGTGTCGAAGAACGAATAATTTCCGCCACCCAACAGGAAGAGGCCCAAGGCGCCCACCATGACCACCAAGAACAGCAGCGAGAGGGCGATAGCTACGTGGCGGACGTGAACCTTGAGCATCAGGCGCGGGGCCCACGATAGCTCAGGCGAGCAGATTGCCCAACGCGGAAGCGAGATCGGGGTATTTCCACTCAAAGCCCCGCTCGGAGAGGCGCTTCGGTAAGACTGGCTGGCCCCCCACGATCGGCGCCGCCCCTTCTCCCAACACCAGCTTCAGCGCAAAGGCGGGTGCCTTAAACCACGTGGGGCGATGCAATGCTTGGCCCAAGGCGCGCGTCAGCTCAGCGTTGGTCACAGGCTTTGGGCCAGTGATGTTGAACGCGCCGCGGGCCTCAGGATCAGCCAGCAAATGCTCCACGCCGCGGACCACATCTTCCAGATGGATCCAGGAAAAATACTGCTTCCCAGAGCCCACCTCGCCACCGACAAACATTCGGAACGGCTTCTGCAGTGCCTCCAGCGCTCCCCCACCCTTTCCAAGCACGACGCCTAAGCGCACCACCACCAAGCGCACGCCCAGAGCTTCAACCGCGGCCGCGCTCCTTTCCCATTCCACACACACCTGGGCCAGAAAATCTTCACCGGCTGGGCTGCTCTCGCTACGCGGCTCGCTCCCGATTTCGCTGCCGTAAAAACCAATCGCCGACGCACTCATGAATAACTTCGGCTTAACGGCTACTTGCGCAATCGCTTGGACGAGCGTTCGGGTGCCCTGCACCCGACTTTCGCGAATGCGTTGCTTATTCTCTTCGCTATAGCGCACGCCGACCGCTCGCTCGCCGGCGAGGCTGATCACAACCTCCTGACCCTCCAGATGTTGAAACCAGGCGCCCGGCTCAAGCGGCGTGTAGGCGTGAATGCTCTTGGCCCCAGCTGGGAGCTGTTTGGCACTCCGGCTGAGCACCGTGACCTCGTGGCCCAGCGCGCCAAGCCGCTCCACCAAACTCTTCCCCACAAAACCGGTCCCACCACTCACTAATATCTTCGACATTTTGAGCCTCGCCTCAAATTGACCTATAAGTCCCGGGGTTGGCCAATGCCAGCGCTTCGGCCAACTTGGCCTCCCTCGGAGAATTCACCGCATGACTCGCTTCCCCGCTTTCTTCGCCCTCGCAGCCACCACGGCGCTTGCTTTCGGCTGTGCCAAATCGCCCGCCGTGCCCTTCGACAAAGCGAAGTCAAGCAATGTGACCGCGTTTCGTTTGCAAAACTTCGAACCCCCGCCCGCAGCCGCCACGCCGAATGCCGCCGCTGCCGCGCCCGGAACAGTGCCTGGCCTGCCGCCGCAGCTCCAACAGTGGATTCAGCAAGCCGTACAGACTCTCCCGCAATTGATCCCGCCGGGACTCCTGCCGCCCGGCTTGTTGCCGCCAGGCGCCGCACCGCTCGCACCAGCCGTGGACACCACGCCGCGCTTTCATACGTTTCGCATTCTGAATCAAACTCAGGTTATCGATTCAGGCCTGCGTGAAGAGCTCGCCGAAATTTTGGGCGATCCGGACAACTTCCAGGCCGAGCATGCCAACTGCGCCTACGCCGAAGTGGGCGTCTCCTTCTCGACCAATGCCGGGCCCCCGAGCGACCTTCTGATCTCTTTTTCGTGCAATCACGTGATGCCGCAGACGTTCGCCTGGCCGCATCCGAACACCGGATTGAAACCTGAAACGGTGCAAAAGCTTTCGAAAGTCGTGAACAAGCTCTGGCCTCCCGGCATGTGATCGAATGGACTTCGACGCTTTCAAGCACGCGCTTTCGGGCCCGCAACCCAAGAATTTGGGGAAAAGGCTTGAAGCGCTGTGGCTTGAAGCGCACGGCGATTGGGATGGAGCCCATGCGATCGCGCAAAGTCTGCCCGACAACGAAGGCGCTTGGCTCCACGCGTACCTGCACCGGCGTGAAGGCGATGAATCGAACGCGGGCTATTGGTACGCGCAAGCTGGCAAGCCCCACTGCCGCAGCTCACTCGAAGCTGAATGGGAAGAGCTGGCGCGTGCCTATTTAGCGGCGGACACGGGCCGGGCCTAAGGGCTGTACCTAGGTCAGTTTCTGTCGACAAACATGCGCTAATCCAGAGCCCAGCTTGACGCACGCCTCTGGATGACCATATTGGGCGCTCTCAACAACTAACTCCCCTCCCACGGGGGCGATCGGTTTCGACGTGGGGACTGAAGGTTAATCTGCGTGCGGTGGCGCCTGTCCCACCTTACAAAATGGGCCGTACCAATTGCGAACGATAACGCACTCGCTCTCGCAGCCTAAAAAACTGTAGAGCCGTCCAACTGTCAGATTGTCTTGGTAGCAGAAGGGCGTCAACACTAAGGCTGGTTCTCGATGTGTGCTGCTTGCTTCGAGAATGAGACACAGGGGAGCTAGGTCGCTGGCCGAATCCACGAAAGCCCGCCACCGGGCTTAATCTGTGGCTACGCACGTGAACGAAGGTTGATTGGACGCCTCGCGGATCCGGGTTCGATTCCCGGCGCCTCCACTTAAAAGCTAAGCATTGGTTCGCTTTGTTGACCGCTAACTCCCTGAGATTGCCACCGCGCCCCACGCCCGCGCGCCGGGACTCCACATCCCCGCCGGCGTGCCCTCAAGCACTGGATTGAGAAACGCCACCACAGCTCGCGTCAGCGTGCCGAGAGTCTGATCGAGCGCCGCTCGAAGGTGCCTCGGATCGATGTCACGAACGCCCGCGAGAAGCGCAATGTCGGGAAGATCTTTCACTCGCGTGTTCGGCCTTGGGCGCGGGATTGTGTAGGCGTGCAGCTTTTCGGCGATGTGTGTTTCGAGTGGGTAGACTTGGACGGTCGTCGGGGGGATGCCAGCGAACGCAAGGGTGTCGGCAGTCGTGATGAAATCGGGTTTTCCGAAGATCGGGTCGGCGAATGCGATGTCCAGGCCGAAGGGGTTGCCGTAGGGCTTGCCGGCCAGTGTGCAGGCTACGCGATAGCGTTGGCCGTCGTAGCTCATTCCTTCGTTCGTGATCTCAGGGTGGTCGGCGTCAGGCGCTACCGTGAAGGTCATGGAATCGCCCAGCTCAAGCTCGGCGGCGCGACGCAACCTCGTGATGAGCTCGGTCGGTGCGCCCGTGAGTCGAAGGTCGACGTCCTGGGTCGTTCGTGCTCGCTCGACGCGGAGCTCCACGACGAGCCCTCCCTGTCGCCGCCGCTCGAAATCGTGCCCGCTCGTCGATGCCGTGCGCAGACGAACCTCGACAGCTTGCTTGAAAGCCGCGGCGTTCGCGTAACGAATCACGCAGCCCTCATGCGAGCACGAAGGAATTGGGTTTCGTTTTTGTCGATCTGTCCGCGTGTTCGCGCTTGGTGAACGGCTTGCTCCGTCAGCTCGGGTGACACGTGAGCGGCAACGCAATCGAGAAGGGTGCGTGGAACAGTCGTCACCGGGATTGCGCCCATTTCAACACGCTCGCGCTTGGGCACTTCAGCGTAGTAAAGAACCAGCCCTTTCGGGATACGAAGCCGGCGCTTCGCCCACTGGGTCGGGAGGGTGAGATGAGCCTGGTGCGGAAGGACATCGGAGAGCTGATGAAGGAAGAGAGCCGTTTCGTGCGAGAACACTCCCACGCGCTCCGCCCATAGCCAAAGCGTCGTCATATCTTCGTGCTCTCCCGCGGGGAAGTGCACGACTCGATAGACGCTGCGCATCACACGAACGATTCGCCCGCTCTTGATATGCTTGATCAGCAGCTGCGGGGAATACCCTGCATCCGCCGCCTGCTTCGTCGTGAAGTGGCCATCCTGGCCGAGCGCGAAGTCGAAGAGGAGATCCCAATTCGGGGCGGATTTAGGTCCCGACGGCATCCGCAAAGAGTAACTATTGGTTTAGTTTTGTGCAATGGGAATTTGAGGCAAAATGCATGCAAATAGCCGCAAACGTAGGTGGATTGCCTAGTTCAAGACCGCCGGCGATCGCGGTCCACGACGAGACCCTTCGGAAGCTGGCCATGTGAGCTTGGACGAACGGCAGCGGCAGCTATCCGGAATTGCCGGATGATTCCTCCGCCAATTTCCCCTCCGCCAATGGCCCACGCGCTTTGCCTGGCACCCGTGGATTGCAAGCTCAGCCGACGCGTTTCGCGATGAACGCGTTGATTGTCGTGTTCTCCGTTTTTGCTTGAGCCTCCAGACGCTTCCAGGTTTCCACGGGGAGCCGAATGCTTCGCACCGCGGTTGGTTTCCCCCGAGGGCGGCCACGACGTACGAACTTACCCACGGAGCATGAAGGCATTTCCCAGAGCGACCAAAGTGCAATGCCGTCAGCCGGATCGTAGTCCGCGAACGGATTGCCTGGAACGCGCTTCCACACTTTCAGATCGATGGGTTCGTCAGTCCAATGCATTGTAGATCTTCCTCTGTGCGGGGCTGGCTCGCCGGGCGCTCACGATGCGAATGGCATCACGACCCACCTCAGCATGAACGACCAACAACAAGCGTGGTTTTGACGACAAGGCGATGAGGATAAGTCGCTCCTCGTCAGCGGGCGACTCGTTGCGCAAGTAGCACCCGTTCGGGTCATCAAAACAGCTCGCGGCCTCCCGGAAGCTGACCCCATGCTTTCGCTTGTTGGCCGCCGCTTATCTATCGCGCTGAGTTAGAACGGCGCTACAGTTCGCAATAGTCGGTATTTTCCGAAAGATTCTTGCAGGGTTCCCGCCACATGCGCCCCTCCCCGCCCAGCAGGCGTTCGGCTTCAGGCGGACCCCAGGTTCCCGCGGGATAGCCGTAAACCTTCGCTTCCGGATTCGATTTCCAGCCCTCAAGGATGGGATCTACGAACTGCCAGCAAGCCTCTACTGCGTCTCCCCGGGTGAACAGCGTGGCATCCCCGTGGATGCAATCCAGCAGTAAACGTTCGTAAGCCTCTGGCAGGCGAACGTCTGACAGGTCGGAGTAGTGAAAGTCCATGGCCACGCTGCGTGACTGAAAGCCCAAGCCAGGGCGCTTCAGGCCAAACTTCAACACAAAGCCCTCATCAGGCTGAATACGGATGATGAGCGAGTTCGGCGTGGTGCCGCCATCGTTCATGGCGCTGAAGCTTCGGTGCGGCGTGGGCTTGAAGTGAACCACCACCTCCGACACGCGGGTGGGCAAACGCTTGCCTGAACGCAACACGAACGGCACCCCACCCCAGCGCCAATTGTCGATAAAGAAGCGCACCGCCGCATACGTCTCCGTGCGCGATTCTGGATCCACGCCCTTTTCTTGGCGATACCCGGGTACGGACGCGCCGCGAATCTTCGATTCCGTGTATTGCCCACGGTCGGTGTGCAGGTGAACCTCCTCAGCTGTAATGGGGCGCAGAGACTGAAACACCTTCAGCGTTTCGTTGCGCACCGCCCTGGCTTCAAACGACGACGGCGCTTCCATGGCCATCATGCCAAGAACTTGCAACAAGTGGTTCTGCACCATATCGCGCATGGCACCGCTGGTTTCGTAGTAGCCACCGCGATCTTCGACGCCTATATTTTCGGCTGCGGTGATTTCCACATAGTCCACGTAGTTGCGGTTCCATAGCGGCTCAAAAATGCCGTTGGCGAAACGGAACACTAATAGATTCTGAACGGCCTCTTTGCCCAGATAATGATCGATGCGAAAGATCTGCTCTTCTTTGAACACGGCCTGCAACATGTGGTTCAGCGCCACCGCCGATTTCAGATCGGTGCCGAAAGGCTTTTCCACGATCAGACGGCGCCAACAGCCCTCTTGGGCCGGGATCTGAAGATGCTCGGCACCCAGCCCCGACACGATCGGAAACGCCAGCGCGGGCGGCGTGGAGAGATAGAACAGATAGTTACCTCCCGTGCCGGCGGTTTTGTCTAAACCTTCAAGCCGCTCCCGAATGCGGGCATATTCTTCGCGCTGGCTGGTGTCGATGCTTTCGTAGTGCAACTTCGCCACGAAGGCTTCGCGCTGCTCATCGGTTGCAACCACGCCCTTCGCGAACGAGAGCAAGGCTTCGCGCTGCGTGGCTTGGAACTCTTCGTCGGTATAAGCGGTACGCCCCACTCCCAGAACGGCGAAGGCATGCGGCAGGTGGCCTTGGCAATACAGCTCGAACAAGGCGGGAATCAGCTTCCGCTTGGTCAGGTCGCCTGAGGCCCCAAAGATGACGATCGCGCAACTATCACTACCGGTGGGAAGCATGCTGCGACTGTACGGAGCATGGCAGCGCGACGCAAACCTAAGCGCTGAACAGCGAGAGTTGCCCCGCGAGGCATGCCTCGTGCACGATGCGCGCATGTCACTAGAACGCGCTCGGTCGTTGGTCACTCCTGAACGTCACCAGAGTGCGCACGCGCCGACATTGAGGGCGAGAAAGAAGAGCTGGCCACTAACCCAGAAGCAGAGCTCTTGGAGTTAGCCACTATCTACCGCGAGCGCGGCCTCGATCAGGAATTGGCCATGCAGGTTGCGACGCAACTGAGCGCCAAAGATCGACTCGGCTCGCATTTGCGCGACGAGCTCGGCATCAATGCCGCATCGTTGGCGAAACCGCTGCAAGCGGCTTGGATTTCGGCGCTGAGCTTCGCCTCGTTCGCCATCATTCCGATCCTGGGCCTGCTGGTGGCTCCGGCATCGCTGCGCATGCCGACGATTGCGGCCCTCTCGCTCGGCAGCCTCGCCGCGCTCGGCGCGTTCGGTGCACACTTGGGTGGGGCACCGCTGTCACGTGCGGCATTGCGCGTCAGCCTAGGTGGCGCGCTCGCGATGTTCGTTACCGCCGCCATCGGTCGTCTGCTCGGAGTCTCCGTCGGCTGAGAGCCTCATCGCGCTCTTGCTCGACATGGCACGGGATATGCTGAGCATGCCAAGAACAGCCGAAGAGATCCCCAAAACAAATGAGGTCAGCTATGGAACGCGATAGATTGCGTCGCTCGTTGAATCATCTAGGGGTGCGCCCCGCGGACTACCAGATCCTTAAACTGCTACCGCTCATTTACGTGGCGTGGGCAGACGGCAAGATGGAACTTGTCAAGAAAGACCGTATTCACTTCTTCGCGGCGACCCAGTTGGATTTGAGCCCAAAGGGCCTGGAGGTCTTGAACCAATGGCTCAACGAGCGACCGTCTCATGCGTACATCTCTGAAGCGTTGCGCGACATTCATTTTCTGACCAACGCGCCAGACGACATGGGCTTCGACGACAGTGAACTTCCCGCTCTTCTCTCATATGCTGAAGGGATTGCGCGCAGCACTGCTAAAGCTTTGGATCAGCCGGAAGCAGTGACTCCCGGCCAGGATCGCGCGCTTGCGGAAATCGCAGCCGAACTGCACGTGAACCATGGGGAAAGCTGGGGGCAGCTGCTGCGGGAGCTAACTTAAGAACCATGGCTCTCTCCACACCTCCCAATAACAGATGCGTCAATTCGCCACGGTGTGACCAAGCAGTGTGCGGCCTGACGAACCGCTGTTTGGGAGTGTAACAGCTCCCGTCAGAACCCCACCGCTCCGAGATCGGCATGGGTCAAGGTTTCGAACACCATATGCTTATCCACTCCGCTCGGGCGGTGCCCCAGCGCAAGGCTCTGCGCCTTCGGCACTGAGGCCTGGAGT
This sequence comes from Polyangiales bacterium, assembly GCA_038251425.1. Classification (GTDB taxonomy): domain Bacteria; phylum Myxococcota_A; class Polyangia; order Polyangiales; family Polyangiaceae; genus JBBRRP01. The sequence goes on from JBBSBI010000011.1 coordinate 10,049, forward strand.
ACGTTACCGAACACATTGGCCGCGAGGTCCCAGGTCGGGTAAGTCTGCACGGTCTTGAGCGAGCCTCCGCAGAGCCAGGCGGGTGCCTTGGCGCCGAGCAGGTAATTGGCGTGAAATTCCAGCGCTGCGACGATGCGGGGCTCCTGTTCGGCAAACAGGTTCACGCCTTGGATTTTGGCCGTCATGGCAGCGTTGAGCATGGCGGCAAGCCCCATCTGAGTGTGGGCCAAATCTCGACAGGTTTCCTGGGAGAGACCGTCAACATACGTCGTCTGTCCCTGCCAGTAGGACGTGAGCGCGGACGGGCTGAGTGCCCCACTCGGCGGTTGTACGGGCTTACTGCCGTCGGTAGCGAGGTAAATATACGCGGGCACGCGAGCACGCCACATGCTGACCGCCTTGTTGAACAACGCGTGATCGTCGGTGTGGACGGCGATGTTCATCATCGCCTCGATCATGCTGAGCTCCCAGTTACCGTTGTTGCGGCTGCCCGCCGAGATGTTCGGCAGGAACGCGTTCTTCAGCATGAGTTTGAAGGCAGTCTGGTTGCCGGCTGTCCAACCGGGGAAACCTGACGCGAGGATCTCTGCTGCCCGCGGGAACACCTCGCTGACCCACGCGGCCTGCACCGGTGCGTTGTCGTTCGAATGGCGCATCAGCACCGCGGACCATGCGTTCATGATCTGCACGGCCTTGTCGCCATAGCGAGCATCGCCCGTGTGATACCAGATGAGTGCGTGAGTGTACGCGGCTTCCGCGTCGTTCAGCTCGTCCGTACACCCAACGTCGGGATTTGAGTAATAGCCGCATTGGACGTCGGCCACCGGGTGAGCGGTGTAGCTCAATGAACCACGAGAATCCGACTGTGCCTTGCTGAGTGCGGCTTTCCACGGCCCGCTGCCCGCCGCGATCTTCGCCTTGACGAAGTCCAACATCGCCGTGTTCACGAGCACGCCAGGATGAACGAACCCACCTGTCGAAGGCACGCCACCTGTCGATGCAACGCCGCCGCTCGCGGTGTTGCCACCTGTTGATGCCCCGCCGCCGCTGGCAGTGTCCCCGCCAGTTGATGCCATGCCACCTGTCGGTGCAACGCCACCCGTTGATGTGGCACCACCGCTGCCCATCGACCCACCTGTTGATGCCACTCCACCTGTCGACGCCACACCACCGCTCGCAGCGTCGCCTGGTGAAGTCGCGCTACCCGTCGAAGCGGAACACGCCACGAGTGTCGCGGCCGCCAGAATGAGGAGGAACAGTGCCTGCAATTGGGAACTCAATAGATGAGATCGTTGCATGATGTTCTCAGTGTGTGATGGGTTTGTCAGCGACGATGAGGTCGTCAAAGTCAGCGACTTGCGCTACGGCCGGAGCCCAGGACCCGTCACCGCCGCCGAAAAAGCTCGAGAAGTAGAGCGTGTCAATCCCGTAGGTCGCACCGGTATCCCGCCAGAGGCGTGCGTTGTCTTCGAAGTAGAGGACGCCGTTGACCCAAGCCTGAAGGACGCCGTTCGAGGTCCCCGCCGTATTCATCTTCACCCGGTGTTCGACGGTGATCCACTGTCCCGTTGGGAAAAATTTCTGGGTCGCTCCGTCCATGTATTTCAGATCGTCGCCACAGGTTTTCGGCTGGTTCGGCCAGTAGACGTACTGAACGATGGCTCCGCCCGTCCGCCACATGTTTCTCGCTGAAAACCCGTCTTTCTTCGGACTGCAGCCGCTCGGACTCGAACCGCCGACGAGACCCGGTAGCTTTCCGCCTTTCACGAAGTCAAAACCGGCTTTGAAGCGAACTCGATAGGAGAAATAGAGTTCCTGGTAGGTCTGACCGAAGGGCACCAAGAACTGGACCCCGCCGGCAGTAGGGCCGAACTGACCGGCGGGATAGGTCATGCGTAAAAACTTGTTGCTGTCTTCGTCGACGACCGTCACACGCCCCTCGTTGAGCCCATTATTCCAAGGGGGAGTGAAACCAAAATCACCAACAACCATCGCTTGCGAATATTTCCCAGCGCTCCGTGCAGTGAAGTCGGCATGAACAATCTCGACCCGGTTCGGATCCCCCGCTCCACCTGCGCCGCTACTCACGCCGCCGCTGCCAGTTCCGCCCGCCGCCGCAAGTCCACCGCCGATCCCGGACGAAGAACCACTAGCGGTGTTCGCCCCACCCGTGCCCGAGAGCCCACCCGTACCCGAGATCCCACCCGTACCCGAGAGCCCACCCGTACCCGAGAGCCCACCCGTACCATTTTTCACGCCACCGCTGCCGGTTCCCCCCGTCGCAACCAGTCTGCCACCGGTCCCCGCGGAAGAACCACTAGCCGCGTTCGCTCCACCCGTTCCCGAGATCCCACCTGTACCCGAGATCCCCCCTGTACCGCGGTTATCTGCTGAACTCCCGCAACCTGCGAGTCCGAGCAAGACTGGAAAGGGCAGAACGAAAGCATACACCTTGGCAAACTTCATGAAGACACCATGTTGCCGCACATTTTAAGACAGAAAGTAAGGCGCACGTAAGAGTGATCTTGTTGATCCCGGCGTGATCTCAAGGATCATGCCCATCGTGTCTAAACATTCGTCGCTCGGCGCCTATTTGGCTCCGCACAGGACCCGTGGAGCCCTTGACCACCAGCCTGGCGCGCACACGTTTTGGAGTTCTACTTTCCGAGGTCTCGCCGCGGATACTTAGGATCAATGCCCGAGTCGCTCTCGCCATGAGTTCATCCACTTGAGGATCTACGCTCGTCAGGCTGGGCGTTACGTAGTCGAGCAAGGGCATGTTGTCGTATCCGATCACGGACATATCTTCGGGCACCGCGCATCTGAGCGCACGTAGGCCCGAGATGAGCCCCGTGGCCATCCGATCATTGACCGCCATCACAGCGGTCACTTGGGGCACCAGGCTAACGATCGTTTCGGCCGCAGCTCTTCCGCGTTCGAGATCCGAAACCAAAGAATCATCGACTGGAAAACTCACGATAATCCGCTCAAAATCCAACTTCGCCTCGACCACCGCTTTCTTCGCGCCTCGCAACCTTGCCCTTGAGTAACGGCCGCTTTCCCCGATGCCGAGCAGCGCGATACGCCGATGCCCAAGCTGGAGCAGGTGCTGGGTGGATTCCCACATTCCATAAGCACGATCCACACCCAAGCTTCGAGCTTCTGCTCCCACCAACGGATCGATCCGGAGCGAAGGCAAACCATCCTGTGTGAGACGAGCCCAGTCATGTTCGGATAGGCGAGACGCAAAGGTGGCGATGCCTGCGACTCTCAAGGCTCGAAAATCATGAAGCACCCGCGCCTCCTCGACGACATCGTTGTTGGACATGCCAATCATCAAGCGAAAACCGTTAGCTCCCAGCTCTCGTCTAAAACTCTCGAGCTTTGGCCCAAGGTAGAAATTTTCTAAGTCTGGTACGCACACTCCGATGTGGTGAGTGCTTCCTCGACGCAGCCCCTGAGCCAGCGAGCTTGGGCTGAAGCCCGATGCCTGCATCGCTTCGCGGACGGCTTTCGCGGTTTCCGCTCCAACACCATGATGACCATTGAGCGCGCGCGAAACGGTCCAGCGAGAAAGGCCGAGCTGGCGAGCAAGGTCCGCGGTGGAGCGGACGATCGTGGGCTTTTTCAGCCTTGTCATGGTCCTTGGCGTCTACACTAACACGTGTTAGTGTCCTGCCTAGGTTTCGTTATGGAAAAGGTACGTCTCGGGATTGTTGGGCTTGGGTCGATGGGCGCTACGCATGCGCGTTGGATCGTGGAGGGCAAGGTTCCTGGCCTTGAGCTGGCCGCCGTCGCGGATACGAATGCTGAGGCTTTGGCGCCCTTCTCAGGCGTGCAAAAATTCGGAAGCGGCGAAGTCCTGTTTCGATCAGGAGCGGTCGATGCCGTGCTGATCGCAACTCCGCACTTTGCGCACACCACGCTGGGGATGGATGCCTTAGGCCTAGGCCTGCACGTTTTGCTGGAAAAGCCCATCTCGGTACATAAGGCGGATTGCGAGCAGCTCATCTCGGCGCACAAGGACCAAACGCAGGTATTCGCAGCGATGTTCAATCAGCGTACCGATCCTCGCTATCTAAAGATCCGCCAAATGCTGCAAGCACGCGAGCTCGGATCGCTCAGTCGTATCCAGTGGACCGTGACCAACTGGTTTCGAAGCGATGCCTATTATGGTTCCAGCGCTTGGCGTGCGACGTGGGCTGGCGAGGGTGGCGGTGTCCTTCTCAATCAGTGCCCGCACAACCTGGATCTCTTCCAGTGGTTGTTTGGCATGCCCGTGAAGATCCGCGCTCACTGTGGTTTTGGCCGTTATCACGCGATTGAAGTGGAGGATGACGTGACGGCGTTCATGGAATTCAGCGGTGGCGCCACAGCCACGTTCATCGCTTCAACGGGAGAGGCGCCCGGCACCAATCGCCTAGAAATTGTGGGAGATCGTGGGCGGCTCGTGCTTGAGCACGGCAAGCTTGAGTTCTTGCGCACCGAGTCTTCGGTGGCTGAATACTGCCGCACATCGAGCGAAAAATGGCGAGGCCCTGACGCCTGGACGGCGCAGATCCCAGTTGAGGGTTCTGGCGAACAACACATTGGGATCCTGCAGAACTTCACACAGGCGATTCTCAGAGGCACCCCCCTGATTGCGCGCGCCGAAGAAGGAATTCACTCGGTGGAATTGGCCAATGCCATGCTGCTTTCTGCCTTCGAGGAACGGAGCGTTGATCTTCCGCTCGATGCCGGCCACTACGCTCGCGTGCTCGCACAAAAGATCGCGGGCTCCAAACAAAAGCTAGTCTCCCCTGTGCACAGCGGGGAGCGCGACATGGCCAATTCATTCGGCCGCTCTTGAGGGAACCATGAAAGACGGAATGAACTACGCCCCCAAGGGCAAACCGTCTCCCGTGGTGAAACCCGGTGAGTTTGTCTTTGCGGCGGCTTCGCTCGATCACGGGCATATTTACGGCCAATGCAATGGTCTCGTTGAGGCCGGTGGGACGCTGAAGTGGGTTTACGATACAGATCGAACGCGGCTGGAGAAGTTTCAGAAGGCGTTTCCCCAGGTGCAATGCGCCGATAGCCTGGAACGCATCCTGGATGACCGTGATGTTGTGCTGGTCGCGGCCGCCGCCATTCCGAATGAGCGTGGCCCCTTGGGTTGTCGGGTGATGCAGTCCGGAAAGGACTATTTCACCGATAAAGCGCCGTTCACTACGCTTGAGCAATTGGCCGAAGCGCAGAAGACGGTTGAGCTGACGCAGCGAAAGTACGCGGTGTATTACAGCGAACGGCTGCATGTGGAGTGTGCGGTGTTTGCTAGTCAGTTGCTGGCAGAAGGAGCAATCGGCAAGGTAGTATCGGTCACGGGTTTTGGGCCGCACCGTTTGGACGCGAAGGCGCGCCCTAATTGGTTTTTCAAGCGCGAACAGTACGGCGGGATCTTATGCGACATCGGTAGCCATCAGTTTGAGCAATTTCTCCATTATAGCGGCGCCACCGACGCCACGGTGCTTTCGGCGGTCGTCAGCAATACCAACAATCCAGAATATCCGGAGCTGGAAGACCTCGGCGAAGCCCACCTCTTGGGTAACAACGGAGCGACGAACTTTGTGCGCGTTGACTGGCTAACTCCTGATGCGTCCCGCATTTGGGGCGATGGACGCACGTTCATCGTAGGCACACGCGGCTACATCGAGATGCGCAAATATATCGAGGTTGGACGCGAAGAAGGCGGGGACCAACTGTATCTTGTCAATGATTCGGTCGAAAAGCATTTTTCGCTCAAGGGGCAAGTCGGGTTTCCCTATTTTGGGCAGCTGATTGTGGACTGTTTGGAACGAACCGAGAAAGCCATGACCCAGGCTCACACCTTCAAAGCCGCGGAGCTGTGCCTTCGTGCTCAAGCTCAAGCGAGGCGGCTGTGAGCGTAGCATCCTCCGTTTTGCCGAATGAGCTTGAGCAAAAGATCCGTGAACACGTAGAAACCACGCCCACCTACGACATTCACACGCACCTTTACGATCCTGCGCTGGAGTCCCTCTTACTCTGGGGCATCGACGAACAGCTCACCTACCACTACCTGGTTGCGGAGGCCTTTCGGAGTATTGAGCTACCTTACGAAAAGTACTGGGCGCTCAAGAAATCTGAACAAGCAGAGCTCGTCTGGCGCACGCTGTTTGAGCAGCAAAGCCCACTTTCAGAAGCCACGCGCGGAGTCGTCACCACCTTGCATGCGCTCGGCCTAGATCCCAAAAAAGACGGTTTACCTAAAATCCGGCGCTGGTTTTCCGAGCAGAAGCTTGGGGCCTTCGTGACACGAGTAATGGAGCTCGCGCACGTCCACACCTTTTGCATGACCAACTCGCCATTCGACCCCGAAGAACGGCCGTTTTGGGAAAAAGGCTTCCAACGTGACTCGCGCTTCACCGCAGCTTTGCGCATCGATCCGCTGCTCATCGATTGGAAAGGCGCCTCCAAAACGCTCACGGAGCAAGGCTACGCGGTCAATCCAACCCTGGATCGAAAATCCCTCTCGGAAGTTCGGCGCTTCCTAGCGGACTGGTCCAAGAAGCTGAACGCCAAGTACGTGATGGTCTCGCTCGAGCCAGACTTCGCCTACCCTGCCACATCAGATATCGCCACACTGATCGACGGCGCCGTGCTCCCGCATTGCCTTGAACACGGATTGCCGTTCGCCTTGATGCCCGGTGTCGTGCGCCAAGTGAATCCAGCATTGAGGTTAGCCGGGGATGGCGTTGGCAGAGCTGATCTGAGCGCCTATCAAAACCTGATCGCAGCGCATCCGCACCACAAGTTTCTCCTAACGGCCCTGGCACGCGAAAATCAGCACGAATTATGCGTTATGGCGCGTAAATTCAGGAATTTGCATGTGTTTGGTTGTTGGTGGTTCACCAATATTCCCATCGTCATCAATGAGATGACCCGCATGCGTCTGGAGCTCCTCGGGCCAAGCTTCACCCCGCAGCACTCAGACGCGCGTGTGCTCGATCAGGTCATCTACAAGTGGCGTCATTCGCGGCAAATCCTCGGAGACGTGCTGGTCGAGAAGTACAGCGATCTTTTCCGGGTGGGTTGGGCCGTCACGGATGCGGAATTGGAACGCGACCTGCGGCAGCTCTTTGGGGGTTCGTTCGAGGCCTTCCTTGGAGCCAACTTTTGATGGACACCCCTACTAGCATTCAGGCCCAAAGATCCCGTGCATCTGCCGCTCGGCTCCTCGTCTCGATCACTGTTGTGAGTCTGCTCGTCGGCGCATGCGCTCCGCGCGGTACCGGGTTCTCGCCACAACATGGCGCGTCGGGCGGTTCATTGAGCGGGAGCATCGGCGTAGGCACCGTATCGCTAGGCGCGGGAGGCGTATCGCCAGGCGCGGGAGGCGCCCCGTCCCCGTCGCTCGGGATGAAGAAGGGTGTCGGCACATGGTACTTCAACGGAGTGGATCAGGCGCTCGCCAACGTGAGAGCGGTCTGGTTTTACAACTGGTACCCGACACCGAACGGCGTCACGGCACCTGCCGGGATGCAGTTCGTGCCTATGATCTGGGACGCGAGCTCGGCGGATCGCGGCGTCGGAACGATCGCTCAAGCGGTGGGCGACGTGTTGCTCGGTTTCAACGAGCCAGACCGTGCCGATCAGTCGAACCTGCCCGTCCAGGAGGCGCTCGACCTGTGGCCCAAACTAGAAGCGACAGGCAAGCGACTTGGTAGTCCTGCTACAGCGGATCGTGCGTCCGCGCCGGGAAGCTGGTTCGATCAGTTTATGAGTGGCGTTGCCTCGAAGGGGCTCCGGGTGGATTTCATTTGTCTCCACTGGTACGGGGGCACAGGCGCTAACTTCGACGCGGCGTCCAACACTAACGCGCTCCGGGCGTACGTGCAAAGCGCGCACGAGCGCTATGGGCGTCCGGTGTGGCTTACCGAGTACTCGTTGATTAACTGGGGCACGGCGCCTCGCTACCCAAGTCGTGCCCAACAGGCAGCCTTCGCAACCGCGTCCGTCGCCATGCTGGAGTCGCTGCCGTTCGTTGAGCGCTACGCCTGGTTCTCGATGCCGCCCTGGGTCGACCCCGACGAAACGGTGTCCCTCTACCAAAACGGAGGCACAGCCACAGAAGTAGGGGTTGCCTATCGCGGCGCGACGCCCTGAGGTTTCTCAACGTCGCCGAGCTTCGTCCTTCACCGTCCGCCAGCCTTCCCGAACGTCGGGCGGCGTCAAATCGTGACATAGCGCCAGCATATCCATGAGCCAATTGAATCGTTGCTCCACGCTGAGCCGCGCGAAATTTTCGACTTGCTCGCGCGTGGGCCGCGACACCAAGGCTTCAGAATTCACCGAGAAGCTCCGCATCTGCCTGGTCCTTCTCCCGACCGGTTGCAAGCTTCATGCGACGCAGTAGCTCCTTCCCAATCACGGCCACACTATCGCCATTGATGGGCCGCCAGACGAGAGAGGCTGCAATCTCGGACCACTCGATGCCCGGAGCCAACAGAATGTCCACTTCTTCCATTTGCCTTTGAGGGTGATTCAGCGAAAAGGCAATCAGGTTCCGCTCGGTCACCCACTCATATCGTTTTGTTGCCTCCGACAAATCCGAGAGCGCAACGGGAAGCCTCGGCCGATAGCCTTCCTGTTCGAGCACGCGAACCAACCGCTTCACATTCTCGTCGTTGAGATCCACGACTAAATCCAGATCAAATGTCATCCGTGGCACACCGTGGAGGACCACCGCCAATCCACCCGCAATGGCGTGACCAACCCCCGCCGCCGCTAGTGCACGCAAGAGTGATAGATACGGGCGCTCAGACATTGCTCGGTTCTTGAGCTGCTACGACCATAAACGCTAGCCGTGCCCGCTTGCTGGTCCGTATCCGCGGCGTCTCGCCAGGGCCGCTGCGGCCAATAGCCCAAACATCCACGAAGAATCGCCCGAATTGCGACGCCACTCCACAGCACAATTCGTACTCCCCACGGGCGTCCTGTCTCGCACGATCGGGGCAGTGGTCGGAGCCATGCTTGGGGCAGTGGTCGGAACGGGGTCGGGCACGCCGCCCACGGCAACGTCATCCAACTGCCCGTTGCAGTCATCGTCTCGGCCGTTGAGCTGTTCCCGAGCACCGGGGAATACGCCCGGGTCCATATCATTGCAGTCCTTGTTGTTGAGCGAGAAGCCTGACCCCGACGGTCCGTAGCTCAGGGCGCTCGACGGGCTCCCATAGCCGTCACCGTCGGCGTCGAGGTAGACGAGCCCGCATCCGAGGTTTTCGTCGATAGCGCCGTCGCAGTTATCATCGGCGACGTTACAAATCTCGGTGCTCGCGGGAGAAACCATGGTGTTCTGGTCGTCGCAATCGCCCCCTTCGGCGATCAGGTTGGCAGGCTGGGTGCACGCCAGCGTCGGACGATTCAGGTTCCCGTAGCCATCCTTGTCCGCATCGGGGTAGAAATTTTTGGCAGCACAACCAAACGCCAATTGAAATGAGGTTGTGGCGTGATGGTCGTCGGCATCGGTGCCGTTTGAGTTCCCCGTAATGGACCAAACTGTGAACTTGGCGACGCCTGGCGAAGCGGGTGCCTTCCACGCCAGCTTGAAGTCCGCCTTTCCGTCCACCAGATTTTTGGGCTGCGAGTGCAGTATCTGCGTCGGCGTGTTCAAGCGCATGTAATCCGCTTCAACGACCGAAAACTCGCCCGAACTGTCAGTTGAAACCATCAGCCCGGTACGCAAGGCGCCAGGTGCGTTGGCGCTCAGGCTGACTTTCAAATTGATAGTTTCCCCGAGCTTGGGGTCTCGGTTGCTCATGGTGACATCGATTGTCGGCCCCAATTTTTCATAGTGGCAATTGGCGCACGCTTGGGGTTCCCCAGTGGGCCGAGCTTCCGCCTCAAAGCTCCACAAGCTAACGACAAACGCCGCACTCTTCGCGAGCCCACTCCTGGTCAAGGTCTCAACAGCCATCCAAGGAAGAAAGCACAGATTCGCCCTCGTGCACGCAGAGAAATGAAGCATCCGGGCGGTACGCCTCCGTACCAAGCTTCGGCCGCCGGCTGAGGGGGCCCCCCATCGGCTAGATGGCCTCCTCTTGAACGGAACCTGCTACAGAACAACGCTCCTGGCTGCCTGGCAGGAAGCGCTCGGGGCTCCCAGCGGAGAAACCGTATCTGAGCACGACCTCGCCATGACCTTGAGCGAATTGGGTCGGCTAGGTTGCTTCAAAGCTGACTCCCCACCGATCCTGGGGGAGCAAAAGGGCTCCTGCCGTCGTATGTCGGGGCCACACATACCGCTAGGCCGGAGCCCTGATTTCCCACGTAGCGAACGCCCGTAATAAAATGTAACTGTCATGAGCTCGGTCTTCACTTAGGGAGAACTAATCAACATGAAATGTCATGCTTCGTATTTAGTCCTGTGTTCAGCACTTGGTGCCCTGGGAATGTCGGCTTGCACCGTCACCTCCTCCAACTCCAGTGCTAGCTCCGGAGGCGCCACTGGACTGTCCGGTGGCTCCGCCAACAGCGCCGGCAATTCAACAGGCGGTGCCGTTGCAAGCAGCTCTGGTGGCTCACGCGCGGTGGGCGGAGCAAACAGCCTCGGTGGGGCGGGAAACGCAGGCATGAGCGGCAGCGGTACCGGTGGAGCAGCAACCGTGGACCCATGCGGCGGTGTGGATCCCACTGAACCCAACAACTCGCGCGACAACTCAAGAGCCTACACGCTCGGTTCCACGATTCGCGGCTGCGTCTCAAGCACAACGGATCATGACTTCTACGAGTTGACCGTGCCCGCGGACGCAGCAGGCGGTTACATGCAGATCGCCGTCACGAACGTAGGGCCCGGTAACGCCGATGTTCATATTTACTCTGTAAGCGACAATGGCGAAATCTATCGGCGCTATGCCCAGTCGGAGGGGCAGAACGTGTCAGCCTTCGTTGCGGTCGCGAAAGGCCAAAAGTATCGCGTCGACATCGGCGACTTCGCAGGCTTTCAAGTTCCCTACGCGTACACCCTCAACATGGCTTACACGAAGCTCGATGACTCATTTGAGCCCAACGATACTCGAGATAGCCCGACTGCTATTACGACGGGCACCGCGATCGACGCCTACGTGTTCGCAGGGCACACCCTGGGGTCTCCCCCGGCATCGGCTGCTTACGACGACTGGTACAGTGTATTTCTTGCGATAGGAACCACCACCGTGAAGCTAGAAAATGTTCCGACCGATACTTACGGTGATCTCAAGTTGTTTGACGCTGGCGGTAAAGAACTGGGTCACGAATACCAGACCACACAGGGTGCCAGCGTCACCCTAAGCTACAGCGCGCCAGAGGCCGGCACTTACTACGTCAAGGCCGGGTGGTTTAGTGCGCTTGGCGATGCCTCGGGCCCCGGCGAGATGCTCCCTGACCACTTTACTCGCAAGTACAAGCTAACTGTTTCGCAGTAAGGCTAACTTGATTCTGCCGACGCTTTTCGCCGCGCAGATTTACAGCGGAGCACCGCGAACCCAATACCCCACGGCTTCACATCGCGTTTCGTTCCGAATCTCGGGCGATCGTTGACGAATTCTACCAAGCCGCGCTGGCAGCAGGCGGAAAAGACAACGGCCCGCCAGGCCTTCGACCCCAAGTAGCCCCAAACTTCAACCGCTGCCCAAGGTTTCGCCCCGTACTGGGTTAGTCACCCAATGACCTTTCGAGCGGCCCTGCTCACACTGTTCGTGACCCTATGCGTACTGCATGCGCGCTCCGTCGTCGCGCTTGAGCCGTTGGCTGCTAATAGAACTGCATTGGCAGATCTCGACCCAGATAACGACAACTTGGCTGCACCGCCCGACCCGATCGCCGATTGTGAGCAGAAGCTCCGAGCCGCGGGAGTCGACTTCGTGCGCGCCAAGCTGCCCGTGAAAGAGAGCGGCAGCAATCGGCCTACGTGTGGCGTCGAGCAAGCAGTCGTCTATCGACAGGGACCCACGAAAATACGCTACAACGTCGCACCGATCCTGAGCTGCGGTATGGCCCTCGGATTGGCGCGTTTTGAAGTGGTCGTCAATCAAGAAGCCAAACGCTACTTGGGGCAGAGCGTCGTGCGAGTCGAACAAGGAGGCACGTACAGTTGCCGGAAGATGGCGCGCTTCGCGCTCGTGAGTGAGCACGCGTACGCAAACGCCATCGATATTCGAAGCGTCACGCTCAAGAACGGGCGCAAGCTCAGTGTGCTGCACGACTTCGGTAGGGTCGACACAGAGCCCAAGCGTCCTGAATCGCTGTTTTGGCGCAGCGTCGCGTCGCGCTTGTACGATGAAGACGCCTTTTCAGTGGTGATCACACCGTTCTTCGACAAGTTGCACCAAGACCACATCCATTTGGATCAGGCACGCTACCGAGTGGATGGCTCAAGGCCGAGCGGTTAGCGCTGCAAGCGCCTGTGACGAAACCTCAAACGTCCACAATCGACACTTTCGCGCCGGCGGCCGATAACAGCCGACGCAGGTCGTCAGCATCGTCGCTCACGACAGTCGCTTGAAACCGAGCCGCTAGCACCGCCACCGAAGCGTCGACGACGTCCTTGGTGCGGGACTTGGCAAGCAACGACCCGGCGAGGTGGGCGGCCGTCTCGTCGAAAGGGATGACCTCGCACCCACGGAGGAAACGCCTCATCTGCGCCTGCTTCGGAGAGCGGCTGGCCTGCGCGACCACAGGAGCCGGCACCAGTGGGACAACTCCCGCCTCCAGGCGGATCCGGTGGTCAGCCCACGTGCGGCGGAGAGATCGCTCGGCAGCGATCAACACGCCCGTGTCGTAGACGACCGGGCTCATCGGCCAGCTCGCTTCCGCCGAATGGCCGCTTGATTCACGCGAACGCGCGCGGATTCAAGTTCCGCGTCCGTGAAGGCGCCGTACTCCACCTCCCATTCTCGAATGGCCCTGAGCCCATCACGCACGAGCAGCGCACGGCGTGCCGCCGCTGTAAGCCAAGCGGAGACGCTCGTCCCCTCGGCTTCGGCGGCATCCACCAACTTGGCGTGGACGTTGGCATCTATCGTGACTGCGAGCTTCACGGCGGGGTTCCCTCTTGGCATTGAGGAAACAGTACTACCGTGGTGGGATACTTTCAAGCTTGAGAACTCTCGCAGAGTTTTCTGGCTGCCTGACAAGAAGAATGGCGCCATTTTTGCTGGGCGCCTGCTCACCGCAACCTGGGACACGCGGTCCCATTGGGTTTCCCGTGGCTCGCTGCTAGGCTCCGACCCCATGCCTTCCGGAAGTTGCCTATGTGGCGCTGTGGCGTTCGAAATGAGCGGCCGCCCAAAAAGCGCTAGCGCGCAGCAAGCTTCTCGCAAGGCGAGCTCCAAGCTAGCCTGCCTTCGATGAAACGCTCAACCATGTTCCAGGCCGAGCCCAAGGCTCAGGCGCGCGCTATCGTCAAGAAGGGTAGCTGTCGCTTCACTGTCCTCTCAAATCAGCTGATCCGCTGCGAGTTCGCCGCTGATCGCGTGTTCGAGGATCGAGCGACACTCACGGTGGTGAATCGCAGCACCCCGCTTCCATCGTTTCGAGTGGAGGAATCGGAGCTGGGCGTTGTGATCCATACAGATCGCGTCAAGTTAACCTGCAGTGACACCAACCGAGCGTTTACACCCGAAACACTTAGCGCAGAGCTTGAGCTCGTTCCCGGTTCTTCTGAGAAGGCTCGCTATCGCTTCGGCGACACTGAAAGCGGTAATCTGGGAGGCACGGCTCGAACTTTGGACGGTTGCGACGGCCCCTTCAAGTGCGTGTGGCGCAACAACCAAATAGTGCCCGATGAGAACAGTCCGCTCACGATCGAGCCCGGGTTGCTTTCACGCGACGGCTTCGTGACGGTGGACGACAGTCAGGGGATCCTGCTCGCGCCCCTCCCCGACACCAAAACGCTCTGGTGCGCTGCGCGCCCGCCCGGCGAGCGACAAGATCTCTACCTGCTGTTGCATGGCCGAAATTATAAGGCGGCACTCCACGACGCAGCGCTCATTTTCGGGCGACAGCCGCTGCCGCCACGCTACGCGTTTGGCTACTGGTTCTGTCGCTATTGGGCCTACATCGATCGCGAGCTTGAAGAGCTCGTGCGAGACCACGACGCGTTTGGCATTCCGTTGGATGTGCTCGTCATCGACATGGATTGGCACCAGCTCGGTTGGACTGGGTACACGTGGTCGAAGGAGCTCTTCCCAGATCACCAGGAGACGCTCGGCTACTTGCGCGAGCACGGCATGAAGATCTCGCTAAATTTGCACCCCGCGGATGGTGTTTCCAAAGAAGAGGAACGCTATTCCGAGTTTCGCAAAACGATGGGAGAAGCCAACGCTAAGAAGGCGCAGACCAAAGAAGGCACGATCCCTTTTGATTGCACCGATCCGAACTTCATGCAGGCGTATTTTTCCGTATTGCACCATCCGTTGGAACGCGAGGGCGTCGACTTCTGGTGGATGGACTGGCAACAGGGTCTGGCTTCCAAAGTCCCAGGGCTCGATCCCCTGCCGTGGCTCAATTACACGCACTATCGCGATCAGGCCGAGCGGCAACCGAACATTCGCCCTCTCGTTTTCACGCGCTACGGCGGGCTCGGTTCAGGGCGCCATCCCGTTGGTTTTTCCGGCGACACAACGTCGAATTGGAGCTCGCTCGCCCACCAACCCGGGTTCACTGCGCGTTCGGCTAATGCCCTGTTTGGACATTGGAGCCACGACATCGGCGGCCACTTCTCACTACCGGAGCCCGAGGTGTACGTGCGATGGCTGCAATTCGGCGCATATTCGCCCATTTTACGCACTCACTCCACCAAATCAGCTACGAACGAACGTCGCATCTACGACCTCCAGGAGCCCCATCGCAACCTTGGCAGAGACGCGATTCGCCGACGGTATGAGCTGGTGCCGTACATTGCCAGTGAGTGGCGCACGCTGATCGAAAGCGGCGACTCACTCCTTCGCCCCATGTATCATGAACATCCGGAAGAAGACGACGCGTACCGCTGCAACGAGCAGTACTACTTTGGTTCACAAATGATCGTTCACCCCGTAACGTCGGCGGCCGATCCCGAAACCGAAGAATCACGTTTTTCCGCATGGCTGCCCGCTGGTTCGTGGATTGAGACCTCCACTGGCAAAACCTATGAATCGGGCTGGCACGAGCATTCAGCGACGTTGGCTGAAGTCCCGGTATACGTCCGACCAGGCGCCGTCATCCCTGGCCTGTATGGCGCAACTCGCCTGAAGCCTGGCAGCTACCCCACGCTCCTCCTCGACGTGTGGGCGGGAGGAAACGCCAGCTACACACTTTTCGAGGACGATGGCGAAACGCTAGGCTACACCCGCGGTGATGAAGCACAGCTTGAGCTGGTGCACACGGAAGCCAAAGGATTGCGCACCCTCCGCATCCACAAGGCCAACGGCACCTTCACAGGTTTTCAGCGAAAACGCTCCGTTAGAATCCGTGTTCATTTGGCCGCGCCCCCGGAATCTGTGCAAGTAGGCAAGCAAAAATTGCTTCAAAGCCATCGACCCCAGCCAGGCCACACCAGCTACGACGGAGACACCTTCACCACCGTCATCGATCTCCCCGTGGTCGATCTTTCGCAGGATACGACGCTGACCATTCGTGAACGCCCCCTCTCCAATCAATCACTCGACGGCCTCCCGGGTCTCATGCGGCGCCTCCAGCGCGCAATGCAGCTCACGCTTGAAATCAGCTACTACCGACCGCTCCATCCCGAGGAACGCCTCTGTGCTGAGCTGGCGCAAACCGGCAATCGCATCTCGCGAAATCCCGATAAGATCGTGGCAGAGCTGAGCGCCTTGAAGCGCAATCTTCCGCGGCTTGAGCGTGTGTTGAAGGAACATCAAGACACTATCGCCGTGATGAAAGAAGTTGGGCAGCGCTCGACGGCAACTCAAGTGGCGCGGGCACGACGAATCGTGGCGAATGCGATTCGAGGGATTTCCTAGTGGTGGTCCGCGGCGCCCTAGCTGCTGCGAGGCCAAGCGCGACGTTGAAACCAGTCATTCAGCGCTTCCAACGATGCGAGTCGCTGCACGCCCGCAATTTCAAGTCTCGCCGTCGCGGCACCCCCCATCAGAATTTGCACTTGCTCCGAAAGACCGAGTCGAAGTTTAGATAAGTACGTCACCGGATCGTCTGCTGAACACAGGATCGATACCAAAACCGTGCTGGCGCGACTCGACCTTGCCGAATTGAGTAAGTCGGAAAGAGGCACATTCGGCCCCAGATAGATCACGCGATGGCTGTTCCCCGCAGCTATCAGGGCAGCAGAAAGCGCACCTAGCCCGTGCAACTCACCTGCTGGCGTGGCCACAATCGCGATGGGAGCATCCGCGGGTTGGGCATACGTGCGCATCAAAAATCCCAACTGGCTGCGTAGCACTTCGGTGGCCGCATGTTCGTGCGCTATCGAAAAGTCCCCCTCCTCCCACAATGACCCGACAGCGCGCAACAGCGGCACCAGCACTTCAATCACAAACGCACGCGGCTCAAACGCCAGCGAACTGTGCGCAACGATGCGCTCCGCGTCGCTCGTGCGCATTTCTCGGATGGCCGCTAAGAATTGCTCCCTCACCTGTTGGCCAGCAACCGACCCACTTTGAACAACTGCGCTCCCCCGCATTTTTTCAAGCAGCCCTTGCAATTCAGGCACGCTCAACTGAGCAATCTGCCCAATCGAATTGCCCAGCTCCGTCAGTTGCTTGATGAGGCGAAATCGATCGACATCCAGATGGCTGTAGAGCCGCCCGCCGCCCGCCGAGCGCGAAGGCTCAAACGAGCCGTAGCGTTTTTCCCAAACTCTCAGCTGATGAGCAGTCAGCCCCGTTAGCTTAGCCACCGCGCCGATTCGATAGCGAGGCGTGTTATCCATTGAAGGAGCAACCGCCAAAGCGCCGTCTAGGCTCCGTTTTGTACCCGATTGCAAGCTCACAACAACCATCCAAGAGTCTCTCGCACCCCTTGATAACCCTGAAAAAACCAAGCCCACCAAGCCAGCATCATGATCCCGTGCCCGAGAAAGATGCCCACGTGGCTCCACATTTCCACGCGATCCGAGTGCAGCTGCACGTACCTTCGCCAGTGGAAGGCCTCATCCACGACGCTGTACATGAAGGACAGGACTGTCAGCACCATTGCGGGCACCCAGAACGAGTGCCGCGAATAGGCCAGAGATAACAACACGCAGCTCGTGATGCCGCAGAAAATCGTGATGCCATGGACCAGCCCTTCACCTTTCTGTATCTCCTGTTTGTAGATGGTCCGATGTCCGATGCTGTCAATGGCTATGCTGAAAGCAAAAATCGCAGCACCCACCGGCACCCACAGAGCCACATCTGGAAGCGGTGCGTCGTGAAGATAGCCAACGCCAACAAACAGGCCCGTCGAGAAGACGAGCCCGAGCATCAGGCCCACCCAAGCGACGTACACGAGCCAATCAGTGCGATCAAACTCCTGCGCGCGACCTACGTAAACTCGTACTTCAGAGGTAAATGACATCTTCCACAGCCTTTACTGGCAAGTTGAATCGAGGCACGCCCCGGGAACTCGGAAGGCGCACGAAAGCGAGGGTTGTGGAGACAATGGCCACGCCACACAACCACAATTTTCGGAGGTTAGAAACATAGATCCGCCCGGAAAATACATCAAAGACGGCAGCCCGAATCTCGGCGCCGATAGCGGAGTAAACGCGCCGCGCAGCCGCCACCGCCAGCGCCGCGCGGTACGGCAAAGACGGGATCCCCCGATCCGCGGAGCGATAATAGGCGTCTGCCAGATCTAGCAAGCGTTGGATCTGAGGCTTCAGCACAGTTTGCGCAGCACTTGGGACCGAAGCGTTAAGCGCGGGAGCTTGCACCTGAGCAGTCAGCCATTCGTGAGGAATGTAGAGCCTGGCACGAGCCCAATCTTCGGCCACGTCGCGCGCGATGTTGGTAAGCTGCATGGCTATTCCCAAATGCGCCGCTTGAGAGAGCGCCGTCTTGTTTCGAACGCCCAGGATATGGCACAGCATCAGACCGACCACGCCAGCCACCCGATAGCAGTACAGCAAGAGCTCATGCAGCGTTTGGTAGCGCATCCCATCGGCGTCCATTTGCATCCCGGCGATGAGTTCGAGCGGGTATTCCTTGGGGATCCGATACTTTTGAACCACGCTCTGAAACAGCTGCAGGATGGGCTCCGCTTGCGCTTGCCCTGCATAGAGCGACTCAATTTCTGAGGATAATTTCAGAATCGCTGCGGGTTGCTCAGCTTCGGGCACCATATCGATCGCGTCGTCAGCCCGCCGACACCAAGCGTAGAGCGTGATGACGTCGTCGCGGGAGGAGGCTGGGAGCAGCTTGGAGGCCATGGCAAAGCTTTTGCTCTTTTCGCGAATGACGCTCCGGCAATCTGTCGTGGCGGCCACGCGCTGTTCTTCTGGGGTCATTCTGCAGCCTCGGCGCTCGGGTTGAGTTCTGGGTGATCGTCGAGGATCACCTTGAGCGTGGCTTTCGCGGAGTTGACCACGCCGGGTAAGCCCGCGCCGGGATGGGTGCCTGCGCCCACCAAATAGAGCCCCGGGATTTTCGGATCCTTGTTGTGGGGCCGAAACCAAGCGCTCTGCGTGAGCGTGGGAGCCACGGAAAACGCAGCACCGTGATACGCACTCAACGTGTCTCTGAAGTCACTCGGGCAAAACCAGCGTTTTGTGACGACGTGCTGTCGCAGATTGGGCAGGTAGCGCTCAAGCGATTCCAAGATCCGCTCCGCATACTGAGGCGCCACCTCCTCCCAGTTGACGGGCAAGTTGCCCAAGTGTGGAACGGGGCTCAGCACGTAAAATCCAGAACAGCCCGGCGGCGCGAGCGTCTTGTCCGTGACGGTCGGCGAATGCAGATACAGGCTGAAATCCTCCGGGAGATTGCCGCCGTGAAAGATCTCCTGCAAGAGCTCGCGATAGCGTGCGCCAAAGATCACGGTGTGGTGCGCGATGTCGTTGTACTCCCGATCCGTACCAAAATAGAGCACAAACAGGGACATCGACCATTCGGCTTTTTCTAGCTTTCGTTGCGTCGCCTGCGCCGCCGGCTGCTGACGGTAAAGATGGGCATAGGTGTGGTGCACATCTGCATTGGAAACAACCAAATCAAACGCCTGCGTGGCGCCAGCCTTCGTCTTCACCAGATGGCGGGTGCGGCCATGACTGGTTTCAACCTCGATTTCGTCGATCGGCGTGCTCAGCCGGACTTCGCCCCCAAGCTCCTCGAACAAGCGCACCCACGCGTTAACAAGCGCTCCTGTGCCGCCTCGCGGAAAGAACACGCCCCAATTCGTTTCTAAGTAGTGAATCAAGGTATAAATGGAACTGGTTTCGAAAGGGTTCCCGCCCACCAAGAGTGAATGAAAGCTCAAAGCCTGGCGCAAATGCTCACTCTTCACAAAGCGCGCGACCGTTTGGTAGACGCTCCGATCCGCCCGAAAACGCGCCAAGGAGGGCGCCACCTTCACCATATCAAAAAAGCGCAAAAAAGGCGCGGCAGCCAGCTCCGTGTACCCTTTGGCAAACACAGCTTTCGAGTACTCAATGAAGCGCTCGTAGCCCGCGAGATCAGACGGCCACAGAGCCTTGATCTGTTGCTTCATCGCGTCGGTGCCCGCGTAATCCAGCGAGACGCTGTCTTCCCACTCCAACCGATAGAACGGCTTCACTGGCAAGAGCTCGACGTAATCCTCCATTCGTCTGCCTGCCGCGCTAAAAACCTCTTCCAGGCACTCTGGCGCTGTGATGACGGTGGGCCCCGCGTCGAACGTAAAACCCTGATCTTGGTAGACATACGCGCGACCGCCCGGTTTATCCCGCGCTTCAAACAGCACCGTTTTCACACCCAACGCTTGAAGACGGATGGCCGCAGCAAGCCCGCCAAAACCGCTCCCGACTACCGCAGCTGTTAGTTCACGTTCAGTCATAGCTCTTCTCCAACACGCTCAAGGTGCGCCGAAGTTCGCCGACGCCAGGAGCCAATCCGACGGCGCTCGTCAGCTCCCCAAATGCTTTGTCGAGATGAAGGTGCACCCGTACTCGGTGCTTCTTCAGTACGGGTCGGATCTTGGCGCAGAGCACCTCAGGATGCAGATCCCGAGCCTGCACCTGCGCCTGCATCTGCGAGAGGAGCTCGAATTCGGTCGCATCAACAGCCTCGGCCAGCCACGCCCACACCCACGTCAACCGACCATTCAGCAAATCTTCGTGCCCCTTTTGCGCTCGTCGTTCACTCTGGATACCGCCCAGATCATCCAGCATCTGCAACCCGACGCCCAGCTCTTGCCCAAAGCGATTCAGTGTGCGCACCACGCTCGGACTGGCTCCGGCGAACAGCGCCCCACTCTCAGCTGCAAAACCCATGAGGCTGCCCGTTTTGAGCGTCGAGAGCGTTCTCACGGCCGGCTCAAGCTCCGCTCGCTCCACTTCACCGAACGTGGCGCCCAGATCGAGTGCTTGCCCATAGTGGCAGTTGAGCAACATTTGATTCATCGCGCGGTGAAAGGAAAGCTCGACGACGGGCGGAAGAGAAAGCTGCTGCAACAAGCGGGAGGGCCAAAAATACAACCAATTGCCGGCATTTAGGGCCTTGGGCAAGCCGATCTGGCGGTGCAAGGCTGCCGCTCCACGGCGACTGCTGGAATCATCTTCGATGTCATCGATGATGAGAGAGCCGGCGTGCAAGATCTCCACGAGCTCAGGCAACGCAAGAGGCAACTCTTCGGCGCCTCCCGCGATGCGATAGCCGAGCCTCACCAAGGAAGCCCGAAATTCTTTGCCGGAACGAGCCAAAAACCCACGTAAAGGTTCGTAGAGCGCGGCCTGCCAATGCCGCGCATCCAGCGCGCTTTCTGGGCAGAGCTCTGCCAGCCGTTCAGGCGCAAACTCCTGATCCAGGAGAACGGAAAGTGCTGAATCTTCGGAGTAGGATATTGCCGGTGCGCTCATGGGTTCATTCCTAGTTGCCAGTGTTTGAGTGAGAGGCCGCGCGGAGGCCGACCACACAAAAGGCGCAAGCGATCCGTGTGAGTCATCTTCAGCGCATAGAAGCGAGCTATCAATCTGTCATCAAAACCATAAAATCGGCTAAACGCGTTCCAACGTTTCTCAGGACTAAAGCCCTCCTGGAGCAAGCGATTGAGAAATGCTCCAAAGCGAAACTGGTTAGCCTGAAGCCTTCGCAAGTCGTCCAAACGTGTGCGCCACTCGTCCACCTTCAGCGTGAACACTTCAGCCACGCGTGAGGCCAACGGCAGCGAATAGCCCGTTGTGGGATGAAACCAGCCTCCCGCATAGCCGAGACGCAGTGGGGAGCCGGGCTCGGGGTAAGCCCGCCCTCGGCAAGGCATCGGGAGCACTCCCACTTCTTGGCGAATCACCGCCTCCACCAGGTACCCCTTTGCCTGCGCGTAACTCAAAATTCGCTCACGAAGCGCCCCTTCATCCAAAGCACTGGAGTCTGAAAAATAGGTGTCTTCAATGAGCATGCGCCGAGGCTCAAGCGGAAGAATGTACATGAAGCGAAAGCCATCCAATTGGGGGACCGTCGCATCCATGAGGAGTGGGATCTCGCGCGGCGCGGACTCGGCGAGGCGAAGCTCCAACCCCAAAAACTTTTGAAACAAAGTAGGTGGAGAATCTGGCGAACTTTCTTCCACTTTGGGGCCCCGGGCGTCGACAACCCAGGCAGCACTGAGCTCGCGACCACTTTCGAGCACCACGCGATGTGGCTCGATGTTCGCGACCGAATCATTCACTACGAGCTCACACCCTGGACCCACATGAAGTGCCCGCTCTACGACCGCGCGCAAGCGCTCACTGGTTATCACTCCATAGGCAGAGCTCACGTGGCGTTGGCGGTCGGGAAAGCTCACCTCGTAACCTGGCCAAACGCGCTCCACGGCTGGTTGAAGGAGGGACCAGACCCGCGCTCCTAGGTCTTGCTCGTGGAAACACCACGTGTGGTTCCCCAAGATTTGCGCGTTCGACTCCACCAGGGTGACCCGAAGCTCGGGATGGAAGCGCTCGAGCGCGAGCGCGATACAGCAATTCGCCAGGCCTCCTCCCACCAGGACGACGTCCCGACTGTCATGCGCTCTGTCAAAGTTTCGTGCCAACGTCAAACCTCTGTCGAATCTATGTCGAACTATTAGAACCCGTCTCACCCAAGTCAAGGCATCCGTGCAAGATTCTGTCGAACTTTCGCGGCTATCCGGGGGCCCAAGACCACACTGTAGGCAAGGGTGCTGTCAGCCTGCCGCGAACAACTCATTCCTCGCTGCGTTCGAGATCGCGATCACTGCCGGATGTTTGAGCCGGCGCTCAACCGAGATGGCGTAGAAGCGTTCGATCACGCCTTCAGCGTCACCCAGCTTTTCGACCCCGTACTGGTCCATCACTTCGCGAGCCATCACGGTGGACGCTGGGAAAATGCCAATGCCGTCCCCACCGAACACCTTGAGCAACGCGCTATCTTCGAACTCGGCCACCACCCGCGGATGGATGTCATGGCGAGTGAACCACTGATTCAACTCACGCCGGAGCGGCAGCGATTCGAGCGGCAGGAGCATCGGAGCTCCCGTCAACGAGCCCGGAAAACCACGCGCATAGCGCCGCACCAGGGCCTTTTTCCCAAACCAGCTAACACCCGTTTCTCCAAGCAGATGATTGAAAGCACGTACGCTGCTCCCGCTCGGAACGGGAGAATCAGAAATCACCACATCGAGCGAATGAAGCGCCAGCTCGGCCAAGAGCCGTTCGGGTGAATCTTCATGACAGACCAAGCGCACTGGCTCGGGCAAAGCGAGCGCCGGCTGGAGCAGCCTTCGCACCACCAGCTTGGGCACCGAATCCGCGACACCCACATCGAGTGTCAGGGACTGCCCCGAGGGGCGACCTTTGACCGTTTCCATCATTTCGCGGCCCAATGAAAAGATTTCGTCAGCGTAACGAAACACGACTTTCCCCATCTCCGTGAGCGCAAGCTTGCGACCCACTTTGACGAACAGCTTCTCTCCTAGCTGGTCCTCAAGTGAGTGGATTTGTGCGCTTATGGTTGGGTGAGAAAGGCGCAGCACCTTGCCCGCCGGTACGAGCCCGCCCTCCCTGGCCACGACCCAGAAATACAGCAAGTGATGATAATTCAGCCAACTCATGATCTCATCATATGTCGAATAACACGACATGACACGTACAATTTTCGTAATGGTCTACAGAACGGCGAAGCGATAGAAATGGTGTCAACGATGCCATCTGGCGTCTTAACTGGAGAATGCCGATATGAGAGTTGACATCCGTTTTCGTGGGTTCAAAGGTTCAGAGGCACTCAGGGCTTACGCCTTACGCCGTATTCAGCTTCAACTGAGCCGTTTTGGGCATCAATTGAACGCCGTGGTGGTGCGCGTGACCGATATCAATGGGCCGCGCGGTGGGCTCGACAAACAATGCCAGGTTACCGTCAGCGGGCCGAAGATCGGGACGTCGTCCTTGGTGGAGCTGAGCGGCAACGCGTACGCCTCCGTGGATACTGCACTCGAGCGCATTGGCCGCGCACTCACACGGGAGTTCAGCCGAGTTCAAAATCGGAAGACAACCCGGGCGCTCGGGAGGGGCGCCGTCTAACCTGAGGCCAGACTCACCACGACAGCAACTCCCCATCCAAGCGCCGACAGCCCCGTACGCGTAGTGATTGAAAGAGTTCATCCCTGCGTATTGGAAGCCCTTTTCAGGCGTCCAACCGTCCCAACGTTCCCAAATCGTGGTGGCGCCGTTGTTGACTGGAAAGAGCCAGGACGGAAACGTTTCCTGCTCTAAAAGACGGTACGCAACGTCGAGGTAGCCGTGCGTTTCCAGCACTTCGAGCAAGTAGGGAGTTCCGACAAAGCCGGTGGCAAGATGATAACCGCGCCGTTTGATGTCGCGCGCGAGTTCCGCCGCAGCCGTCGCCCGCACGGCGTTCGGGAGCAACTCGAAGTGCAACGCCAGCACGTAGGCTGTTTGCGTGCCCGAAGCTAACAAGCCCTCCGGTGTGACGAATCGGCGCTGAAAAGCCGAAACAACCTGCTTTCTCAATTCCTCGTATTTCAATGCGTCAGCGGCATGGCCCAAGATCTTAGCGACTCGGCTCATGATCGCAGCGTCGTACGCCAAAAACGCCGTCCCAATCAGATCTTTGGGCGTCCCGCCCTCATTGATTCCGCTTCCGTCGAGCGCCAACCAATCGCCAAATCCCTGCCAAGCATCAAGCTCAGGATGGGAACGGATAAACTCTTTCGAACGGTGCTTTGCCAAGAAATCGACATAGCGCACCATCGACTCATAGTTCTCGGCCAAGATTTCGCGGTCGCCATAACAAAGATAGATAGTCCAAGGACAGATCACGTGCGCGTCGGACCAAGCGGGGCCCGCGTCTCCCCCTCCCATGAAACGGATATCTGGAGCGGTTGGCGGGATCCCGCCCGTCTCGACTTGCGCGTCGCGAAGATCCTGAATCCATTTGTGGAAGAACCCCTGCACATCCATATTAAACGCTGCCGTGCGACAGAAAACCTGCGCATCGCCCGTCCACCCGAGGCGCTCATCGCGCTGCCGGCAGTCCGTCGGAATATCTAGGAAATTACCACGCTGCCCCCAGAGAATATTTTTCTGCAATTGATTCAACTTCGGATGTGAACAAGAAAACGAGCCCGTTACCGGCATATCGGAATGCAACACGATCCCTGTCACTTCGATGAGGTCGGTGTCTTTCAGTCCACTCACTTCGATGTAACGGAAACCATGGAAGGTGAAGCGAGGCTCCCAAGTTTCGTCTTTGCCGCCTTTGCAGGTGTAATAATCTGTGGCGCGAGCCGCTCGCAGATTCTCAATGTAGAGGTGCCCTTTCGGATCTAGCACCTCAGCGTAACGCAAACGCACCGTGCGCCCCGCTTCGGCCTTCACCTGGATCTCGACGCGCCCACTCAGGTTTTGCCCGAGGTCAAAGATGCGCGTGTTAGCGTTCACCGTTTCGGTAGTGAGCTTTGGAGTCAGCTTTTCGATGGGTGCGGCGGAGGTGACGAGCTGAATGTCGCCGATAGATGCGGTGAGAACAGGCTGCCAACTCGAGCTGTCATAGTTGGCAGAAGACCAAGCGCCGAGTTCGCGCCGCGCGTCATACATTTCCCCTGACATGAGGTCGCTTTCCAAAATTGGGCCAGTTGTCGTGCTCCAACTGCCATCGCTCAAAATTTCAAACGTGACCCCGTCCGTCAGCATCACTTCTAGCCGCAAAAGCAGCTTCGGCCAATCCCCATAAAACTGACGCTCTTGCCAACCCACATAACCACAGTACCAACCGTCCCCGAGGATTGCCCCAAGTGCATTGTTGCCTTCGTGCACCAGGCTCGTGACGTCAAATTCCTGATAGCAAACGCGCTTTCGATAGTCCGTCCAACCCGGCGACAACACCTGATCACCCACCCGCTTCCCGTTCAACTCAACCTCGTAAAGGCCAAGCGCCGTCACGAATAGGCGAGCCCGTTGAACGCTTTTTTGATTTCAAAGGCCTCCCGAAAGTACGGTGCCGGTGCGCAACTGCGCGGACCCCCCGAGATTGATGACGAAATAAGGGAAGCGCTTCCGAAGGGGCTCGTCGACATGCGCGGGACCCTAGTCGATCTGCTACGTAGCTAAAAGAACGAAAAACGCCAGCGAACGTTATCCGGCGATGACGCAAACAGGCTAGCCGAAACTGCTCGAAGCTTTTGACGCTGTCCGCTGATACGCATTCTGGGCGCGATATTCCTTCGGTAGAACGCCCGTTTGCCGCCGAAACATGCGCGTGAAGTAGCTCGAATCCGACATGCCCACCTGGACGGCGATTTCTGCAATCGAGGCGTCGGTGGCTTGTAGCAGCTTCTCTGCTTCGTGCACCCGCAACCTCAACACGTAGTTCAAGGGAGAGGTCGAAAAGCACTTCTGGAATAGGCGTTCCAGAGTGCTGCGTGAGCAATGTGCAACCTCGGCCAGTTGCTCAACGGCTATCTGCTGAGAAACGTTTTTTCCCACCCAATCGATGACTCCCGACAAACGCGCGTACGCTTCGGGGAGCGGGGTCGTGCTGACTCCAGTTTGGTGCCGAGCGAGCTCCACCAGCACAGAGGCGAAATGCCCTTTGATCAGCAGCTCAAAACCTGGCCTCCTCGCCAACAATTCAGCGTGCAGCTTTTCGAGAATGTCTACCAGCCTTGCTAAGGTTTGAGGGTCCACCTTCAAGTGGCGGAAAGAAGCTGGCTTGGTTCGACTCTTTGCAGTGAATTCGAAGAGCTCCGAAAACCCGTCCACACGCCGGAGCTCCGCCATTGGCAGGTGAAGCCGATTGGGCTCAAACATTACGTTGATGAGGCCAAGATCGGCACAGTGCCCGTATCCATGTTGAACGCCACGTGGGATCACCAGCACGTCGCCGGCCCCTAACGCAAAGGTGTCTTGTCCAAACCGATGCTGACCACGCCCCTCAGCGACGATCACCAACTCCCAGTAAGGGCCATGAGCGTGCAACGCCATGGGAATGTGTTTGGGGACGGGGAACACGGTCAACGGAAAACTTGAAAGCAATCCGAAGTAGTTGACCTGCCACGCCCGAGCAAACACTGACACGGGGACGCGTTGCTCTACAGCTCTCACGCCAGATTAACCGGGGCCTTGTTGAACTTCGCCTCGCCGACGGTGGTGACATTCACGCCCATCACATTCGCCAGGCTGACGAAAAGATCGTTGAGAGCCACATTTCCTGCCGAAATGGTGCGCCCGGTCTGAATTTTGCCGCCGCCCTTTCCAGCGACAAAGCCAATGAACGGATTGCCCATGTGGTAGCGGCCGTCGGACATGTTGGATATCGCCAGCACCACTGAATTGTCCAACATCGTGCCCGCACCGTCCGGCGTATTCTTCAGCTTCTGGAGGAGTGAACCCATGACTTTGGAGAAAACCCACGATTGCACCACGTCGAATTCGGGATCGGGAGCGTGCTGCATCGTGTGATGCGAACGCGCGGAGGTAACCCCAGGCATGAAGGTGAGGCTCTCCGTATCGTCGCCGGCACCAAACCACTGCAAGGTCGCCACGCGGGTGAGATCGCAGTTCACTGCTTGAAACAGGAGTTCATTCATCGAGGCCGTGACCGTCGGCACGTCAGAGCCGCTGCCTAGCGTGGGGGACACACAGCCGGCGCTGGGCATCGAGACGGTGCCGGTGCCACCCCCAACCATGGGCAAGCCCTTTTCCAACTCGCGAATACTCGTGAGGTGCAGATCGAGCTTTTGCTGCTCAGCGCTGCCCGTCATGGTCTTGATGGCCTGAACTTCACGGGTGAATTGATCCAGTGAACTCTGACGAAGAGCGCGCAGACGCTCTGCAGCCGCCGCGGCCTGAGTGTCGCCCGGAGTGGGTGTCCCTGTGCCCGCCGTCGGGACACCGCCGCCGAAAAGCCTGGTGAAAACCACTGAAGGGTTCGAAACGGCGGTGAGTGGACTGCCCGAGTGATAACACCACTGCTGGTCTCCTGCGAGAACTCCGAGTTGCAGTGAAGCAAACCGTGTCTGGTTGCCGATACCCTGAGCGATCACTTGGTCGATAGAATTGGCGTCCGCAGGAATGAATTCGTTTCCTTCAGCCTGGCCCCGCGAGTCACCCGTGAGCACGCTCTGCGGCACATGGCCGTTATCAGGCGCCATCGCGAGATTGCCGATCCCGTTGATCAATAACATGTCTGACTGCAGCGGCGCGAGCCCCGAGAGCACGCCGTTGAAATCGAAGTTCAGCGGTTTCAGGCTGAGCGCACTCGACTCGTAGTCTACCGCTGAGTCCGCTGGCATCCGCACGCCGCCGGGGAAAGTCATGACGATAAAACGGAGAGGTGAAGCTGCGCCCGCCTCCCGGAGCGTGTCACGAAACACCGGCACCGCGAGAAACGCACTCGCGCCCAATTGAAACAGTAGCTCACGCCGACGAAGAAGTGCTTTGGACATCGGTATTTTCCTCATGGCAACTGCGTCCGCACAAAGAAGCTGTCTGTCTTCGCGAGAGAAACTACCAGATCTCGCACATCGAGCTGCCCCTGACCGAGCTGCGCAACGATCGACTTCACCATCTCAGATTCACCTTGCTGCTCAAGCCTCCCGAACGTCCAACGATAGGCCTGGAGCCCCACGCAACCAGCAGCGATCGAACTCGTCGAAAGCTTGGTCGCGAGCTCCACGCCTCCAGAGTAGGGTCCATCAACATCGGTTCCTGTTAGGTTCCCAGCGACATCAACGGGCCTTCCATTTTCCTCCGTCCTGAAGTGTCCGATCGCGTCGTAACCCTCCAGTCCAAAACCAACGCCATCGATGAGCGCATGGCAACCCGCACACAGGGGGTCCGACGAATGTCGTGCAAAGCGTTCGCGCGTGGTTAAGGTTGGATCCGGCGGCGGCACTGTGACTTTGAGCGTCGGGGGCGGAGGTATCAACGCCTGACACAAGAGCTGCTCGCGAACGAACTTGCCACGACGAATGGGAGCCGAATCTCCAGGCTTCGCATGGCTCGCGAGTACGGACGCTTGGGTGAGAAATCCCATGCGCTCCGTCGAATTGAGGGTTTGTCGAGAGAGCGCGGCGCCGCTGCCGGGATCCGGCATGCCGTACAAGCTCGCCAATTCCGCATTGACGAAGGAAAACGGAGCGGTGAACAAGGTCGAAAGCTTTGCGTCGCCATCCCACAACACCGAGTCGATGAAGGTATCGGATTCGGCGCCCATCGCGGAACGCACGCTAGGTGTATACGTCGGGTAGAGCACGGGATCTTTGGTCAAGTCCGTGAGCTTGGGTAGCTCAAGCCACTGAGTCAGCAGGCTTCGCAGCTGCGCTCGGGCTCGCGGTTGAGCGAGCAGGCGGCGGGCGTGAACTTCAATCTGCGCAGGTGTAGAAAGCGCATTGGCCGAAGCTGCTGCCGTAAGTTCCGCGTCGGGTGGCGCGGCGGCGAAAAGATACGAAATTTCAGCGGCAATTTCGTACGAATTGAGCGCCCGGCGATCGCCGGCCATGGGAGTCCCCAGCTCGAATCTATAGAGAAGCTGTGGAGAATACAGCATGGTTTCGAGCGCATGCCGAATGCCGTCCGCGTACGTCGCCCCGCTGGCTCCTAGCGTGTAGAGCGCCAAATATTCGTTGATCTCGTCAGCCGTGAGCGGCCTGCGAAATGCCTGAGCACCAAAGCTCTGGACGAACCCACGCGCGCAATCACTCTCCGCCGCCGGCGGTGTACAAGGGGCAAGACTCGGAACGTTCGCTTCCGCAGCGACACGGGTCGCAATCGTCTGATACTGCTCGAGCAATGTGGGGGCCACGGTGAGCGCCGCGCTGAAGTTGTTGTAACGCTCGCTCCGAGTCTCGGGCACCAGCGGATCGCTCGGTGGGGTGCTGAGCTTCAGCAGGTCTTGCAGCGTGTTGCGGTACTCAGTGTTGGTAAGCCGGCGCAGGGCCGTAGGCCCGGGTGTAGCGGCCGTGAGTGGCATCCCATTGGGTCCAAGGACTGTCGGCGAGCCGCTCGGATTCTGGCTCGTCGTGCTGGAGACTGGAGGGACAAGAGGGCTACCATCTGAGTTCGTGGCACCTGGATTCGGCGAGCTCGAACTCGCGCCCGGATTAGCGCCCTTGTGAGCGGGAACGCCAGAATTGACGTTTGCGGTGCAGGAAGCGCATGCGGCGAGAAATATGATGAGACTTGCCTTCATAGGCTCAACCCATCCAGGGCAGCAGTTCACCGGCCGCTGCATAAACCGCGTCCGTGTAAGGCGCCTCGGTCCCGGGGTAGCGACCGCCCGGATCGCCGGGCAATAAGTCACTGAGGTCCCCGGGGCGGATGTCCGGGTAGGCACTGCCTCCGGTGAGCCCGGCATATTCCGTCTTCGGGACTCCCACGGCTTGGAGGGCCGTGCCGAGCCACTGATGCCAGGCCAATCCGTGCCAGCTGGCTTCAAAGGGTGGATTGATCAGCTGCTTGTTAAGGTTCCGAAAATCCAAGTACTGACCTGTCTTGAGAAAACCGCGCGCGGAACCAAACGTAATGAGCGGCATGCCTGTACCGAAGTGCGAGTTGCTTCCCGACTCGTGCCCCCACGAGATCAATGAAGCATCGAGGAGCGTGGTGCCATCGCCCATGGAGATCGCATCGAGCTTGCGTGCAAGCTCGGCGAAAACACCTGAGAAGAAAAGCTGATTCGCCTTGACGTACGTCGCCGTACGGTCCGCCTCGGAACTGTGCGCCAAGTCGTGCCAATCCCCGACGTAGTTGCTGAAGGTTTCCATCAGGTTTGCTGTGAAGATCCGCGACGCACCGACACTGAACGCTGCCGCAACAATGTCTGTCCACAGATTGATATTCGCAACTTGCGCTGCCGGGTCCACATCGTAACCGTCGCTTGAGGAATCCACTGTGGCCGTGCCCGGCCGTGGAGGGATCGTGCCAAATGACTGTTTCGGCTGAGAGAGCTTCTTCTGCAATTCGAAGACGCGCTGCAGATGGTCATCGATTCGCTTCTGGTCAACGCTCGAAAGCTTTCCGCTGCTGATCAGGCGCTGATAGTTGGCTACGACCTTATCTACGAGGAGAGTATTCGGCGGCGGCGGCGCGCCACCGGAACCAGTCTGTGTTTGGCTCCCAAACAGCTTGTCAAAGAGGGCGACGTTGGTCGGAGCGCTTTGCGACACGCGCTGTACGGCACCGGTATGGGCGGCCGGGTTACTGTTGGCCCAGCTAATCTCTCCTAGCACGATGGCGCGCTCCGTCACGGCCGTGCTGCCGTAGAAGCTTGGAGCCCAAGCCATGATTTGGTCGATTGTCGGACGCGTGAAGTCACCGTCGCCGATCGCGCCGCCGACTATGTCACCGTAGTTTCCTAGCGACTGCCCAGAACCGTGACCGGGATAGTGGGTAAGATCGACGCCACGGATGACGTTCATCTTCGCGAGCAGCCCAGGCGTCAACAGCGTGGAAGGTGCGCGCAGCACGCCCGACAACTGAACGTCACCGTTCGTAGCTGTCGATGGCAAGACCCCACGCCGCAGGTTGAATCCGGCATAGCTCTTCATCTCAGTAGCCATGCTGTCGGGCGGAAAGGCCTGTGTTTGCACGACAGCGCCGTGCGGAAGCTCCATGTACGCGAAGTATTTCTGTGCTGCCAGCGCCTGAGCCTCGGCTTTGGGCATTCTAAGCAAGGATGGCAGGATTGGGAGAGCGAGGGATGCCCCACCCAAACCAAGTAGAAACTGGCGGCGATTTTGTGCAAATACGTATTTCATTGCGCCATCCTCAATTGGAATTCCGGCCGCAACGCGACCTGCTGCATGACGTCCGCTAAGTTGGCGTTGGTGCGTGCGAAGTAATTCAACTGCTCAATGATGTAGCGGTCAAATTCGATCTCTTTTCGCCCGAACGCAAAACGGAAGTATTGCTGCGCGAAGCAGCCCTCCATCTGACCGCTCTCCAAGATATACTTCAGCGCTTCCGGCGCGCCGGAGACCCTGTGCGTCTCACCGCGCACCTGAATCATTGTATCCGTGGCGACTGCCTTTGCCACCGTAGGATTCCCCTGCGCGTCGTAAAGCTGCTGCGTGGTTCGCTCACGACCGATCGGGTCAAAATTCTCGGTAATGAAGCCGTACGGATTGATCAACGTGTGATGGCAGCCTGCGCAAGACGCTGGCGACGTTAACCCATCTACCACTTCACGCGTCGTCGAATCAGGCGAGAGCTCAACCACCACCGCCATGGCCGCAGGCGGAGGCGGAGGCAATATCTGGCATAAAAGCCCATTGACAATCCGCACACCCTTCTGAATGGGCCGGGTGTTGGCCAGGCCACTCGCGGTGAATGCCACACGCGTCAAGAGATTCCGGTTTGCTATGATTCCGGGTGCGGACACTCCATCCCAGGCGGGGACTCCGTACAATGAAGCTAGCTCAGGTGAGCGGCTGTAGGCGTGATTGTCGTTCGCCAACCCGGACAACGTCCCGTTGTTCTTGTAAGTGTACGAGACAAGCCCATCGATCTCGTCGAGCGCGTCTTGGCGAGTCTGGGAGGTCGGTAGGAAATCACCCACGATCGCTTTGAAGACCGGATCCGTTAGGCGGGAGTTCAGCTCCGGCACTTCCTTCATGCGGAACCATTGCGCGAAGAACTCACGCGCAGTGCTATCTGCCCGCTGATCCAGCGCCATTTTGGCTATTTGCGCCTTGTAAACGTCGGGCTTCAGAATGTCCCCCGAATCGGCGAGAGCTTGGAGCTCGGCATTCGGGATCGAGTTCCAGAAGTGCAACGCTAGCCGTGCGGCGAGTTCGTGTGCGGTCAGCGTGATGCGCCCGGGAGCAGCCATGCCACTGCCCAGTTCGATCGAGTACATCAGGTCAGGCGCAGTCAGCAGAAGCGCCACGACGTTCGCGATGCTTCCCGGCGCGACTGGCGTCGTTCCTACAATGCCTTTATAGAAGTCCACGTCGGTCGCATTGAGCGGGTGACGCAGCGCAAATTGTCCGAAACGCAGAACAAATGAGGTTAAGCAGGAATCGTCGTTTGAGACGTCCGCATCCGTTGCACACGAACCCACCAGATCCGTGATACGAGCTTGGCTGTTCGTCAGCTCAACACCAATCTTCTGTGCGGCAGTGTACGAACCATCGACGTGGGCTTGCTGCAGCGCTTGATCCGTACGCAAAAGACCACCGTGACGGCCGCCATCTAAGTTGGCAAGAATGTCAGCCGGATAAAGAGAGGCTGTAACGACGTCCTGGACTGAGTTGGCAACCGTGGCGCCGTCGGTGGGGAGCGCAAGTCGCACGATTTCCTTCAATACCTCTTGATACTGAGTTGCGCTCAAACGCCTCATCGGGAGCTCAACAGGCGCGGCCAAGGCTGGCGGAAGCTCAGCCGGTGGCAAGGTCGCCTGAGTTGGGAGGATCGGCCCGGAGTTCCCAGCTCCACCCGATCCTGGTGTCGACCCGTTCGCGCCACCACCAGTTCCAACGCTACTGCTCGCCCCAGTGCCCGTCGCCGCAGTACCGTTCGGCCCCGACGAACTACCGGTGTTTCGTGGGTTACCGACATTGGCGGTGCATGCCGCCAAGAGCGGCAGAGCCGTCACAATTCTGAAGAACGTGGAAATTCTCATAAAGAGTGCCTATCCCGTAGGTGGCTGTCGGTGGAAGAACCGACCTTTCCGTAACGACCAAGCGGGAGTTGGATAATAATACCACCCTTCCACACGTGTCGGCTGGCAGGTCTGCGCGGATCGCATGGACGTTAGCTGCCAGCCAAAACGAGGTACCATTTCACCTAGTGACGATGCCCGCAGAATCAGTCGTCAAGTCTGAAGAATAGGATGATTCCCGCAATCCTTCGAAATTGACTTGATTGTAGTGCTTTATTGCTCCACCTGCACTATTGCGGCAGATGTCTAGCAGATAGCCTGTGGTAGCGCCAGGCAAGCTTGATCAAAACTCCGTCTTGACCCTTCGGCACGAGAGTCTGCGTCTGAGTGTCGGTGTCAAACGGATGCACGAGCCGACGGCGCGCTCTCAGAAATGACTCGCCTCGTGCCGCGATTCGCGCAACCCTCAGAATCATGCTGCGTCATTGGGTCCTCTGCGTCGCCACCATTGCGGCCCTCGTGGTAACGGGGTGTGCGCAGGCGTTCAACGCCTCTTGGCTGAATCCCCAGAAGGGATTCTGATTCACACCTGGCGCGAGACCATTACGACTGTCAACCGACAGCATGGGTACGCGCGACGAGCTCACACGACGCGCCATCGAGTACATGCAGGAGCACCGCTATGTGGACTCAACACGCCTAAGCTTTTTTCAAAAGCCGTGCGCGCCGCGACGGGTTTTACGCCGCTTCGGTTTCGTCGCCACGCGGCACCTTAGATCCCCCCGCCGTTACGCCAACAGCCGAGAAAGCGGAGCCTTGCCGTTAACTCCGAAGGTTGTCGCGTTCATCCCGAGCATTTGAAGAATGCTGACGAACACGCCGCTGTACGGAGTGGCGTTCGGGTAGACGATATGTTGCCCTGTTTTTAGTTGTCCACCGGCGCGCCCTGCAAGGATCACAGGCGTGCTGATGTAGTCGTGCGCAGCCCCCTCGCCGCACTCATTGGCAAAGAACACGACCGAATTGTAAAGGAGGGATTGCCCGCCCTGCTGGATCCCTTGCATCAGATCCAACATGTAAGCGAGCTGCTTGATTTCGTCGATCACAATCAGGCTTTGGTGTTCGAGCCCGGTGGGTGAAGTATCGTGAGAAATGCCGTGGTGGCCATCATCGGCATTCGGAATGCCGAGCCAATTGAATTGCCGTTTGCTCCCGCGGCCCCCGAGCATGAAGCTCCCGAATCGCGTTAACCCGCAAGCAACGGCGGTAACCTGCAGCCAAATCAGCAGCCGAGCACGTTCGTTCGAATATCCCCCTTTACCGTTGTCGAAAGGTGGGCATGCGCCGCCGAGGAGTGGATTGATGCCTGCCGGAGCCCCGCAACTTACGTCTAGGCGTGCGGGCTCTAGCTGCTTTTCTACGTCGCGCACTGACCCAACGAATTGGTCGAGTGTTGCTCGATCGCTCGCGCCCACCCGACCTTTCAGGTCCTGAACGTCGGTGAGCAAATAGTCAAAGATGCTTTTCTTATATTGGGCTAGAGGCTGTGTGGCGCTCCCTCCGCTGCCCGCGGCCCCAAACACTCGATTGAATAGGATCAACGGGTCGCTATCCGCTGGGGAGAATGTTTTCCCATCACTCCAGGAGATGTGGTCCGCCTGGTTCGGGGGTGAGCGAACGCCCGTGAGTCCCGCAGACAGCGAACGAAACTTGGTATCTCCACCGAGAGCCTTGGCCGCGACCTTTGATCGAATCCAAAGTGCAAATGAAGCCGAGGTGTCGCGGTGGACTGAGCGTGTTCTCTCTGCCCCGTCGGTGGATGCCGTCTTTCAGAATTAGGCCAGTCCCATCGCGCCCGGGCGCGATAGTATCCAGCTGTTGCACCACGTCCCGAAGAGTCGAGGCTTCGACCACAAGCTTCTTTCCCTGAAGCTCGAAAAGAACTGAAATGAGTACGGAGTGAGCGCCACGTTCACCATGGGGCGGGCACGGTGGGTGGGTTGGCTGGGAGGTAGCGGGCGCGCGAGACTAAACCGACACAGTTGCGGCGCGAAAGCTACGACTGTCTGCGGTTTACAGTGGGCGCGCGCAGCGCATGCCAAATTCGTACCCAAATGGCAGGGAACTCGGCCCGACACCTGTGCGCGAGGTCTTACCGAAATTCGTCGAAGTGCCATCAAAATAGCCGCTCCGTTGAGCACGCGCTTTGCTGTCTGCCATGAGTAGATTCGCCCAGTCCTTGCAGGGCACGACATAGGTACGGAACCAATCTTGAGTCCATTCCTTGATGTTGCCCGCGAGATCCGATTGCCCCCACTTGCCATTGCCCAAAGGAAGTGAACCTACAGGCGCTATGTTGTCGACCCCCGTACAAGTGTAAGGCGTGGCGCCAAAGTTGCAATTATAGACCGCTCGAGTCGCATTCACGGCATCTTCACCCCAAGCGTGCGTTCGATCTTCGATGCCCCCGGCTGAGGCGTAGTTCCACTCTGCTTCAGTTGGCAATCGCCCACCGTCCCACATGCAAAATGCCTCGGACTGGTACCAGTCAACGCAATTGACCGGGCGGTTTTCGTTGGTCGAGGGGCTGTCGGTCCATGTAGTGTACTTGGCGGTGCAAGACTTCAAGCTAACAATAAGCGCTGCTCGATCGACAGGAAGGAGTGTGGTCCATCCCGCTTCCCAGCCCGGATCGCTCGGATTGTTCCAGTTCTTTCCGGCACCGGTAGGGATGATGTTTTGGCTGTAAGCGGCCACAAACTTGCGAAATCGACCGACCGTGACTTCGTAGTTATCCAGCCGAAATTCGCTCACCATCGCTGGGTAGTTGACGTCGCTGCCGCGATTGAAGGTGCCGCCTGTGACGGTAGATGTTGCGCAACAGTTGTGATCCAGTGCTCCGGTTCCGCAGGTGGTTGCGAGTCCGGAGCAGCTCGGTGCAGAGACGCACATTCCGTTGCTGCACACTGGGGTGGCACCCGGACACGCCGTGGCCTTGAACTCACCGTTGGCATCGCAGGTCTGGAGTCCGTCATTCGCACAGCGGGTCGCCCCAGGTGTGCACATGCCAACGCAAGCCCCACTGACGCAGGCTTGATTGACACAGGTGGTAACGGGGGTCGTAGACACTAGGTCTGCGCCACATGCGATGACGTTTTGCCCCTCGCATAGCTGGGCACCGGCTTTCTTTCCCACGCAAGCCGGCACGCGAGGAGAGCAGAGGCCGGTGTTGGTCGGCGAGGTGTCGCAGTTGCGATCCGCAGAGCAGGCGCTGTTTGAAGACCATTTTCCGTCAGTGCAGATTAGCAGACTCTTTTGGGCCAAGCCCGCGCACGCGTGAGCAGCATTGGGGGCACAAGCTTCACCAAGTGTGCCGACAGCAGTTGGACTCGGATTGCTCCCGCCGAAACTGGCAGTCCCGCCGGCCGACGAAAGCGAGCCACCCGCGCCTGCCACAATGGGTGCGCCGCCGGCCCCACCAACGGTACTTGGCATTCCACCGACGCTGGGAGCGCCACCGGTCACAGTTCCTCCGGTTCGATCCCAATAGCGAACCACCCGTCCCGCCCGTCTTCGACGCTGGGCAGGTTTTCGTGGTCGCGCAATCAGCGAAGCCGGAGTTGCAAGGTGTCTTGGCTATCTAGATAGACCAAAGGCCGCAAAGGCCGCAGTTTGGTGTAACCGCGGCCTCAGGGGCTAGGATGAGAGATGGTGGGGCGATCTTACGGCGCCGGGCAGCCGCCCGGGAACTGTGGGTCAGCTACGGGCGTCCCCAAGTAGGGCCCGCAAGCGGCGGGCATGGCAGCAATTTGCTCGCCTGGGTCACCGACTGGCATGTTGCAGCCACGACCCGAGGCTTGCTCACAACCTACCCGGTGGTCAGCTGCGAGTACCGAGCTGCCGTCGTCGATTGCAGCCATCCGACAGCAAAGCTGCGCCTCGGTGAAGGCCTGACAGCCTGTCATGCACTCGCTATCGGTCACAAAAAGATTTGCCGTGCTCTCCGATAGACAGTTAACTCCACTAGCACCCCAAGCCGCGCAATAATCGATGCACGTCTTATTTGCAGCGGCTCCAGCGGTGCACTTCCCCGTCCCAATTGCTGGTCCGCCGTTTCCGCCGCCGCCAGTTCCGCTGGAAGCGCCGCCCGTGTTGTTGTTCGCAGCGCCACCGCTGTTGTTATTCGGCGTGCCGCCCGTGTTGTTGTTCGCAGCGCCACCGCTGTTGTTATTCGGCGTGCCGCCCGAAGCTTTGCCGCCCGTATTGTTGTTATTCGGCGTGCCGCCCGAAGCTTTGCCGCCCATCGCGCTGTTCATGGCCCCACCAGAGGCTTTGTTGCCACCCGTCACTCCCGAGTTACCACCGGAAGCAGAGCCCGAGCCGCCGGCGCTGCTGTCGAGAATCGGCGTGCGACCGGCATCGCTGGAACAAGCGGGAATTGAAACCGCGGCGAGCGTTACCGCGAACCCCGAGCCTATGAAAAACTTCGTGCGAATAGTCATGGGTGGGTGGTTAACGCACATCGGCACCGCAAGTCAACTGCGACTTGGGCCCAACGCGATTGGCATACCTTACCGCTCAGCAGCTTGAGCGATCACTTATTCTCGCGTGGGATTCGCACCCTGACACCAAAACGGTCCAGCACAAATTAGTCACGGCGCTCAGCGTTCGCCCCTCAGCATCCGAGCAACCTATGACTCACAGTTGCGTCATCGACACCACGTCGATCTGCAGAAACGCGCCATCGACGGAGGCTCAGTTCTCTCGATTCGCCTCGGCTATGTGGTGACGAACATCTTGTCCCTTCACCATGTACACCACCATTTCGGCCAGGTTCGTCGCGTGATCGGCGACGCGCTCAATGTACTTGCCGAGCGATTGGAGCTTCGTCGCTTGGCTCACTAAACTCGGATCCTGCATCATCACCGTCACGAGCTCCGGGAATAGCTGCGTGTAGTACGCATCCACCTGCTGATCGCGACGAATCACTTCCTGAGCCTTGTGGGCGTCGGAGGCAACGAAGGCGTCCAACGCATCGTGCAACATTTGTAGAGCTACCGTCCCCATTCGCACCACGGCTGCGGCTGCATCACGAAGCACCACGCGGTCCCCGATCTCGAGGATGCGTTCGCACATATTCACCCCGAGATCACCAATACGCTCCAGATCGGTGACGTGCTTGAACGTCATCATCACAAATCGAAGGTCGGAAGCTACGGGCTGCCGGCGAGCCAGCACCTTGATGCACATCTCATCGATGTCGATCTCAAGCAGATCAATCTGGCGATCCATCGCGATCGTTTGCCGTGCTAGCTCAATGTTTCTGGTTTCAAACGCCGACAGCGCGTTCTTCACCATTTCCTCGACTTTGGCTCCCATGAGGAGAACCTGCTCGCGGAGTGTGTCGAGCTCTCGGTCGTATTCGCGATCCGTGTGTTTGCGTTCCAAAGCTCCCTACCTTATCCAAAGCGGCCGGTGATGTAGTCTTCAGTGCGCCGCTGCTTCGGGTGGGTAAATATAGCATCGGTTTTGCCAAACTCGACAACTTCCCCGAGATAGAAAAACGCCGTGTAGTTGGCCACCCGAGCTGCTTGCTGCATATTATGGGTCACAATCACGATCGTGTAGTCCGCGCGCAGCTCATGAATGAGCTCTTCCACCCGTGCTGTAGCAATCGGATCCAGGGCTGAGCAAGGCTCATCCATCAGGATGACTTCAGGCTCCATGGCGAGCGAGCGGGCGATGCAAAGACGTTGCTGTTGCCCACCCGACAGGCTCGTTCCAGCCCGATCCAGTCCGTCTTTGACCTCATCCCAAAGCGCCACTTGATGGAGGGCCCGCTCCACTCGGCTTTCGGCGTTGTCGATCCGCATGCCATTCAGGCGTAATCCCGCCAAGACGTTGTCCCGAATCGACATGGTGGGGAATGGGTTGGGCTTCTGAAACACCATCCCGACTCTTCGCCGCAGCCGCACAGGATCAGTCTCCCGCCCGTAGATATTCAGCCCATCCAACATGACCTCGCCCGAGACATGGGCGTTGGGCACCACTTCATGCATGCGATTCAGGCAGCGAATGAACGTCGACTTCCCACAACCGGACGGGCCGATGATGGCCGTGACTTTCTTTTCCAGGATGGGCAGCCCGATGCCTTTGAGCACCTGAGATTTTCCAAAATAGGCGCTCAGATTTTCGGCGCGCATCTTGGTGTTTGCTTTGGTGTTGAGCGCGATATCAGACGTCGACTGACTCACGCTTTCAGAGGCAACAGGGCTGGATTTCCGTTCCGAAGCTCCGCGCGAGACAGCAAGCACTGGGGTGTTGGGGGATTCTAGGGAAAAATTCATTATTTCCTCACTCGATTTCGCACCAGAAGCCGGGCGGAGACATTCAAGATCAACACCAGGCTCACCAGCACAAGGGCTGCTGCCCAGGCCTGCCGGTGCCAATCCTCAAAGGGTGAAACGGCATAAGTGTAGATCTGCACGGGGAGCGAAGCGGTGGGCTCCTTCCAGCTGTCAGACCAGAAACGGTTGCTGAAGGCTGTAAAAAGAAGCGGCGCTGTCTCTCCGGCAACCCGGGCTACTGCGAGCATAATCCCCACGGCTATCCCTGGCGCGGCGGTGCGGAGCATGATGCTGATCGTGGCTCGCCACTTCGGCACACCGAGCCCGAGCGCAGCTTCACGCAGGGATTCGGGCACGAGCCGCAGTAGCTCTTCGGTCGTGCGCGTGACCGTCGGCAGCATGATCACCGCCAACGCTAGCGCCCCAGCGAGCGCTGAGAAGCTCTTCATGGTCAGCACCACCAATGTATAGACGAAGATCCCAACTGTAATCGAAGGGATCCCGGACAACACATCCGCCGAAAAACGAACCACGGTACCCATGCGCGTTTGGCCAAATTCTGCCAAGTAAACGCCTGCCATCACACCCGGCGGGATCCCGAGGAGTGAGGCGAGGCCAACGAGCTTGAGCGTGCCAATGATCGCATTGGCCATGCCACCACCGGTTTCACCTACGGGCTTTGGGAGTTGCGTGAAGAAATCCAAGTTAATGCCCTGGATGCCGCGCGCTGCCACGTAGTACAGGATGCCAAAGAGGGGCACCACCGCCACGATCGTCGCGACTACGCAAGCGATGCTAAACGCACCGTTCGTCAGTTTGCGCCACGCGTGGTGTTCGCCAGAAAGACTCATAGCCGCCCCCCCTCGGGCAGTCGCGCCACGCGCCAGACCAAAGCCCGAGCGATGATGTTCAATACCAGCGTGACCACAAACAAAAGGAAGCCGATCTCAGCCAGCGCTGAAAGGTAAAGATCTCCCGTGGCTTCGGTAAACTCATTGGCGATGACGCTGGCCATCGTGTACGCGGGCGCGAACAGCGAACTGCTGATTTGAGGTCGATTACCGATCACCATCGTGATCGCCATCGTTTCCCCGAGTGCACGCCCAAGGCCGAGGATGCTGGCGCCAACCAAACCGGATCGAACAAACGGGAGGATCACGGTTCGCAGGGTTTCCCAGCGGGTTGCGCCGAGCGCATAGGAACCTTCGCGAAGAGCACCTGGGACTGCATTCAGCACTTCACGACAGACTGCCGAAATCGTGGGAGTGATCATGATGGCGAGGATCACAGCGCCCGTGAGCATTCCAAACCCTTGGCTCGGCCCTTGGAAAAATGGCAAGAAACCTAAGGTGGTTGCCAAGGCTGGCTCCACCACTTCGCGCATCCAGGGAGCCAGCGCAAAGATACCCCAAAGGCCGTAAACAACGCTTGGAACCGCGGCTAACAACTCGATCAGAAACGCGATCGGATCCTTGAGCCAAACGGGACACATCTCCGTCAGAAATACCGCGATGCCGAGTGAGATCGGGACTGCGAGCGCCAAGGCCAAGAGCGACGAGACCACTGTCCCAAAGATGAACGGCAGTGCCCCGAACTGATCCTGGATCGGATCCCAATCATTCGAGGTGATGAAACCCAACCCAAACGCCTGCAAGCTCAGCTGGGACGCTTTCAACATCTGCAAGGCAATGCCACACAGTGTGACAACGACAACCAGCGCAAACGCCAGAGTGAGCCCGCGGAAAACCGCGTCGCCCCAATTCGCCTCAGACCCAAATGGTTTGAGCCACTTGGGTCTGAGCGTCAGTTGGGATTTGGGCTGGCTGGCCATAGGCCTCTTTGAGCTCGGCTACTCGCTT
This sequence comes from Polyangiales bacterium, assembly GCA_038251425.1. Lineage (GTDB taxonomy): Bacteria > Myxococcota_A > Polyangia > Polyangiales > Polyangiaceae > JBBRRP01. The sequence goes on from JBBSBI010000011.1 coordinate 51,491, forward strand.
AAGGACTCGCGAGTAGGGCCTTTCCTCCGGATTTTAGCTCCTTCAGGCGCGCCTCAAGCTTGGCGACCACAGGCGCAGGAAGGGGTGCATAGTGAAGCGCCGCGGCGTGCTTTTGCCCGTCGTGGATAGCCCACCACAAAAACTCGCTGAGCGTCTGAGCCTTCGCCTTGTCAGGAGTATCTTCATACACGAGAAGATACGTGTACGAGCTGATGGGGTACGCCTTCGGAGCCGCGGAGTTCACCAGCGAGGCGTGCAGCGAATCAGGAAGCTCAACACCTTCAGCTGCGGCACTCACGCCCTCAATGCTCGGGGAAACAAAGTCTCCGGAGGGTGCTTTCAGAGCCGCCATGGAGAGGCCCGTCTGCCTCGCGTAGGCGAGCTCCATATATCCCATCGCACCGGGTGTCGTTCGAACCTGTCCGGAGACGCCTTCGTTGCCCTTGGCGCCGAGCCCGGTGGGCCATTTGACGCTCTTGCCCACGCCCACTTTTTCCTTCCATTCAGGGCTAACAGCTCCCAAGTAGTCGGTAAATACTGCTGTGGTTCCGCTGCCATCGCTTCGGGCGATCACGCGAATATCCGAAGCTGGCAGCTTGGCGCCTTCGTTGATCTTGCGCAGCCGTGCGTCGTTCCACTTCGTAATTTTGCCAAGATAGATGTCCACCAAGATTTCAGGCGTGAGCTTGAGTGGAGCAGTGAGATCAGGGACGTTGTAGGCAATCGCGACGGCACCAATCGTCATCGGGAGATGGAAGAGTTTGTGGGGCGCCTTCTTCTCTTCGTCCTCAGACATGGGAGCATCCGTAGCCCCAAAGTCTACGGTGCCCGCGATGACCTGCCGGATGCCCCCGCCGGATCCAATCGACTGGTAATTGATTTGGACGTCCGTTTTAACTTTCCGGTACTCGTCCATCCATTTAGAATAAAGGGGGTAAGGGAACGTGGCCCCGGCGCCGGTCAGCTTGATCGTCGCGGCAACGGGCGGAGGTGTCGGTGTTTGCTCAGTGGGGGGCACGGCCTTGGAGCAGCCAAACAGAGTCATCGCCAAGCCAGCGAGCGTCATCCAATGGGTTCGTCGAATCATGTCCCTACCTCCTACCAATTGGCGCCGGGGCCAGCATGGCTAAAGTGCAACAGCTGTGCGACGTTTTGGTGACACGCCCACTTCGTGTGACACACGCCCGGGTTAGAAACATAGAATCCCGGGGTCGGTGTGGCGAATCGGTCACTCCATCTCAACCAGGACGCTTGTTGTGAGTTCCGTTTTCGTGCTGGGGATGGCGGTCTTGGCCACGCTGGCACTTTCTCTCGGAGGGTGATGTTGCTGATTGGTGTGTCAATGCTCGGGATGCCATGCCAGAGGGCGGAAGGCTGGTCCTTTCGACGGCAACCGTGTTGACATCCCCGGCTGAATTCGGCGAGCCAGGTTCGGAGCGTCCGTACGCCGTGCTCGCAGTGAGCGACAACGGGACGGGGATGGATGCCGCGACCCAGGCCCAGAACGACATTCCGCATCCTGCTTCCGGTGAGCGGCGAACCCGCCTCGGCGCTAGCTCCCTCGCAGACTCCGCGGCGGCAGTTTTGGGGTCCCGCGTCCGCGTTGTATCGGTCTAACGATGACTAGTTTTGCCCGGGTTACGACGGTCGCGTTGACAGCGATTGCGGGACTCACACGCTGTGCGATCGACGAAAGATCGCTCAGCTTGCCTGTCTCAGTAGCCAGTGCGGGTGCCTCGGGATCGTTAACCAAGAGTTACACCGCAGGGGGCTCAGCCGGAGGCCGGAGCTCGCAAGGTGCCGGATCGGCTGGATGGAGCGCGCAATTCTACGGAACCCCAGCCTGCAATGGTACCGCATCCGCGGCGCCCATTGAGTTGAACGCAGCCACCACTGACCGCTGGGTTCCCCTCGAACAGCAAGTGGTCACGCCAGACACCGCCGAGTCAGTCCTCTTGAAGTTGGTGCTGGCCATGCCTCCTCCGCAGACAACTTTGGAAGCTCGCTTCGACAACATTCTGTTGATGAAACACTAAGCCGCCTCGAAGATGCCCGCGACATGTCACCCGCCTGAGCGCTGATATCGATTATCCCGTTTATCCAAAGGAGCGAAAGCTATTATGAGAAAAACCAGTTCCCATCGTTTTCTTTTAAACACCCCCCGAACACCCGATCATTGCCACCGTTTCTCGTCGAACAGTCGCTCCCGCTCGTGCGCGCTACTGACCACACCGCGCTCCCGACTCGATCGCTCCGATATCGGGATTGGCATCGCGCAGCGCCCCCCGCTGATCGATGGCGGGAGCAGGACTCTTAGCTCCGTTGATAGCCCCACTCCCCGGTTGAGGGCTCCGTGTTTCCATTCCATTCACGAGCGTCAATGGAGCCAGATTGGGGTCGAGCGCTTGCGCCCCAGGCAGCGTCGATGTGTCACCCACCATGGGAAAAAGAATATTCTCTCCCTCAGCCATCACCGGATAGTTAATCTGTTGAGACCCAGACGAACCGGTGTTGTTGACGAAAATAGAATTCGCCACGTGAGCCCTGCCTGACACCCCCATCCAGAGCGCGCCGTTGCCATTCTTCGCGGTGTTGTCCACAAATGTGGAACTCTGAATCCGGATCTCCGCCTTGTCCGAGATGTTGAAGCGCAGAGCGCCCCCGAGGTCGTCATCGGCAACATTCCCTGAAAATAGGCTATTTTCGATGTGATACAGCGCGCTCCCGTCAGCCCAGATCGCTCCGCCGGTACCCGTTGCGTGGTTGTTCACGAAGGCACTTTGCAAAATCTTCACTTCCTTGTCGGCGTGAATGAAAGCTGCACCCGCACGACCTCCTTCTGCCACGTTGTCCCGAAAGACTACCGACTCAAATGTTACGGTATCGAGCGGGTACGCATACGCCTCCACCGCGCCGCCATCGTCGCCCGCTCCGTGATTGCCCGAAAAGCGCGTACGCCGCAGCGTGATTTCGCCTGGGATTTGATTGGAAGGCTCCGCATAGTTGGTGTTGTAATCGCCCGGCCCACCACCGTCCGCGAAGAATGCACCGCTCCCGCCCGTCGTGCGCGTCGTGCGATTGTTGAGGAAGAGTGAATCCTCGATAACTGGATTGGAATGAATCGCGTAGACGCCACCCGTGACGGGGCCTCGGTTCGCCTCAAATCGACAGCGCGAAATTCGCAGCTTGCCGCCCGTGGCAGAGATGGCACCGCCGCTGAAGCCATTTCCGTTCCCCGCGGCGGAGCCGTCGTTATCCTTAAAGGTGCTGTCGTGCACATTGATCGTTGTGCCCCCACCATAGCCGACACGCACTGCCCCACCCTCGCTCCCCCGGTTGCCCTCAAACACGCAACCCGCAATTTCAAGCTCAATTGCCGCGCCATTTAAGCTAATCGCACCGCCCGATCCGGTGGTGCTGCCCCGAGTTAACCGCAAATTAAACAAAGCGATACGAGTGGGAGCGTCACCGTTGAAATGAAAGATCTGTGTGGTGTTGGCGCCATCAATGCTCAGCCCTGGCGCCCGTGCTCCGTCCAGAGTGACTCCCTGCTTCAACTCAATCACAGTCGTAAGCACAATCGTCTTACCGGCCAAGCTCCCATCGAATCCGATCACGGAGTTCGGCGCCGCCGCCTCAACAGCCGCGCGCAAGGAACCAGGCCCCGAATCACCGTCGCTGGTAACCACCACCGCGGCCGCCAGCGTTGTGGACGTGAAGCTCGCGACTGGATCAAACAACTCTCCAGGTGGCGCTACGCA
>JBBSBI010000012.1:0-52034 GCA_038251425.1 Polyangiales bacterium
GGCGATCACCAACAGGATGGTGCCAAGTAGAGTTCGCGCCTTCTTGTTTCTGAAGCTCGAAAAGCCCGCCCAGGGTAACAACAGCGCCGCCGGGACAAAATTCGCCACATCACCTAAGTGCCAACCCAGCCGGCGCAGCGTCACCAGGCTGGCTTCAAGCAGACCATAGCCATTCGGGAGCTCGCGTTGAACGAACTCTCCGTGCTCAAAACGACAGCCGATGCCACTGCCAAAGCCGAGCCGAAAGCACTTTTCTGGGCCATCGGACAGTGAATAATAGGCAAACTGAAGCGAAGTGAAATAGGAGCCTGTGTTTGCCTTCTGGTAAGCGATGAGCAAGGCCAGTCCTGGCACGAGGCCCAAGAGCGCTGGCCAGCCTTTGTTGCGGATGAGCCAAGGTGCGCACAACAGCAGTCCAACACCGCCCGTCACGGGTCGCGTTGCTAAGAGCCAGCCGAGCGCCAGTCCGCTCATCAGGCTTGCTGCTCGTGAACCTCGGAAACATCCGAGCAAGGCGAGCAACAGAAGCAGTGCCGAAAACCCATGCGACATGGTATCGGCGGTGTGGTAGCGGAGCGCCGCGCACACCACAGACAGCACAGCCGCCACGAGCCCGTGCGCATGGCTCTGGAAGACCTCGCGCCCAAGTGCGTAGCTGGCAAACACCAAACAGGCCGCAATGAGTGGTCCGATCAGCATGGGCGCCTTGAGCCAGAAGCCGAGCGCCAGCAGAGCCGGATAGCCTGGAGGGAAGATCACTGCTTGGGTCTGGCCATCCAGATTCGGCAACAGGAATCGGCCGCGAAAGGAGCCGCTCGGCTCAGGTAAAGCGAGGGCAAAGTGTCCGGCTGCAAACGTGCGAGCCTCAAGATAATAGCTGGTGGCATCGATGATGCGCGGGCCACCGCGCAGATAATGGGCGACATAGCCGAGCGAAAGAACGCAGGCGAGTGCCGCCAGAATGGCCACGGAGAGCATTTTTCGCTGTTCTGAAACGAGGCTGAGCTTTAGGCCCCAGCGACTCTCTTTTCGGGATGCCCAGGCAATCAAGAGAGCGGTTCCGAGCGCCACCCACGCCACGGGATCTTCGGGCAGCCCCATGGGTCCAAAAGGGGTGCTCAACGGGTACTCACTGAACTAGCCAGAGATGATACCAAGTGATGGAGTGGGTTTTCGAGGTGAGTTTCACGTGGAGCGTGGGCGAGCTCGCCGTCTCAGGGATCGGGACCTCGACGTCTTGCCAGTGATCTGAAGCAACAAATGGCGGCGTTTGCAGCTCTTGGCCGTTGATGCTCAAGCCCCAATGCTCCTCGTGGAGCGGAGCCACGCGCACCACGATTCGTGCGGGCTTTTTGGCTTCTAGCCCCTGAAGCGTGAACTCAAGACGCTCGCCCACGTCCGCAATTCGCGCCGCATCCCAGACCGGAGTTTGACGTTCATCCGCGTAAGTCAGGATCTTCATGCTGACGTAGCCGGCGCCCCGTGCCGGCGGCAGGTAGTCATGCGCCTTTTCATTCACAAGGTCAGCAAAATCGAGTGAATCTACGAGGGACTGTTCGGATGTTAGCCTGTGGGGTTGATTGCTGAGCCAAAGGGGCGACCAATCTGCCACGTAGATCACCTTGCTCGCGCCTCCCGCAATCACATTGCCCCGCACCGGAACCTCGGCAACTTCCCGCCCAAAAAACAGCGGAAAATCTCCCCACCACGAAGGATAGATCGCCATCAGGTCGGGCCTCTCGGCGTTTGGTAAACGCCCAATCAGCTCAATCGCCGCAGCCACACCGAGCCGAGTTGCCCTGGCAAATGGCAGATTCGAATATCCTCCAAGGCCGATGATATCGAGTGCAGGCCGATCCGACACGTACGGAATCGCCCCCGCATCGCCCACCAGAACTCGGCGCGGCTTGACCCTTTCACCGAGCAGGCGCCCAACACTCACGTGTTGGTCCCAAATGTTGCGCGACGCACGGCCGAAGAACCATACCTGATCCCGAAAGCGAGCCACTTGAAAGATCCCGAAGATGGCGCTTGCCACGATGGAAAGGACACCCAACCCTACCCAGCTATATCTCCGTTCTTCCAGCCCTCGGACAGCTCGCGCCAACACCACACCAAGCCCGAGAGCCGCCAGCAGCAGCAGCCAAGCCACTGCCGGCATCGCGTAGCGTTCATTCTGCCAGCGCACCTGGCCATTGAACCCCACCATGAACGCCCACAGGATCAGGCTCGCCCAGAGCATCACAGCGACTCGTCGCGTGCTTCGAGGAATGAGCGGCACGGCTCCGAACAGCCAGATCAGCCAGCCCAGCCAGGGCACATCCGAGAAGTGATACTCCGTGATGCGCCGCGCTTGGTACATCACGTGGTATCTCCACGCCTCCCAAACTTGTTGGAGCGATAAATAGGGGTGGTAAAGCTCCAGCTTCGCGATCGCGCCAGCAGCAGCGGTTTCCCCGGTGAAGAAATAATTGGCCAGGGTCTGTGAAATCACGACGAGGGCCCCTGGGCCCGCCGTGAGTGCGAGGCCACGGAGAGCGCCAGCAGGGCTCAAGCCTGAGCGACGGTTCCAAAGTGTGGTGACGCTCAGCACCGCAACTGTTGTCACCGCTTCGGGTCGCGTCGCAACGAGGAGTGCACCGGAAATACCGAGCCAGGCTAGAGTTCGGTACGGAACCGCGCCATTCGCTGGGGCACGACACACTTCATCCCAAATCACCAAGCTGAGTCCCCAAAGCCCGATGAAGAGGGCCACCTCCATGCCACTGAAGAACGACCAATCCAACGCGCCGATGCACAAAAGCACGACGGGCCCGAGGTAAGAAGTCCAGGCTGGCAGCGAAAGGAAGAGCGAACGCACCGCGAGGAGTGCCCCGAAAATACTCACACACGCAACGAGCGCTGCGAAGTACATGAGATTTTCGTGGAACCCGAGCAGATAACCTATAGCGATTACAAACGGATACAGGAGGCTGGTATCCCCGCTCGAATAACCGTTCCCCGGGGACCACTCGAACGGGTGCCCCCGCGCCGCTGATCTGGCAAAATCAAAGTGAATAAAGACATCGTCCAACGGGGCGGACCAAGGCCCCGCTTCGGGTTGAGCAGCGGTTCGTATCCACGCGCGGTAGTTGTCGTCGGACCACGCAACCGAATACAGCGTTTGCAGTCTCATTGAAGAGTAGAACCAACAGGCCACTAGAAGCACTGAAAGGCCGGCAAACAGCGCGTACAAATAGGCCTCGCCGGGGCTCTTTTTCAGCTGCTCTGTGAGCCAGTGTGCTGGCCTTAAAAGCCTCGTCTTCATGAAGCGCACTCGCGTGTACCACGTCGCTTGCCCGCGAAAAAGCGCTGGGTCCGAATGTTTCGGGTACGCCGATCAGAATCACAACCGGTTCAGTGGCGCTGTGAGCTGTTTGTTTCAGGTGAGGCAACTACAGTTGCTAGAGCGCTGATTTTCGCGGGGGTTGCAAAGCTCCCGCCCCGAGCCATTATCGCCCCAGGTTCCCATGCCCAAAAGTTCCCTACCTCTGCCCGCCGCTGCCAGCGGGTCTCCTTCTCTGGAAGCTATGGCTCTGCCTGAGCACAGCTTGATGGCTCAACGTGAGGTCGAGCCTTCCGCAAACGCGCCGCTCGCCTATCGCGAGTACGCGTATTTCGTAAACCCCGGCGGCAGCCTGAGCGAAGCGGAGCGCCTGCTCTGGAATAAGATCCAAGGAGTGATGCAGGCGCTTGAGAAACAGCTTGCCCGCAAGTTTGTGCAGCTCGCAGTGTTCGATCATAGGTTCACTACTGAGCCTGAACGAGCACCGCTCGCGACGTTAGTCTGGAAGGATTGGAAAGGGGCGCCCGTGCTTGTTTTTCCATCCGATCCAGCACGCACGAGTCAGTGGCCTTTTGGTAGCGCGGGGCTACCCCAGGTTTCTGTTCCTCCGCCCAGCACGCTGCCGGCTACCGCGGCGGGTGCTGCCCGTGTTGCCCCGATTGCGGGCAGGTTGAAGCTGGATTCAGCGGCTCAGAGGTCTCGAGATCCAATCGCTGATCTTGTGTCAGAGCTTTTCGATAAGATGCACGAGCTCTCGTTTTGTGCGGGCGTTACCGAGGGTGCTGATTTTGTCCTCGAGGTCGCCTCGAGGATCATTCCTTCGAAGTACTGTTTGATTCACCTTTTTGACATCAATGTTGGGGATTTCGTGGTGGTGCGTGCACGGGGTGAGAATCAGGAGCGTGTGCTCTTATCCCGCATTCCCGACCGCGAGCCGTGGATTATCACCATCATGCGGCGGCCGGTGCCAACGCGTTTGAAGGGGGATGTCGCCACGCAGCCTCGCTGGCAGATGCTGGGCGCTGAGCTTGCCCACGTGGTGGCTGTGCCGGTGCACGTGGGGGGCCGCTATCTGGGGCTCATTGAGCTTGCTGACCCAACGGACGGGGGCGAGTTCTTCGAAAATGAGGTGAATGCGCTTGCTTACATTGCGGAGCGCTTCGCGGAATTCTTGGCGAATCGCCCTATCGTTTTGGATCCCGAGGTCGTCTTGAGCAATCGTCCGCGGGCACGCTGACATTTTCCTCTCCCAGGCTGGGTGCGTTAGCCGCGCTGCTTAGCTATTCTCCCGTCTGTGGCGGAGCGAACCCAAGAACGGATACTCACGTTCTTCCTTTTGCCTGCCATCGTGTTGGCTGAGCTCGTCTTGATGGGCGTGATGTTTCGCAGCAGCTTCCAGTTGGAGAAGCTCCGGGAACAGTCCGTCGTGGAGGCAACGCTCGCGCTAGCCAACGAGCGGGCGGATCGGCTGGATAAGCGCATTATCGAGCAGGATAACGCCGTAAAATCACTGCTGGATGTCGGAAGGCGTAAGGACTTCGGCGACCAATGGCTGGAGGTGGCCGGCATCCAAACACCGACGATTCGCGCAGTTTTGCTCGTGGATCTCAGTTCGCCCAGTCGAGAAGTGGTGGCGTTCGCGTCGCGCGCTCCCGGGGTGGAAGACGAGCACTTTAGGCGACTCCTGGTGGGCAACATGTTCTCGGACATGAAGCTCGGAGCACCCGATAGCGACGAGCTTCGCCATCTGCACAAGACGTACAAAGGCCAGAGCTATCTTGTCAGCCACTGGGAACGTGAGGTAGCGGGGCGAACCTACTTGGTGGTGCTCTGGCACGACGTTCCGCGCGTGATCCACGAGCTTTTTCCGAGCCTGTATCCGGAGACGGATCAGCAAAGCCGCGTGAATGTGGTGGATGCCGACGGAAGAATTATTTACGGACCACCGCTCAGCCGGGGTGGACTGACGATTGGGCGCCAATTCGAAACTACGCTCTACAAATGGCGTCTGAATGTCACCATGACGTCCGCCGAAGAATTGGGTGCCGCCGTGGCCCGGCGCCGTATCGTTGAGATGGCGCTCGTTTCCCTTTCCGGTTTGGTGGTGATCGCGGGCGTGATTGTGATTCTGGTGGCGGCGGCTCGCGAGCGGAATCTTTCAAACCTCAAGAGCGATTTCGTGGCGAATGTTTCGCACGAGCTGAAAACACCGCTCTCGCTCGTGCGCATGTTTGGGGAGCTGTTGCAAAGCGGACGCGTTGAGAACGACGAGAAGCGCGACCAATATCTGCGCATTATTGTCAGCGAGAGTGAGCGCCTGGGGGCTCTGATTGAGAACGTTCTCGATTTTGCCAAAGTGGAGCGAGGTAAAGCCGCCTACGAATTTGTCGAGTGCCGCCCGGCGGAGGTGGTGCTCCGTGCCATCGATGTGTGTCGATTGCGTGCTGAACAAGAAGGTTTCGCTATCCTCACGAATCTTGCCGCCAATCTTCCCATGGTACAGTTGGATGAGCGCGCGATCGAAATAGCGGTGATCAACCTGGTGGATAATGCGCTCAAGTACGCGGCAGACGGCAAGCAGGCGACGGTGAGTGTGCGTGAAGTGGAAGCGTTCATCGAGATCCGCGTGGCGGACGAAGGCCCAGGTATTTCGCCTGAAGAACGCAAGCGGATATTCGAACGGTTTGTACGCGGCAAAGAGACGGCCCAGAAGCGCACGCGGGGCAGCGGCATTGGTCTGGCACTCGTCAAGCATATCGCCGAGGCGCATGGTGGGAAGGCCTGGGTTGAGCCAAGAGAGCCCAAGGGCAGCTGCTTCTTATTCACGATTTCAACCAAGAATCGGCAGGATTGGAGTCCAACACCGGGCCCGGGCCTGAGCCCTCAGGGATCCACCTGAGCCCTCAGGGATCCACCTGACCTTCCTCAGTGGTCGACTGGAGCTTCTGTAAATCAGCATCATTGAGATAAATCACGTTCGGTCCAGCAGGCGGTGTCGCCTTCGCAGCTGGCAGTGGAGCTTGGGTGCCTGTGGGTGCCGGATTTGCCGGACTCGCGGGTTTTGCGGTCGGATCAGCGACGCCAGAGCCGAGATCGCCTTCGTCAATCTGAGCGGGTGCCGCATTCGACGGAGGAGCTTGAACCCCTGTCGCTGTTGGCGCGGCGGCCGCAGTTGGGGGCAGCAGAGGGAGCGGAATATGATCCAAGAGCGCATCATATTTTCCGCGAATTTCCTCAAAAGCAGGCTGCTCAGCACTGGGCATCGTTGTTAATCCGTCAAGGTGAAGCGTCGCAGAGTCTACGAACGCACCATCCTTCTTGACACTGAAATGCAGGTGAGGTCCCGTCGAGCGCCCCGTTGAGCCCACATACCCCACGAGCTGCTGTCGCTTCACTTTGTCCCCAACTTTCAGACCTTCAGCAAAGCGAGAAAGGTGAGCATAACCTGTCTCAATTCCGCCCGTATGCGCAAGCACTACCAGATTACCGCTTGGGCCCCCAGGACCAATCGATTTTACGGTACCAAAAGAGGCTGAGTAAACGGGCTCTCCCATCGCAGCGCCAAAGTCGGTGCCCTGGTGCGGCATGATCTTGTGAAGAACCGGGTGCATGCGCCTCGGATTGAACGGCGAGGTAATGGGCGCTCCGGGGATTGGCTTGCGCCAGCCACCCTCATGAAATGAGCGTCCTTTGGCGTCAAAATAGCCTTTGACGTTGTCGCCACGGAAATAATAGAGACGGAGGAGCTCCCCGTTGGCCTGTTTGATTTCGGCCGCTTCAATCCCCGCGTAGCGCGAGAAGGCTCCTCGTACGGTGACCTCCTGGGCGACCACACGGATCGTGGCGGGGAATGTCAGCTCCGCGAGCCCCTCGTGGCCTTGCAGTGCGTCGGCGAGCACTGTGCGGAGGCTTGGATCGAGGCCTGCCTGTTTAGCCGCTCCGGAAAAGTCCGAGGAGGTTAGCAACAAAGCGCCTTCTGTTTGTTCGCGCCGGATCTGAAGATCGAGCTTGGCACCCATCAAGTAGCCGTTCTCGTTGGGCTTGGCTTGGAATACCGTTTCTTTGTTTTCAAGGTATTCGAAAGCCTTGAGCGTGCCTGGTCCGCGCTCAATGAGTGCAATGAACTCGTGGTTAGGTCCACAGCGGTTCAAATTTCGAACGTCCTTGAGCGCAGCCATGGCCCGGTAAGCTTGCTTTGCGTCTAAGCCGGCGGTTTGAATCGCGCTCAAAAATGGCTGATTTTTGAAGGTTCCCCGGATGATTCGGAGGGCGGGATCGCCCTTTGCGTCATCAATTCGCCAAGGGCCCGGGGCTAGCACGGGAGGAGTAGCTTTGGCCACGGGAGCTGCCAACGCAGCCGGTGCGCTGGACGCGCTTGGTGCGCTTAGACTCGGCGTAGGTTTCCCGAGCAAACTCAGGTTCTGTTCCTTGTCCAGATTCATGGCCAATGCGACCAACGTCGCAATCACGGCGAGGCCCATGAGCGCGCCGAAGGTGACACGAATTGTCGGTGAGAGCTGTTGTGTGCGACGTTTGAACCGTGGTTGAGCTGGAGCTCTTTGTTCCAACTGCCCGCTCGCGCCGCCCACTGCTCGCCCACTTGCGTCGCGCGCTCGTTCTAAGAGTCGCTCGCGGACCGGGTGACGCGTCGACAAGTCGGATTCGGAGAGTTCTTCGGGAGCCTCAACGGCCAACGGATCGACGACCCGGCCGAGGTGAGTGGGCCCGCCCGATTCCGGTGACGTTGGCACAGGGCAGCCTGGTAGCAGTCGCCCGGGGCATGAGCAAGCGAGAGTCGCCTCCGGAGGGTGAGCAGGTGTTCACCTAGGGTCAGTTTCCGCTGTAGCTAAGGAGGGATGCCGCTTGGCGCGCTCGAGATTTGGCGGCACAGTCGCCGGCGCCATGGACGAACATCTGAAGCAACTTCTTGCTCTCGCTCGCCAACACTTCGAGCAGAATGAGTACGACAAGGCAGAGTACCTGTTGCGGCAAGTTGTCGAACAGAATGACCGATTCGCAGATGTTTACAATATGCTGGGCGTGATAGCCCACAGCAACGGCGACTTCGAGCGCGCACAAAAGAACTTTGAGCGTGCGGTGGAGCTGAGCCCGAGCTACACAGAGGCGCGACTCAATCTGATGGTCGTTTGCAACGACCTCGGTCGTTACGACCAAGCCCGTGGTTTATACGCCGCGCTCCGCGACACCGGGTCCGGTCACGCTCCGGATAACTTTGCGATGGGCCGCATTGCGAACATGCACGCCGAAATAGCGCAAGCCTATTCGGACATTGGAATGCCTAGCGAAGCCACACGCGAACTTGAGAAAGCTGTGGCGTTGAGGCCGGCTTTTCTCGATCTTCGCACCAAATTGGCGGTTGTTTATCGCGACGCCGGCGATCTTTCGCGTGCCAAGGAGCATCTGCGCATCGCCCGCGAAACGGATGCGAACTTCGTGCAGGCGCGCTTGGCCTTTGCCAGCATTCTGCTCCAGGAAGGGCAGCTTGCGTTAGCCAAGGCTGAACTTGAAGAAGTGCTGCGTATTCAGCCCAACCATAAGATCGCACAAATGTACCTGCGTACCACCAAAATTGCGGAAGGTTCAGCTCACAGCTGACGCGACGCGCTCAAAGTATTGATTGAGCTGAACACCCTCCAGATCCAGCAGAGGACCTGTGGTCGCTCGAAGGGCGAGCGCCAATTGAGCCAGCCCGAGTTCGGCAGCGACCCGCGTCTCCGGTGCGCTCCCCGAGAGTTCCTTGACGGATGTCACACCGTATTCGCGGATCCCGCAGGGCACGATCAAGCTGAAGGCACGCAAATCGATCGACAAATTCAGGGCGAAGCCGTGGAGCGTGACCCAGCGCGAAATGCGCACTCCAATGGCACCGATCTTCTTCGGCTCACGTGCGAATTCACGCCCTTGCCAGCTGTGCGGAGCCTCGGCATCCACCCAAAGCCCCACGTAGCCGGGGATCGTGCCCGCGGCGATCCCCGAGGGTGCGATGATCGCCTGCATCACCTGCGTCAGCAAATTCACGTAGGCTCGAACATCCTGGCGGTCGGGTGCTAGATCGATAATTGGGTAACAGACTAACTGCCCCGGAGCGTGCAGTGTCACGTCGCCTCCGCGGCCTGTCCTCACTAGTTCCACGCCGCGTTCTTCAAGCACGCTGGGAGACGCCAACAAATGAGCCTCCTTGCCGCCTCGTCCAAAGGTCACTACCGGCGTGTGCTCAAGGAAGAGAACGGAATCTCCGATCCGCTTATCGCGACGGGCCGCGTGCAGCTGCTCCTGCAACTCAAGGACCTCGGTGTAGGGGCGTGTTCCGAGCCAGTAGCCAGTGATCGTCCGCGCGCTCATGCTCAACGAATTCGCAGGCACTTTCTACTCTGGAATCTCGACGCCGGTCTCTTTGAGATGCTCGCGCAAGTTTTCGATATTCTCGGTGAAGACGCCGACCAGATCCGGGTCAAATTGCAGGGTAGAACAGCGTTCAATCTCATTGATCGTGACTTCGTGGGGCAGAGCTCGGCGGTAGGCGCGGTCGCTGGTCATCGCGTCATAGGTATCTGCCACAGAGATGATGCGTGCGATCAATGGAATGTTCTTTCCGGCGAGCCCGAGCGGGTAACCGCGGCCATCCCAGCGCTCATGGTGCAGGTGCACGCCGGGGATGACGGGCTCAAGAAATCGAATCGGATCCAGGATTTCGCGTCCGTGCCCTGGGTGCTTCTTGAAAACTTCGTACTCATCTTGCGTCAGCTTGCCGGGCTTGTTGAGGTTCATGACGCACCCGATCTTTCCGATGTCGTGCATCAGTGCGGCTTGGCGAACAGTTTCAACTTCGACAGCATCGAGTCCGATCCATTGCGCGAGTTGCACGGCGTAGCGGGCAACTCGCTGGGAGTGGCCGGCGGTGTAGCGATCCATCTTGTCGATGGTGTTCGCGAGGCTTTGGATCGTTTGCTGGAAGGTTGCTTGCAAGTCTTCGTAGAGGCGTGCATTGGCGATCGCCGCGGCCGCACGTGAAGCCGTGATGCTCAGCAGCTTTCGTTGCCCTTCCTCGAAACGCTTGCTGGGCGTTACGGATATAGCTGCGACGAATCCGAGCAGGCGCTGGTGCATTTTTAACGGCACAATCACCAGGCTGTGTGCGCCTCGTCTGGGTTGCACCTCAAACAAGGCCATGGCGCGGTTGCCTTGCGCGAGGATGAGCTCACTCTCCGTGAGGCGCCGGAGCACCTCTTTGCTATCAATATTTCCGAGCACTTCGTCAGCTGAATAGTCGCTCGTGCACTTCACAGAACGCTCAAAGAATCCTCCCTTTCCGTCATCCAACCAAGTCAGCACGAGATCGGCGCGCAATTCTTCGAGCGCGTTGGCCTCCAGTGTTGCTACGACTTCATCCAACGAAAGACTCGAAGCGATCGCCTCGGACACTTTGTAAAGCGAGAGCGCTTCACGCAACCGGAGATTCTCGGCAGCAAGGCGCTGTTTTTCCAAACCACGCTCCGCGATGCGCAGGATCTCTTCGACTTTGAAGGGCTTCAGCACGTAGTCGTAAGCCCCCCTCTTCATGGCGTCGATAGCGGTTTCGACGGTGCCAAAACCGGTCATGATGATGGTGAGTGTGTCCGGGTAGCGGCTCGCGATCTCTTTCAGAAGGTCGAGGCCTCCCATTTTCGGCATCTTGAGATCCGTGATCACCAGATCATATTTGGCCTTCTCAAGCTCCCGCACCGCGCTCGTGCCGTCTTCGGCCGTGCGGACCATGTAGCCTTCCATTCCGAGGAAGTCCGCCAAGATGTCCCGGATGAACTTTTCGTCGTCCACGACGAGGACGCGGGGCCGCTCTTCGGGAGGCAATAGTGTTGGCAGGACAATCAGAGGAGCGGTCAATGGTTCCGGCAGGTGCGGGAAGCGAAATTGCTGACAGTCAGCTTACCATGAGTTGGCGGCGCCTCCGACGGGCTGATTTTCACCCTACATCTGCCCCAAAAGGCCACCCAACTGGCGCCGCGCAGCGCCAGCATCATGACGCTTCAGGAAGGAGAGGTTAAAGCCATTGATCAGCGCGTGCGCCGCGATCGGCCCGAGCAACGAACCCGTCAGTTGAAAAATACTTCCGAGGCACGCCCCCATCAGTGCCGCCCATGCCACCCAAACCCACCGGCTCTTGCCAGGCACCTGGTGCACGAGACCGAACAGCAGCGCCTGCGGGAGCAGGCCTAGCCAAGGCTGAAGCAGTCCGCGAAACAAGAATTCCTCGCAGAGGGCGCTGAGCAGTGCCAACCCAACTACGGCCATACCCGAAAGCCCACGAGCGAACGGGCGCAGCGTCGAGTGTAACTCCTTGGCCCAGCCCAGGCGGAGGACCATCGGACGCGTGATCAGCGCAACCAGGCATCCGAACCCGCAACCGATCAAGAGGCTATACGTGTGGCTGGCCGCTTCAGGCAGCTTGAGCCAGGCATCCTTGATGAGGAGTGGCGACCCATCCCGTAGCACGTAGAGCATCAACCCCGTTGGGATGGCGATATACGTGTACATCGCAGCTACACGGCCAAAGCGCGGCATCGCCCCGGACTCTGACACGTTCGGCGCCAAAAAGCACTGAATGTGCGCCGAGCCAGCCGGATCGTGCCATTTTGAAAAAGGAAGACAAGAGCCCGCCGCGCTGGGATAAGGTCCAGGCTAACGTGGCCAAGGTTGTCGATTCGCCAGAGGTTCTCCAACGCTTCGAGCAGCAGCTCGTGCTGGTGGAGATCATTGTCCGGCAGCTCGCGAGGACCTTAGGTGGGAGCATGGAGCTCGACGATCTCAGAAGCTTTGGCCGCGAGGGCTTGCTAGATGCGGCTCGGCGCTTTGAGCCGGAACGGGGCGTGCCATTCAAAGCCTACGCAAATTTCCGGGTGCGCGGAGCGGTGATTGACGGCGTGCGGGCAACGGGGCGTCTGCCACGTCGTGTGCATGCACGGCTCCACGCGCTCCAGGCCGCGAACCTCTACAGCGCCGGTAAGGCAGAGGATGCGCAGATTGAGCCTCCGCCCGGTAGTGCCTTGGCGCAGGCACATCAGGCACTAGCTGATCACTTGGCTGCGATGGCAACAGCGATGGCAACGGGGCTCCTCAGCGAAACGGTGCGTGGCGAAGAAGGTGAGCTCACTTCCGTGGCTCCGGATGAGTCACCCGAGGAGGCGCTGAGCAAGGCGCAGCTACTCCAGTTGGTGACGCAAGCGATTGGTGAGCTTCCGGATCAGGAGGCCACTTTAGTGCGGCGGCACTACCTGGGTGGTGAGCGCTTTGATCACGTTGCCGAGGAGCTTGGGCTGAGCAAATCGTGGGCAAGCCGCCTGCATTCGCGGGCCATGGAGCGGTTGACCAAGCGCTTGCGCGCGCACGCGGCCTGAGCTCGGGCCTGGGGCCTTCCTTTTAGGGGAAGCTTTGCTCGATTTCAGCGGGTCGGACGACTAAGCTCTGAGCCGTGTCAACGCGCGTTTTGGTCGCCATGAGCGGAGGTGTGGATTCCTCTGTGGCGGCAGCGCTTTTGTTGCGCCAAGGCTTCGACGTCGTGGGCGTCACACTCCACCTCTGGGATTACCCAGACGATGATTCCGTGCGGGGCCGCTGTTGCGCTCCCGAGGATGTTCACGACGCACGTCGTGTGGCCGATGTCTTGGGCTTCCCTCATTTTGCTTTTGATCGCCGCGAGTTGTTCCGAACCGAAGTCGTCGAACCTTTTGTCGATGGCTATCTCGGCGGGGTGACGCCGAGCCCCTGCGTGCGCTGCAATCGAGGCGTCAAGATGCGTGAGCTCTTGGGCCTGGCGAATCGCCTCGGAGCTGCGCAGATTGCAACGGGGCACTACGCTCGGATTGTCCAGGAAGGTGGCATGGCACGCCTGTATCGCGGGCGAGATCCCAAAAAGGATCAAAGCTATTTTTTACACATGCTCCCCCAAGAAATTCTCAGTCGGCTGGTGTTCCCCCTGGGCGAGGCTACGAAAGCCGAGGTTCGGCAAGAAGCGCTGAATTTGGACCTTCCTGGGGCTCAGAAGGGTGAGAGCCAGGAGTTGTGTTTTGTGCCAACCGGGCGTTACGACACGTTTGTGGCCGAACGTGCCGGTGACCGATTGCGCCCCGGAACACTCGTGGATGCGGCGGGTCAATCAGTCGGTGAACACGCGGGAACTCACGGCTACACGGTGGGGCAGCGCCATAATCTCGGCGTGGCGCTCGGCTACCGCGCGTACGTCGTTGCCGTCGAGCCAGAGCAGGGGATCGTGCGGCTAGGTCGGCGCGAACAGCTGCTTTCAAGCGGCGCCAAGCTAGCAGAAGCTGTCCTGGCGGATGATTTTGCGCTGCCAGGAGAAGCTGAAGTGGCGGTGCGGTATTCTCCGCATACGGTGCCGTGCCAGGTTTCGCGCACGTTGGAGGGAGCTCTCCAGGTAACGTTCAAGGAGCCGTTAGCTTCGGTGGTGCCGGGCCAATACGCGGTCTTTTATCGCGGTGAACGCGTGCTCGGTGGCGGGCTCATCGTCGAATCTGAAGCAGTTAGCAGCGCCCGAGAGCCAGTGGAGTCCTTGGCGTGAAGCGGCGTCTGGCGTGCGCGTTGGTCGGCGCGGCTGCGGTGTTCGTGGGCGGTTGCACCACGGGCCAAGGCTCGGGTGACGTGCAGAGTGAGCAGCTGCTCTTGACGGGTTGCTGGAATGGGCCCTTCAATTTGGCGCCCACGTTTTTCGCGGCTCAAGGGTTTGACGAAAAATCGCTGATGATTCGTATTCAACGCGGGGACGATATCGCCGAGTTTTCGGATGGCCTCGTGATCGTGGTCTACGATCTTGAGCGCGCCCGCGCTTCGCTCGGACAGGATCTCGCTGTCGGGCTCCCGAATGGTGTGACACCGCCCGGTGCCCCGCGCAGCCTCGGGGAGACGCCGATTGCGAGCCTCACGCTTTACCTGCACAGCAGTTGTCGAGGCAGCAACGGCGCGGTGTATTCGATGGCCGGCAGCGTGAATTTCGACAAATTGTTCAGCGGGAATTCCAACGAGAAGGATTCGGACCAACGCCTCACGCGCGGCTCCTTCAGCGCTGACTTCGCCGATCCTCGCGAGTTGGTCGCGCACCCAGAGTTGGCAGAATCGATCAAGAGCAAAGTCACCGGTAATTTTGAATTTTTCTTCCAGCGTGGGCAGCCCGCCCAGCCGTTCCCGTAAGTGAGCACAGGTGATTACCCCGGTTGATCAACTTTTTTTGGAAGAAGCCGAGCGCTATCGGCTGCGTTTTTCCTGCGAAGCTTGCGCCTATTTCGATTCCGAAAGTGGTCGCTGCGGGAATGGCTATCCGAACACCGATCACAGGTGGCGCAGTCTCAAGTTAACTCCACACATTGTTTTCTGCAAGGAATTCGAGCTCGGTCAGTGAAAAAATGACGCGCTCCCATCCGCCGACGCTGTTCACGCTCGTGACGCGCACGTTGCGTGAAGAATGCCAGATTGAGGCGGGTTCCAAGCTGCTGCTGGCTCTCTCGGGGGGCGGGGATTCCATGGCCCTCTTGCATGTGCTCTCGAGTTTGCGAACGAAGCTCAATTTTCAGCTCACGGCGTTGGCTGTTGATCACGGGCTCAGAGAGCAAGCCGCTCAAGAGCTCGATCTGGCGGAAGCCTTCGCTGGGCAATTGGGCGTTCATCTGAAGCGGGAAAAAATCCAGCTGCACGCCGGTTCGAATCTGCAGGCGCGGGCACGCGAGGCGCGTTACGGATTGCTCCGTCAGGAGCTAGAGGCCGAGCAGGCGGACTTTCTGGTGACAGCCCACCACGCTGGCGACCGCGCGGAGACGGTCCTCGAACGTCTGTTGAGGGGCGCGGGCCCCCGCGGGTTGGCCGTGCTTGGGCCCCGGGATGGCAATCTGCTTCGGCCCATGATTCGTGCCGACAAGCCAACGGTGCTCAGCCACCTGGCGCGGCACCAGATCCCTTTCAGCAATGATCCTTCCAACGTCGATCCGCGATTTCTGCGGGTTCGCATCCGCAACGAACTCCTGCCGCTGCTCAGCCAGCTATCTCCCGGGATTGCCGGCCACCTCAACGCTTTGGCCGACCAACTCGCGGCGGGTCCCCCGCCAGTGATTTTGGACGCAGGGGGGCAGCCTCTGCTGCTTGGGCGTTCCCAGCTCGGCCAAATCCAGCGGGCGAAACGCCTCGGACGAAGTGCCCTCAGCCTGCGATTACGGGGGGATAGGGAGGTTCGCCTGGATGCTGTATCCGGCCAGCTAGAATCCGCGAAGCCTCTTGCGCGCCTGAAGAAAAGAAAGAAATCGGACGGAGACTCAACTGTCCGAAGCCGGCGGTCGTCCTAGATAACAGAGATGCCGGTTTTCCTGGTGAGAGCCGGCTATAGTGGGAACCCCCGAGCCCCTTCGGGATCCTTTCCAACTTACGACTAATTGTTTGAGGTCACCACCGTGAAGCAACCGCAAAAGACCCTGCTGTTTTGGGTTGTCCTCGTAGTCCTGTTTTTTGGCGTCTGGAAGTTCTTCGGAGAGGAGGGGCCGCGCAGGAACGAGATCTCCTACACTGAATTCATGTCGCTCGCGTCGTCTCCCAAAGACCGGCGGCACATCAGTCAGGTTGAGGTCAAGGATCAGACCTACAACTTCAAGATCGAAGGCGGGACCAAGTCTGCCTCAACTCCTGGCTACGCTGTTGGACCGAAGGAGGGTGGGAACGTGTTCCTGGAAAAGGTGAGCACTACCAACGGCGTTGTCGTCAAGTATCTCGACAAAGAAGGCAGCCCGATTTGGGGCACAGCGCTTGGCATTGTGGTGCCGATGCTCTTCCTCTTGGTCATCTTTTATCTGTTCATGCGCCAGCTCCAATCGGGTGGCGGCAAAGCGATGAGTTTTGGCAAAAGCCGTGCGCGTTTGCTGAATGAAGCTCAGAACAAGATCACCTTCGCGGATGTGGCTGGCATTGACGAAGCCAAGGACGAAGTCGAAGAAATCATAGCCTTTTTGAAGGATCCCAAGAAATTTCAGAAGCTGGGCGGTCATATTCCGAAGGGCGTGCTGATGATGGGTCCGCCGGGAACCGGCAAGACGTTGTTGGCTCGAGCCATCGCTGGCGAAGCGGGTGTGCCCTTCTTCAGCATTTCAGGTTCTGATTTCGTAGAGATGTTTGTGGGTGTTGGCGCGAGCCGCGTGCGCGATCTTTTTGAGCAAGGGAAGAAGCATGCGCCGTGCATCATCTTCATTGATGAGATCGATGCCGTGGGTCGACATCGTGGCGCAGGCATGGGTGGTGGGCACGACGAACGTGAACAAACCCTGAATCAGCTCTTGGTGGAGATGGATGGTTTTGAATCCAATGAGGGCGTGATCATCATTGCTGCCACCAATCGTCCCGACGTGCTCGATCCGGCCATCTTGCGGCCCGGTCGTTTTGATCGCCGCATCACCGTGCCCCGTCCCGACATCCGCGGGCGCGAAGGGATCCTGGGCGTGCACACCAAGAAGGTTCCGTTGGCCGGTGATGTCGATCTGCGTGTGATTGCCGCTGGAACGCCTGGTTTTGTGGGTGCGGACCTAGAAAATCTCGTGAATGAAGCGGCGCTCTTGGCAGCTCGGCAAGACAAAGAAGCTGTGGCAATGATCGACTTCGAGCTCGCCAAGGATAAAGTGCTGATGGGCACCGAGCGCCGTAGCATGGTGATGAGCGATCAGGAGCGGCGTACTGCAGCCTGGCATGAGGCTGGCCACACCATCGTGGGCTCGCTCACTCCCGGCAATGATCCGGTGCACAAGGTATCGATCATTCCGCGGGGCGCGGCGCTTGGCGTCACGATGTTCCTGCCTGCCGAAGATCGCCACCTGATGACGAAGACTCAGATGCTGGCCCGCATCTCGATGGCGCTCGGTGGGCGGGTTGCGGAAGAGGAAGTCTTCAACGAAACGACCACGGGTGCCCAGGATGACATCAAGCGCGCGACGCGCCTGGCCCGTTCCATGGTGTGTGAACTTGGGATGAGCTCTAAGCTCGGAACCGTCGCTTACGGCGAAAACGAAGAGAGTGTGTTTCTAGGCCGTGAAATGGCCTCGCGCCGCGAAGACTATTCCGAGGATACGGCGCGCGAGATCGATCAAGAAGTCCGCGCCATCGTCGAGGAGCAGTACACGCGCGCGCAGACTCTGATTCGTGAGAATCGCGACAAGCTCAACCGCCTCGCCGAAGGCCTGCTCGTACGGGAAACGCTCGACTCCGAGGAAATCTTGGCGGCGATCGAAGGCCGTGAAATGCCGGTTCGCGACAAAATTATCATCCCCACCTGGAGCGAAAAGCAAAAAGCTCGCACCGAGAAGAAGCGCCCAGCAAGCATCTTCGGTGCCCCGAAGCCCGCAGCAAGTTGATGACCGAGTTGATGAGTTGTTGCCCACCCCGCTGCCGCTACTAGGCGCGGCAGCCGCCCCTCCCCGGCATCGCCCCGTCGCTGCGGGTCGCTGCGTGAGGGGGCACGAACGGCGATGTAGCTGGGATGTAGTTGAGAACTGGCTGGGATGTAGTTTCGGGGCCGCGCCGCAGGTGTCCCCGGTGAACCGGTTGGGTTCGGGGCGGCGCGGGGCTCAATGGCGGGCTCGGGCGCAGAAAAAGCAACTAGCGTTGGTCGAATGGTGGCAAGGACCGCGCCCGCGCCCGCCATCGAGCTCGTTTTTAGGATTTAAGAAACACATTCAGCGTGGGGGATGTTAATCTATAAAGATTACAGGAAGGCTAGAGCTTGCAAGGAATATTGCCCGGTGAGATAGACGTTACGGACACGGCCCCTTCGGATCGCTTCTTTGCCAATGCCGCTTGGTACAGACTCTGCCTTTTGACCTAAAACACTCTGAGTGCCATGGGCTCCCTCGCGCTGCCTTCCAACTTTGCTTCTGACCGGCCCCAAAGGCTGCGTTTCGCCGTCTTCACTCTTGCCGGTTCCCTCAGCGAACACGGAGGAAAGCTCGTCCTCCGAACTGCACACTCCGCCGAAAGCTTGGTCCAACTCATCGGTGCCCCCGCAGTCGACTCGCCTTGCTCGTCGTGTGCCTCACCTGACGTGTCCCTCACTTCCTCAAACAGGCTGAATTTCTGAGCAAGGTGCTCCTCGATCCCCCGGCTTTAAACACGGTGTCCTCTCTTCGCCTTGTCCAGGAATTCAGCACCGTACCCGGCTCAACTCCCCCTAAAACTCAACTTGGCGCGGGCGCGGTGCCGACTCGCCACCTTTGCTCACTCCAAATAGCACTCAAGATCTCAGCCGCTGCATCAGCGCATGATCCCGTCGGGCTGCTCTCGCCCCTCCCATGGCTCCCGAATGGGAGACGTTGGGGAGGAGGCGGCTGCCGCGCTTCGCGGCAGCGGGGTGGGCATGCCTGCCCGCTGCTTAGTGCCTGGTCCGGCCGCTAGTTCCTACCCGCGCTGCTAGTGCGCGTTGAGCCCTGTTTTACGGCCAAATACGGTGAGAAAGATGATCTGCAGATCCCACCAGACGTTCCAATTGTTGATGTAGTGGAGATCGTGTTCCACACGCCGCTCCATCTTCTCGACGGTATCCGTTTCACCGCGCCAGCCGTTCACTTGCGCCCAGCCGGTGATGCCTGGCTTCACTTTGTGACGCAGCATGTAGCCGTGGATCTGAGAGCGATATTCTTCATTGTGCGCGACAGCGTGCGGCCGCGGTCCGACGATCGACATCTCCCCGCTGAGCACGTTGAAGAACTGCGGTAACTCATCCAGCGATGTCTTGCGCAGAATGCGACCCAACGGGGTCACCCGCGCATCCCCCTTGCGCGCCTGGGCGACGTTGGCGCCATCTTCGCACACGCTCATCGTGCGAAATTTCCAAACCCGAATCTCCCGGCCATTTAAGCCATAGCGCTTCTGCCTGAAGAAGATGGGCCCGTTAGAAGTGAGCTTGATCGCGAGCGCCACCAGCAACATCGGGATGCTCACGGTCAGAAGGAGCAGGCTGCCCAAGATCAGATCTTCCACCCGCTTCATCGAGCCGGAAGCTCCGCTGAACGGTGTGTCAAAAATACTGACCACAGGCAGATCCCCAAGATTGGACCAGCGCGCGTGCATGAGGTCGAACACGAAGAAATCTGCCACCACAAAAACGGAGGTGGTGCTGTCAGCCAGCCGGCGAACGAGATGATTGATACGGGGCTCGGCTTTTAACGGGAGCGCCACATAAACGATATCAATCTTGCCTGCTCGTGCGTCCGCTACGAGTTGGGTCAAGCCACCGATGAAGCCGCCGGAGCCTGGAGAGAGCTCGGCACGTCGGCCAGCGCCGCGATCATCGTAGTAGCCAACTACCTTCATACCGTATGAAGGATCCGAGTTGATACGTTGGGCAACTTGAATACCAAGCGGCGTCGCGCCCGCAATCGCAACCGTACGCTGATTGAAACCACCACGCCGGAGCTCGTGGAGCGCCACGCGGACAGCCGAGCGCCATGCCATGATCAGGCTGGGCGCCAAAACAAACCAGCTGGCGGTCACGAACCGCGAATAGGAAGCGGTGGTCTTCGTAGTGAATCCGAGAATGAGCAGCGCGGGCACAACGACCGCCCAGGTGCCGAAGATGCGCAGAAGCTCTTGCCTGAAGGGCGCCCCACGCCAGGGGCGATAGAGGCCAAAGGCTTCGGCGGACATGTGGAACGCAACCACCGCCAAACAGGCAACGACCGTGTTCTGCGTTCCCCACACTTGCCCATAGAACAGGCACGCTACGTACTGAGCGATCACTATCCATCCGGCGTCCGCCATGCGTTGTAGGAAGGAGACGGCGGAGGCATTCCCGCGCAATACCCCAGATTTTTCGGACGTTGCCATGTGGAACCCCGTGCTTGTTGCTGCGTGTGCGTGTTGGTTCGAGGTTGAGTTGGAGTGAAACTAGCCCAAGCGTGAACCACCTATACAGCAATGTATGCAGAAGTAAACGTGAGTATGTTCAGGGGTGTGGCTCTGCGTCGGGAGCTCACTTTGAGACGTTTTTGTGGCGCGCTCAGCATGATTTGCCATGGGGGGTGAAGTTCCAAAGAGCGCACAGATTATCGAACGATCTCAACTGGTTTCGATTGGAGTGCGTGCATGCCAAGCGGTCGCGATATAAGCGCGATATGAGAACGACGGTCTTTGGCATTGCAATTGACGTGGTGAGCTTGGCGATGGCGGCCGAACGTATCGTTACGTGGCTTTCAGAAGACGCAATCGGCCGCGTGGTGATCACGCCCAACCTTGACCACGCTGTCCAGTTTGGAAAGAACCCCGCCTTGCGTCATGCGTACGAAAAGGCCGCGCTGGTGGTCGCAGATGGTGCGCCGCTCGTTTGGGCTTCGCGGCTGGGTGGTGGAGCGGAACTCCCAGAACGCGTCGCTGGGAGTGATCTCGCGCCCCTCGTCTTGAAGCTCGGAGCTTCACGGGGGGTTTCAGTGTTCTTGCTGGGAGCAGGGCCGGGTGTGGCTGAGCGTGCGCGCGCGCAGATCGAAACGCTCTATCCAGGCGTACAGGTTATCGGCGTTGAGAGTCCGCCGTTCGGATTCGAGAAAGATCCAGTGTATTGCCGAGCTCTTGCCCAGCGGCTTTCCGCGCTCCGGCCCCAGCTGTTGATGGTGGGGCTTGGCGCGCCCAAGCAGGAGCTGTGGGCGACTGAATATGCGGCGCAGCTGGGCGCGAAGGTGATCCTTTGCGTTGGGGCGACGATTGATTTTCTCGCCGGGGAAATTCCGAGAGCGCCGCTCTGGATGCAACGCCGTGGCTTGGAGTGGTTGTATCGGGCTTCCACCCAACCTGTGCGGTTGGTTCCGCGCTATGCCCGCAACGCCTGGTATCTGCCTGGTCTTTTATGGCAACAATCGCAGTCCGCCAAGGGCAGCCCGCAGAAGCGCTAGTCTCGGCGGTTCGCGACGGGCAGGCGCCCGGCTGATTCACGATCTTCTTTGAGCCGCTGGACGACGCGAAGCACGCTGACGGCTTCGACGTCATCCAAGTCGTTGATTTCCGTGCGCAGACGGGTGCGCGAGGCGGGCACCTCGCCGCTCTCACCCTCCCTAGGGAGCAGGCTGGGGCGAGCACGTGTCATTCGCCCGATGATCAAGGAAGCGATCGAGGAGCCCAGCAGCACGAGGAGCACAATGCCAAGCGCGCTCATGGCATTTCACCTTCGGGCACGCGCGAGGCGCTTCGGGAAATCGGGTACGGCCGCTGCACTTCCTGGGACTCTCGCATTTGATATTCTGCTCGGCAACTCACAAATTCTCAGTTTGCCGTGCTCATTGGAATCCAGAATATTCCGAAAATTCCGCCGATCAGTGCGGATGGCCGTATTGCACCGATGTGAGACGAATGCAGCTACGGCTGAGTGGTTACCAGGTATTCTCTCGCCAGTTGCAGCAATGTTTCGCGGTCATTGAGTGCAGGGTCGTCCACGACCTTGTCGAGCAAGGTGCGCAAAATATCCCCGAGCATCGGACCCGGCGCGAGCCCGAGTGCGCCCATGAGGCTTCGCCCATCCACCTGCAGATCGCGTGTGGATAACACAGCGCCAGCCGCTAAAAGTTCTGAGACACGCTGTTCGAGTTCTCTTAGGTTCTTCAGGTCCTCGCTTGCGTCGCGCCCTTTCGCCGCTGCGTCTGCCGCGCCCAATGCATACAGATCGGCCAAAAGCTCGGGGGAGACGCGCCGAACCCAACGTCGCACCGCAGAATCCGACCAAGACGCATCGTAACAAATCAAATGATGTCGAACGAGAGCAACAATTCGTTCACGTTCTTCGTTGGAAAAGCGCAGACGAGTGAGCATCGGCGCCGCCATTTCAGCACCGATGCGTTCGTGTTCGTAGAACGTGTAGTCCCCCGTTTTTTCGCTCTTTGCGCGGCTCTTGGGTTTTCCAACGTCGTGCAGGAGGCCAGCCATGCGCAGAGTTGGGGAGCGGGCGCAGGCGTCCAGGCAAGCCATCGCGTGCCCCCAGACATCAAAGGCGTGATACCGATTCTGTTCGCACCCCACAGAAGCTAGAAGCTCGGGGGCGGTGATGGCCAGTAGCCCGTGCTCGCGCATCACTTCAAAGGCACGGCTCGGGTGCTTGGCTTTCATGGTCTTCACCCACTCGTCGCGAACGCGCTCCGCGCTCACCTTGCGATAGGTATCGAGCGAAGGCGAAATGGCTCGCGCGGTTTTGGGATCGAGCTCGACCTCAAGCGTTGCCACAAAGCGTGCGGCCCGCAACACACGGAGGCCATCTTCATTGAAGCGCTCAAGTGGCTCGCCCACGGCCCGCAAAATCCGGAGCTTGAGATCCTCTTGGCCACCAAAGGGATCGATCAACTGTTCGGAAAGGGGGTCGAATGCAATGGCGTTGATCGTGAAATCACGCCGGGCCAAATCCGCCACGATATCGTCGACGAAGTGTACCGAATCCGGGCGCCGACCGTCGCTGTACGACGTCTCTCCGCGCAGGGTAGTGACCTCGTAGCCGGTGCCATCCAAGAGTACGGTGACGGTACCGTGTTCGATCCCGGTTGGGATCACTCGATTGAAGATAGCTTGTACTTGCTCAGGCCGAGCGTCGGTTGCGACGTCCCAATCATTCTCGACACGCGGCGCTGATTCTGAACCTGAAAGCAGCGAATCTCGCACCGAGCCACCCACGACCCAGCCCCGAAAGCCGCGCTCGGCCAGGCGGTTGCAGATTGTCCGCACAGCCTTGGGAATGGTCCCTGAAAGACGCAGAGAATCAGCTGAGGGCATCGGCCACGTGTAGGGCGGAAAAGGCCTCGCCCGCAATATCGTGCGTGAACTTCAATCCCAGGGGTTGACGATTTCGCCGCCGCCGATGGTGGTTTTCTTTTTTGCCGCGGGATTCGGCCGAGGTGCCGCGCTTGGCGCTCGCGCTGGAGGAGAGACGCTCTTGCGCTTTTCCAGTTTGAGGGAAACCTTGCTGACCGAGCCATCGAGTGAAAGTGATCGAGGGGCGAAACCCTGGCGTTCTGCTCGCACCGTTTTCGGTTGTCCCGCGGTGACGTTGACCATCACCGGGCTGGTTCCGAGGTCGCGCTCACCATCAAAAACGTGGGCATCGAGTGGCTCCACTGCCAAGATCACTTCATGCAACGCGGGGACTACTGGCGGCGTGGCCGCCGCTTCAGCTGTTGCGGAAGTGGCTGGCGGGGTGGGCGCGGCCTTGGCGGCGGGAGCCTGCTCGGCCGCGCTCGGTGGGCTTGTGGCGAAGATGGCCAAAACAATCCCGATTGCAGCGCAAATCCCAGCAATTCCGGCGTACAGCGGCCAGGGCGTCTTCTTCAAAAAACCGGCGGGCGACGCGGGAATGGGCGCGGGCATTTCGCCTTTGGACAAATAGTCACCAGGGACATTGAACCCCCCGCTCCGCGACATCATTTCCGGGACCGCCTCGGGAACAAGCCCGTCGCGCACGCGATCGAACTCTTCCACGAGCTCATCCATCGAGTTGTAACGTTGCTCGGGGCGCTTCGAAAGGCACTTCAGGATAATGGCTTCTAAGCCGGGTGGCACATCTTGCGGCTGCGGCACGAGCGCCCGAATCGGCACGGGCGACTTGTACATGTGCTGCGTCAAGATCCCCATGAAGTTATCGGCATCGAACGGAACTTTGCCGCTCGCCATTTCATAGAGAATGACGCCAAATGAGTAGATATCACCCCGATGGTCGACGGGGGTGCCCGCGGCTTGTTCGGGTGACATATAATGCGGCGTGCCAAACACGGTGCCAGCGCGCGTGAGCTTTCCTTGCCCAGCACTCGAAACTTTGGCGATACCAAAATCCAAGATCTTTACGAAATCCTTCTGCTTCCCACGCGTGAGCAAGAAGATATTATCCGGCTTTAAATCCCGGTGAACGATGTCGGCGTTGTGTGCAGCGCTCAGGCCTTCGGCGAGCTGACGGGCGATATTCAATAGGCGCGCGATCGGAGTGGGCTGGCCTTCGGAAAACGCCGACGAAAGTGGGAGCCCATCCAAGAACTCCATGATGAAGTAGGTGGAGCCATCTGGGAGGCGACCGAAATCGCTGATATCAATGATGTGAGGATTGCCGATACCGGATGCCGACTTAGCCTCGTTCAAAAAGCGCTCGGTGACCTCGGAGTCGCGCGCGAGATCGGCACGCAAGACCTTCATGGCTACCAGCTTGCCGATGATCGTATGCCGACACTGGTAAACGACGCCCATGCCCCCTTCGCCCAAGATCTTTTCAACCTTGTAGCGTTGGTCGACGATGCATCCGATATAAGGGTCCGCTTTGATCAGCGAGTCTTCCGTATCGGGAATCGAACCAGCAGGCGCGAGGCTGACTAACTTGAGCCCCTCCACGGCGCTCGGAGGCGCGCGCTCGGTGAGCCCCGAGCTGTACTCGCCCTCGTCTGCCGTGCCGTGACCCTCACGATCGCGAGGTCCGCTGGAAGTGAGTTGGGGGCTCATCTCCTGGATAGTGGCACCGGGCTTATTGTGCGGCTCGCTCATGGGGGGGCTATTTCAAGACTAAACTAAGAAGGACGGGGGGCCGCGAAGGGCCCCTCAATTGTGTTGCAAAACGTAGGCCTACTGCGCTTGGGTGTATACGGCCCGATTCTCCGAAGTTTTCAGGGGGAGTGTGCCAGCCTCGTGGACAACAGCTACGCAAACGTTGCATAGCAGAGCCACCAAACGGCCCAACAGGGTTTTGGGGCGAGAGCTAGCCCTTTCGGTCCCCCCTGTGCATACCTGAATTCAAGATGGGTTTCGCGCTCGAATTATCTCTGCGGTACATGCGTTCCAAGCGGCGGGCATTTGTCTCGGTTGGGACCATGTTCGCGATCCTGGGGGTCGCCCTGGGGGTGGCAGCCCTTGCAACCGTGATGAGTGTCACGGGCGGATTTCGGGGCGAGTTTCGTCAGAAGGTTTTGGGCGTTAATGCGCACGTGCTGATCTTGAAATACTCGAGTGATTTTCGCGAGTATCGTAAGGTGATGAAGGCCGTGCGTGGGCTGCCTGGCATCACGGGCGTTGCGCCGTTTGTGATCAACCCCATGATGGTCACGCACCGGCAACGTACGGTTACCGGCGTGCTCGTTAAGGGGGTCGACCCCAAGCTGATGGGCCAAGTGCTCGACCTGCCTCGCCACATCGTGGAGTGCCTTCATCCAACTCCCACGGGCTGTAACGGATCGATCGACGGCTTGCGCGTCGAAGGCGCGAAGCCTGCGGAGCGTCGACGAGTCAGAGCTGCAAGCGCACGCCCCGAGAATGCCGACAAGGAATCACTGGATGTTGCGCCGAAGCAGCCTTTCCTCGATCAGGTGAAGAAAGTGATCGCCGAGGAAGCCGAAAGGGACGCTTCGGGAGCCCCGAAAAACGCCGAGGCAAGCCCTGTTACCAAAGGCAGCGATAAGGTAGCGGAGCCCGAGCCTGAGCCTGCGGGAGCGTCGGAGGCTTCCGCTGGCAACGCAGTCCCCGAGGGCGGTTATGAGAGCGTTTTACCCGATGAAGACGTGCTCCCGAAGGAGCTCGATACCGATCCGTGTTCCGATCCAACCAAAGTGGCGCGCTTGCCGGGGATCGTGATTGGCAGTGCGCTGCGCCGAAATCTGGGTGTGAACATTGGCGGTTGCGTGCAGGTCACCTCGCCCACCATCGGGTTCACCTATTCGCATGGCGCGTTGCGTGCCCCGGTGGCCAAACAGTTCCGTGTGGTTGCGGTCTTTGATGCCGGCTTCGACCAATACGATTCGAAGCTCGTCTATACAGACCTGTTCGAAGCTCAGGCGTTTTCCGACACCGGCGACAGTGTCACGGGCATCGAGATGAAAGTGCAAGACATCGAGAAAGCCAAGGACGTTGCGCACCTGATCGACGACAAGCTCTCCAATGGCATTTACCACACGATGGATTGGGAAGAGCTCAATCATGGGCTCTTCACGGCCCTCCGCATTCAGCAGATCCTGATGAGCCTCGTCTTAGCCTTGATCATTGTGGTTGCCGCCTTCACTGTGATTGCGACACTGATCATGGTGGTTTTGGACAAGAAGAAAGAGATCGCCGTGTTGAAAGCCATGGGCGCCTCCAACAGTATGTTGCTACGAGGGTTTCTGTATCAGGGTGCCATCATCGGTGTCATCGGAACAGCGATCGGCATCACAGCTGGCTTTGCCGTGTGTCGGGGGCTCTTGATTTATGGTTTTCCGCTCGATCCCAAGGTCTACTTTATCTCGCGACTGCCCGTTCAAATCGAGCCGTGGGATTTTTTGATGGTGAGCGTGTTCGCGATTCTCGTGTGCGTGATGGCAACGTTGTGGCCTGCCGTGTACGCGGCAAGGCTCCGGCCGGCGGATGCCTTTCGGGGCTAGCGGTTTCGTTCAGCGGTTTGAGTGAGATCGATCAGCGCGAAAGAGCCGATGGCGGAGGGTTCTAAAATCAAAGATTCGTTAGCGCTTTTTCGGAGCGCGCTCACGGGCGGCGAGCAGGATTTCACGCGTGGCAGCCTGCAGAAGGCAGTGGTGCTGCTCGCGATCCCTATGGTTCTCGAAATGGGGATGGAGTCCCTATTTGCGGTGGTGGATGTGTTCTTTGTGGCCAAGCTCGGCGCGCGCGCCGTAGCAGCTATCGGCCTCACAGAAGGGGCGCTCATGCTGCTCTACGCCTTCGCACTTGGGCTGAGCATGCCCGCCACTGCCATGGTTGCGCGCCGCATCGGCGAAGGCCAACGAGCCCTTGCGGCTCAGGCTGCGGTGCAGGCGCTCGTGTTGGCGCTCATGATTGGCCTTTTGTTTGGGGCGGTCGGCGTCACCCACAGCCGCCATCTTTTGGAGCTCATGGGCGGTGATCGCGCGGTGACGGAGCTCGGTGCCGGCTACGCACGGGTGATGCTGGGCTCTGCACCGATCGTGATCTTGCTCATGGTTTTCGGTGCCGTGTTTCGGGGGGCCGGCGAAGCGAACCACGCCATGCGCGCGCTTTGGCTTGCCAATGGCTTGAACATCATCCTCGATCCGTGCCTGATTTTTGGACTGGGGCCTTTCCCCGAGCTAGGCCTCTTCGGGGCGGGCGTGGCGACCACCTTCGGGCGCAGCGTGGGCGTTCTGTACTTTCTCTTTCAGCTGCTGCAGGGGGCGGGGCCACTTCGCGTGAAGTTAGCGGATCTGAGGGTGGTGCCACGGGTGCTCGCGGATTTGTGTAAGCTGAGCGTTGGCTCGATCGCCCAGTTTTTAGTCGAGACGTCGAGCTGGGTGATGTTAGTCAGGATTGTCGCGCTCTTCGGGAGTACCGCGGTCGCAGGTTACACGGTCGCCATTCGCATCGTGATCTTTGCGTTGATGCCGGCTTGGGGTTTCAGCAATGCGGCAGCCACTTTGGTGGGTCAAAACCTGGGAGCCCAGCAGCCTGAGCGCGCTCGCAAGTCCGTACTCCTGGCAGGCTCGTACAACATGGCGTTCCTTTCGATGACGGCGCTCGTCTTGGTGGTCTTCGCGCCGGCGATCATCGGCACGTTCACGGAGGAGCCTCCAGTCCTTGCCCTAGGCGTCACCTGTCTTCGGACAGTCAGCGTTGGATTCGTGGCTTTTGCTTGGGGGATGGTTTGGCTCCAGGCTTTCAACGGCGCCGGAGACACCAAGACTCCTTTGCTCATCAACCTGGTGTGTTTTTGGGCGGTCAAGCTGCCGCTTGCCTACGCGTTGGCAGTGCCGCTCGGGCTCGGCCCGTTTGGGGTTTTTCTGGCTGTTTCTGTGGCGTACACGCTGAGCGCGTTGCTAGGGTTTTGGGTCTTTCGTCGGGGGCACTGGCAGGCGGTGCGGGTCTAGTGGGCTTCTTGGCGGAGCGCTGCCGCATTGACTAAGAATCGCGTTTCCGGGTTATCTCTACGCCAGATCACGCTGTCCATGAAGTAGTGGTGAATATTCACGAAGGTGAATAGTGCGGCAAAATAGGGTGTTGGGCCGAGGGCGGAATGTGCCGTGTGGCGTGAGATGAGCGCTGTATCCAGTAGGTCAGGCAAACCATGAAAGAGTGCCCAGCCAAGCGCCAGCGAGCCAAGCAAAAAGACGCTCAAGCGTGTCCGAGCTGCGCGCTTGAAGAGCGGAGGTTGTTCTTCTGCCCGGGCCTGGTTCGAAGTTAGAAGCCCAACAAAATACAGATATTGGAGCGAATGGAGCGCAGGGATCATGTAGATCAACAGCGGATCGATGTCGGAAAAAACCACCCAAATCCAGACGCTCACGAGCAAGCCGAGCAGCGGCGCCATCGGCAAGCGCCGCTCTCTCCTCCACTTAGCGACCAACACGTAGCCTAGCCATGCCGTGCTCAAGGCGAACAAGCCGAGAGTGAGTGCTTCGAGACCTGGCGGGTGAGTGAATGAAGTGTAGAGCACGCCTTTTTCTTCGGATCCCGTGCCTGGATCCGCCGGGCTGGCTCGTGAGTACAGCCAGCCAAAGATGCAGTGTGCGAGAAGTGCGCGGCGTTCATGCGCTGTCCAAGAAATCCCGCGTCGCGCGGAGAGCACGCTCAATACCCCAAATCCCTGCTTCACGTAGTGCCACCCCACCAAGAAGAACATTAGTTGGATCATCCAACCGAGCGTTCTCGACGAGCCTTCCGAGAGGGCCGCCGCCGCCCAGATGCCGAGCAGTAGCGGCACAAGAAATGCGGCGCCTAAGTAACGCACGCGCTGCGCAGATGCTTGAGTGTGGCCAAACGCACGCTCGCGAATATTTCGATAGAATAGTAGGTAAGTGGCTGAAAAATGGGGATCATTGATCAGGTGTGCCGCGTGGAACATCAAGAAGCCGACGGCGAGCTCCGCGCTATCGAAACCAATGAGGGTTTTCAGCAACCAGAGCAGCGGAATGAGCAGCGGGGTAGCCCCGCCCACCATCAAGAACTCAAGCATGCGCCGAGAGGCTCATGGGTCAACGCGCCAGAGTGCCAGCGCGAGGCAGACGGCAGATAACCCGAGGAGAAAAGCCGATGAGCTGCTCTGCCCCAGCGTCATTGGCGGCAGGCCACCCAACAGATTTCTAAGATGCGCCCGGGGCACCATGCTGGCGCCGAAAGTGCTCCCCAGGCCAAGGCCCCAGTCTAAGATGAGACCGACAAAACGCCCTCCACCGTTCTGCCCAACGCTTGACCAGAACGCAAACCACGCGACATACGCGACCGCGCCGAGTGCCGCTATCCAGCTAGAAGTGAGGCCATCGCCGAGCAGCTGCGGGCTTGGTGCGGAGCCCGCAACGCCGAGCGCCACCCAGACATACAGCACGGAAAGGAGCGCTGTGAGAACACCCGCCACACCGATGGAGCCCGCCCCGAGCCAGCGTCGGGAATGTCCGAAGCGAGCGAGAGGATCGAACCCAAAGGCGAGGCGTCTTTGGGAACAGATATCTGAAACGATCAGGAAAGCGGTGAGCGGTATCGCCCAGCCGAAGACGACGCCAAACAATGAGCGATCGAGCGCGCCGGAAGCGAGCTCGCTCCGCTCCAAGTGTGCGATGCAGGCAACCGACGCGAGCATCAAGCCGGCACCCAGCCCCATCAGCCTTGAGCGGAGTTGCTCGCCCGCGTAGCGAGCACCCAGGACCGTGGTGTTCATGGGCGAGGCTCTCCAGGCTGTTCGGCATCGCGCAATCTTCTGGCGCTGCGCACGGCTCGCACATTCGAACCGGTATCGAGAACTGCGCTCGCGATAGCTTGCGAGACCGCGAAAATGTCAGCGCCGAGTGCTTCAACGATCCCTAAAGCGTGCTCCTCGAACCATCGAACGTCCGACACTGCCGGCTGCGTGGAAAGCGCTTGCGCTAAGCGCGCCGGATCGTCGCATTCGACCAAGAATCCAGCCTTGGGCTGAGGCTCGCGCACTTCATCCACAGGCACAGGACCCCTGAGAACTCCCAACGAATTCAGGAAATAGAGCGTTCCTCCAAGCGCCGTCGCGTCGCGCGTGCTCGCGGTCACGCACACGACAGGCGTGCTCTCCGCGAGTTCAACCAGCGAGGCCAACACTTGCTCCCGAAAGGCAGGCTCCGAAAACATCAACGGCTCGAACAATGCCAGAAGTTTGGGTGAAGGTGTGGCGAGGGCGATAGCAAGCGCGAGCTTCCGCCGTTGTTCGTAGCTGAGGAGCGTCGGGTGCTTGGAACGCTCTTCTAGGAGATCGGCGTTCGCCAAGATTGCTGAAATGGCCACAACCGTGGCCAGGTGGGGCGCGAGTGTACGCCCGAGCGCTTCATCCAGTCGCGCTCCGGCTAAAGGTTCCTCGTTAGCCAGGAGCGTTCCGAGATGTCCCCGGAGGGCAGGAGCCTGGTGTGGCGATTGCCCGTCCAGACGAATCGCACCTCTTGTGGGGCACTTCAGCCCAGCCAGCAGGTTGATGAGCATGGCTCCCGGTGGCTCCGACTCAACCACAATCACCACGCAGCCACTGCCCGCGCGCAGGCTCACTCCCTGGAGCGGGGCGCACCAGACATTGGAGAGCTCCAATTGGCGCACCGTTAAGCTCCCACCCCGAGCACTGCGTGCTCCAGAAACCAACCCAATGCCGAGGGAAGACTCGGAAACGAAGGCCAGATCCAGCTAGCCAGGTACGGAATAAAGATACAGCCCGCGAACAGCAAGCGAGCGTGACGCCCGGCACGTGCACCTAACCAGGTGCTGAGGCGTGCGAGCAATAAGCTGAGGCCCACGAAGTAGATCAGAATGAGCCCCAGCTGAAGCGAGCGCAGGAAGAACTCATGGAGTGTTTCGGAAAGCGCCGCGTGGGCAAAGCCAAGCGAACCGCCTGCGAGCAGGGCCGGCCAAAGCAATGTTTGCACGGCTCCAACGAGCCAGGCTTGAGCTTCGCTTCCCTGGCGGATCCCGCGCAGGCGCCCGAGCGTTTCAAGCCCTGGCAGATCTCGGAGAGATTGGCGATCAAGAGCGCAGCCAAATCCAGTCAAGATATTCGCCCAGCTGAGCCAGAGCAAGCCCTCGCCGAGCGTCGCCAGTTGGAGTTTAGGCTCGACGCTCCGCACCACGAGTAGCGTCAGGAGCGCTGTGATCCCCGTCCCAAAAGTCCACCATTTACCAATCCGGACCCACCACACTTGGCCAAGAGCCCCTGCGTAAAGGCGGCTAGTAGTTAACCAGAGTGTGCCTGGATGTCTTCGCTGCGGTGCCCGCTGGAAGGACGAGGCCGCTTGGTAGGTGTTCACGGGCACAGCGCGGGAGTGTAGCCTCAGGTTCCACGCGGCCCCAACCGCTCTTCTTGGGCGCTTCGCGGGAAAATCGAGCCCGGGGTTGAAAGCTACCGCGGCTCTGGCAATGTGCGGCGCCCATGGCGGACCAGCCTGAAGACGAACTCCCCACCACCCATGCCTCGGACGCACCCGCGCCCCCCGCAGCTGCGAAACGAACCGTGTCGGGTAAGAAGCGCCGCGCAGGTCTGCCTCGTACGGAGGCTGAACTGAATCGCCCAGAGCCACAGACGCTGTGGATGCTTGGCGTGGTGTGCGTTGCGACCGTGATCATGTGGGGTGCAGCCCGGGCTGAATGCAATTACCACCCGCCCCATGAGAGTCGCCGAGCTCGAGCCGTCACGCTGGCTGAGCTCACGGCTGACCCGAAGAACGCAGCCATTGAGGCTGTCCAGCGTTGGACCACGAAGGATTTTGACGGAGCCCTGGCGATCGCTACCGGCGCTGCTCGCGCTCAGATCGAAGCCGATCAAAAAGCCTGCGATGCAACTTGTAAATCTACGGCCAAAGCACTCAAGGCCAAAGTCGTGACGACAGCAGAGCTGCTCGGTATTTCGGCGGATCGCTCGTTGGTTCGCGTGCTGGTAACCGGCGCAGAACCTGCACGTTCACTCTTGGAAGTGGTGCGGGAAGGGGCCGGCTGGAAAATCGCCGAACGTAAGAGTGATGACGGCAGCGCCAGTTCCGCTACTTTTGGTGCAGCGGGCGCCCACCCGTGACGCGAGCCTAACTCACGTCACGTTGGTGTCGCCTCTGATGGGTGTCGCCTCTTAGATCAGCGACTTCAGATCCAACATCTCTTCCACATCGGGCATGAGCACGAGCTCGACGCGGCGATTCTGTTTGCGTCCTTCGTCGGTCGTGTTGGGTGAGACGGGATCGGTTTCTCCGAAGCCCGCTGCGTGCAGCCGCTCGGAGCTCAGCCCGCCGCCTTTTTCCTCGACCGAACCTACTAGGTGCACCAGCACCTCTCGGGCGCGCATCACGGAAAGCCCCCAATTATCCTTGAATCGTCCACCCTTCAGAGCTTTGTTGTCCGTGTGTCCCGCCACCTGAAAGTAGCGCTTGGTGAGTTGCTGATCGTTACGAATCACGTCCGCCACGGCATCCAGCACCTTCAGGCCCTCGTCCTTGAGCTTGTCTTCGCCTGAGGCAAAGAGCACGTCGCCGGGGAGGCGAATCACCATACGATTCTTGCGAATTTCAACTTTGAGACCGAGATTCACGAGCTTTTGGAGCTTGCTGCGCAGAGCCTCGAAGCGCGCCTTCACCTGCTCCAGCTGCGCCGCTCGCCGCTTGTACTCTTCGAGTGCCTGTTTCAGCTGATCGAGGCTTGAAGCGAGTTCTTGCTTTTCGCTGCCGGCCTGTTGGAGCTGCGAACTCAGCGTGTCGAGATTGACGCCCATTTTCTGCAGCTCACCCTGGAGCTGCGCCACGCGTGCCTTCTCGGCATCAAGCTTTTGTTGGGCTTCAGCGTGCGCTTTTTGCTCCGATTGGTACTGCCCGCTGAGCTGGCCGTACTTAGCAAGCTGCGCTTGCCATTCGTCTTCGGAATAGCCACAACCGGTGAGTGCCCAAAGTGCGACGAGAATTGATAAAAATTGGCGTTTCATGATGGAAAGGTCCTCTGCCCGGGATAAACGAACGAAATCGGTGGCCTGTCAAGGCGGTCCGGAGATTCGGCACCACGCCCGGTCGCGGTTGAGCATCCCCCAGTGCTCCCAGTGCTCCCAGTGCTCCCAAACTTGTCAGTGGCAGCCGCCTCAAAGTTGAACACAAGATAGTAAGCATGCTTACTATCTTCCAAGGAACGAAAAGGGCCGCTCGCCTAGCGCTCCCGCCGAGCGGCCCCGCAACTATCCCGGTCGTGCCCCGTCGTGCCCCCGTCGTGCCCCCGTCGTGATCGCGATGGCCTTGATTCGCCCTATTATGGCTTCGCCCGGCGCAACTCATCACGATAGGCGCGAAGCGCCACGGGCTGATTCGGGTCTTCTGCAAAATGCGCCAGCCTCGCCAGATCCAGTTCCGGGATGATTTCACTCGTCTCGAGCGCTTCGTACGTCTCCCCGCGGAGAGCGAAGAGATCGAATGCGCCATTTCTGAAGATCCACACTTCGCGCACTCCGAGGCCCCGGTAGACGTGCAGCTTGTCGAGCTTGGTTGGTGTATGAATCACCTCAAGCGCGATGTCTGGAACGTCCCTATCTTGCCCGCGACAGTAGCATTCGTCTGGCTCAAGCCCCCGCTCTGCCTCTTCGCTGCGGAAGGTTGTGGACCCATAACCAAAGAGCGGGATATCGCGCTCCAAGCAGAACAGTTCCAAGAAGCGCGCTATCTGTTTCTTGTTCACTTCGTGTGTGCGCGATGGACTCATGATCTCCAGCCACCCCTCCAAGTAGGTCATGCGTAGCCCCGGCGTATCGAGGGTATCCCGCAACATCACGTAGACGTGCCACGGCACGTCACCAAGCAGGAAATGCTGCTCGCCTGCGTCGACAACTGGTTCGTAAAGTGGCGCGGCGGCGACCATGACGTGAGCGAGAGTAGCACGCACTAGAGGTTGCGTCCCCGGCGGAGCCCAGGCTCCGGGCTTCCGTTTCGAACGAGCCCGCACCCAGCCTGGTCCTGCCCTTTGGCGCGCTTCTGCGGAAAGCGCGGTCGGAGGTGACTCCCAATGCATCCCCAGAAGCGATTCACGGCAAAAAAAGCCACCTTACAGCGAGCTGTTGTCACGCGGCTGTCACCCGCTAAGGCTACTCCAGTAGGGAAATGGTCAGCATTCTGGTGGTCGAAGACGAACAGGACCTGCGCGAGGTCCTCGAATACAACTTGAGTCAGGCTGGCTATGAGGTGCGGACGGCTGGCACTGGGACGGAAGCGCTCGGCTCGGTCCAGAAGGCTGAGCCCGATCTAGTGCTCCTCGATCTCATGTTGCCGGATATCTCGGGCACGGATGTGTGCAAGACGTTGAAGGAAAGCCCCCGCACGCGCGGCATTCCGATCATGATGCTCACCGCTCGGGGTGAGGAAATCGATCGCGTGGTCGGGTTTGAGTTGGGTGCCGACGATTACGTCGTCAAGCCTTTTAGTGTCAGAGAGCTGTTGTTGCGGATCAGCGCCGTCTTACGGCGATCGAGTGCGCCTCAGTCGGAGCGCAGCAACGATGAAGTGCATTTCGGTTGCTTGAAGATCGATCGCGAGGCTCACCGAGTGTGGGTGGAGGCACACGAAATCGAGCTCACCGCCCTCGAATTCAAACTTCTGCTCACGCTCTTTGATCGGCGCAATCGCGTTCAGACACGCACCACTCTCTTGGATGATGTCTGGGGAATTCAAGCGGATATCACTACACGCACGGTGGATACTCACGTGAAGCGGTTGCGGGAGAAGCTTGAGGCTGCGCGCGCGTACGTTGAAACGGTGCGCGGTGTGGGTTATCGCTTTGTTGCGACGCCAGAAGAGGCCTTGCCTTGAAGTTAGGGATTCGCGGCAAGCTCTTCATTGTTTTTCTTAGTTTGATCGCAACCTGCATTGGGATTGCCTATTGGTTCATGCGAAGCCAATTGGAGCGTGGGGTCTCCGAGCGTATCCAGCACTCCCTAGCGACTCACACGACGATGGTTGCCAATCAGGTGAGCCCGCTTCGCACTTCGCCCGATGATTTAGACGCCTGGGATTCGCTGGCAGATGAGATTGGACGGCTCGGGTCGGTCCGCGTCACCTTCGTGCGTGCGGATGGCGTGGTGATCGGGGACTCAGACGTTTCACGGGATCTGCTTCGAAAGCTGGAAAACCATGCGTCGCGCCCAGAAGTCCGCTCCGCCATGCTCACGGGAACCGGCCACGCCGAACGCCTTTCTGCCACCGTGAACGAGCCGATGGCCTACGCCGCGATCCGGGTGCGAAACGGTGCGGTGGGTGCAGCTCCTATTCAGATTGGCGTGAGTGGCGGGACGTTTGACGGAGTCGTCAGGCTCGCCACGCCGCTCAGCGACATTGAGGCCTCCCTCACGGATCTGCGGCGAGCGCTCGGCTTGGCGACTCTCCTTGCATTGGTGATGGCGGTACTCCTTTCATCGCTTGCGGCGCAGCTTGCTTCACGGGGAATTCGAACTCTGGTGGATGCGGCCGGGCGAATGGCACGCGGGGATCTCAATGTGCGTACCCGGATGGCGGGCACCGATGAATTCGCACAGTTGAGCCTGGCTTTAAATCAATTAGCTCAAGGGCTTTCAAATACCGTTGGGGAGTTAAGCGAAGAACGTGACAGGCTCGGTGCGATTCTGCGGGGGATGCAAGAAGGGGTGTTAGTTCTGGATGTGAATGGGTCTGTCACGTTGACCAACCCGGCGCTCCGCGAGATGCTGTTGCTCGGGCACGAAGCTATCGGGAGAACTGTGCTTGAGGTGGTTCGACACGCCGAGCTGAAGGAGCTGCTGGATCGAGCCGTCACCGCACAGGAGGCAGTGTCCGCCGTGATCGAAGTGGACGGCTTGAAGCCGCGGGTGCTGCTCGTGCGAGCGGCGCGCCTTCGGACCGAAGAAGACGGCGTTTTCGCAGTGTTTGTGGACGTGACTGAAATGCGCCGACTCGAATCCTTGCGGCGTGATTTTGTCGCCAACGTGTCGCATGAGCTGCGCACACCGGTTGCCGCGATCCTATCCGCTACCGAGACTATCGAAGGCGCGTCCGAGCAGGATAACCAAGCCCGTAAGCGTTTTCTGCCGATCATCGCACGCAACGCGCAACGTCTTGGTCAGCTAGTCGAAGATTTGCTTGAGATCTCACGGATTGAATCCCGTGAATTGAACCTCAATCTTGAAGAGATCGATCTCGCGGTGGGGGTGGAACACGCCGTCGCGCTGTTCTTGGAGCGTGCCGACAAGCGCAGATTAACGATTCACCAGGAAGTCGAGCCTGGGCGCTTCTGGGTGATTGCGGACAGGCGCGCGCTCGAACATGTTCTCACCAACCTGATCGACAATGCCGTGAAATACACGAGCGAAGGCGGACGGATTCGCACCTTCGCTGAGGCAAACACAGGTTTCGTCAGATTCTCGGTTGAGGATTCCGGGCCAGGAATTCCAGGCAAGCACCTGTCGCGACTGTTTGAACGCTTTTATCGGGTGGATGCCGGACGCTCGCGGGAACTCGGCGGCACTGGCTTAGGGCTGGCCATCGTCAAGCACATGACGGAGGCCATGAAGGGGACCGTTTCGGTGCAATCGACCGAGAAAGTGGGCACGATTTTTACTGTTGCGCTGCGCAGCGCAGCCTCCGAGTCAGACGCCTCAGACGAGCTGAGCGGTTAAATCCAGCGCAGATTGCGACGAAGGTGTTGGGCGCGCACCAACGCCTCGTCGAGCTTTGAGCAGATTTCAGCCATCGGTGTGGGCTTGGTGAGGGTCGCCCACAGCTTGCTGCGGAGCTCCGCGGGCATACAGAGTACCTGATTGGAATGCACGATGCAGGTGAGCTGAGGATCGATACCGAGAGCTCGCTCTACCAATTCTTCACCGCGCATCTGCGGCATCTGAAGATCTGTGATCATGACATCGAAGCGCTCTGCTTTGAGTTTATCGAGGGCGATCAGCGCGTTCGGCACAGCCACCACTTCGAGGTTCGGGCGCTGAACCTTCAACATGCGCACTAGCGTCCGTAGGATCAGAGGCTCGTCGTCGACGAGCAACAGCCGTTCGCGAGATGGTGGCGGGCCTTTCCGGCAAGTCTGAATGCTGCTCGGCGGTGGTAGGCTTGGCTCCACAACTCGGAATGACGCCTCAGCCTCTACGCGTGAAGGTTGCGACCAGCGTGCCTGCGGTTGTTGAAGTTGTTTCATCGCTCACGGAACCTTTTGCAAGAAGCTCGCCATGCGCGCAGGAAAGCAAAAATGCCGCGATCTCACGAAGAGGCCTGCAGTTGCAGGAGAGTCGAGTCCCAGTTTGAGCCACGCCGCCGCGATCGCTCCAGCAATGCTTCACGACGAGACGCCGGCTCGGGTATGCGAACCGAATTCACGGCGTGAATGTTAAATTCCATGACTCAATCTGAGAATAGCTCACTCTGCGCGATGATTTCGACTCAAGCCTGAGCTCGCGCCGCCACCGGCTAGCGAGATTGGTGATCAGTGCCATTCGTTCGTCGGAAAAAATACCACCTTCTTAAAGAGGATGTTCTTAGGCTGATTCAGGATGAAGCTCACGAGCTCCACCAGATCTTGGGTGGTCATGGCCTCGCGGATATTGCCGGGGTAGCGAACTTCACCTTCGCGCCAGAGCTCGGTATCGATCCCACCCGGGCAGAGCGTGCTCACGAGCACGCCGTGGGGCCGCAGCTCCTGCGCCAATGCGTCCGCGAAACCGACCATGGCATGCTTGGAAGCGCAATAAGTGGCCTGATTCTCAAGGCCGTGGGTTCCGGCGACCGACGCGATATTGAGAATGGTTCCTTGTTTCCGGCTGATCAAATGCGGTGCAAAAGCCCGGGTCACGTAGAGCGTGCCCTTCAGATTGGTGTCGACGATTTGATCGATGACGTCCCAAGATTGCTCGGCAAACGGGCGCATGTCGAAGACGGCGGCGTTGTTGATCAGCACATCCAGTTGGGTGCCACGGCTCAGAATGTCATCGGCCATTTTGATCACGGCGGCGCGATCCTGGATATCACACGGGCAGGCTTGGATGTGCTCCGGGTATTTCGCCGCGAGCGCGGCAAGCTTCTCAGGGTTTCGGGCGAGTGCGAAGACGGTGTTGCCTTGCGCGGCGAAGTGGAGCGCGAGCGCAGCTCCAACTCCGCTTGTAGCTCCAGTAATGATCATGGTCTTCATCAGGTTGTCTCCCATTTGAGTGTGAGGATTTCGTACGGTCGAAGCGAAAAAGTGAGCGTTTCCCCGCTGAGTGTGACGGCCGTAGCGTCAGCGGGAGCGCTCTTTTCTAGCAAGTTCACGACCTGCACGTGGCGGGGCGCTGGCGTGATGCGCAGCGTGCCCTGTGTGGGCAGGCCGTGCGCTTCGTACACGCGAAGCACCAACGCGTCCGACGCTTCTGCCAGCTTGAGGCAACTCACGACCAGATTGTGGGGCGAAATGGCGAGCTGCGGCAGTTGGCGGGGCGAGATCGCCGGCGCCAGGTGCCCAGGGTTTGGCAGCTGTACTGCATGCACCGGCTGATTGAACTCCATGCCCCGCCGCACCACGTCCGAGCCCGCGAAGTTGCCCGAGTGTGGGTAGAGGCCATAGGCGAAGGTGTGTGTGCCCAGATCGGAGGTCGCGTCTGGCCAATATGCACTTCGAATCAAGGTGAGGCTGAGCATGCGCCCCTCGGCGCTGCAACCGTACTTGGCGTTGTTCAAGAGCGCGAAGCCGCCGTGATCGTTGGAGAGATCCAACCAGCGCTGTGTGGGAACCTCGCGTCCCGTGGCTTCCCGCTCAAGCGAGCCACAGGGGATTTCGAAATGCGCACGTCCATTCTTCACCAATGGAGAAAACGTGACGCGCAGAATGTCGGTACCAGTATCCCGATTGCCCTGCTCGCGCCAGTCGATCTCATGCCGCACGTCCACCCACGGGATCCCCGTGTACAGGCGCAACTCCTGGCGCAGATTAGACTCCTTGTAACGGTAGGTGACCACCGCGGACACCATCGCGGGGCCCGCCTGAAAGCTGAGCTCCGTGGGTGAATAAAGCTGGGTTTGTCCACGAGATCGCCCTAAAAACCAGGCCGATCCCTCCACCGGTAGCTCATGCTGCACGAGGAGCGCGTTGTTCGCGTACGGGCGCGTGACCTCGGCGTAGTCAGCAAAGCATACCGGGATGTCGAGTGAATCCTGCGTGTGCAAGATGGGTTGCCCTGTGCGTTTATCGAGCAGGGTCTTGATGCTGCCATCGGGCAAGAGCGTGAGCCGTAAGAACTCATTTTCGAGAGTTCTAGTTTCGGCGTTCAGCGTAGGTTGAAGGCTTGCCTGTGATTCAGATGAGGAGGCACTTCGAGTTTCAAGCTGGAACCGGTGGACGCCAGTGGGAGCCAGCTCTGGCGCCACAAACATCAGCGTTGAATCATTCAGATACTGCACTGGTAGCGCCTGGCCCGATTCGTTGCGTGCGGCAACGATCCCCTTGGGGCAATCATTCACCTCAACGACAGCTGTGCGTGACCAGGGCAGGGAATTGAACACGGCGACACAACCTGCTGCTTCTTCCGTCGCGGGCAGAGGAGCGACTTCCCGCAACCGTGCTTGGATGGCACTCTCGGCAAAATCTTCGACTTCGACGGCACGGGCCAGGCCGTAGTCGTAGGCTTCTCGGATGGAGGTGCCCCCGATAAAGTCATGGAAATCGTTGAAGAGCTTGTGTTTCCAGGCGCGATCCAACTCGGTGCGCGGGTAGGGAATGGCGGGGGCAAAGAGCGCCCCCAGCGCTTCACAGGTGTACAAGAGGCTTTCACAAGTGCGCGTGTGCCACTTCATGTCGGCGTGGCTCGAATAGGCCGCATCGAACACGAAATTGAGCTCTCGCTCGATCACTGGGAGGTTAGCTTGGCGCGTCGCGGCTTGTGCGAAGTAGCGAGTGGCTGTAGCAAACTCGATCGTGGGCATCAACGGATCCGCACTCAGCTTTTGAAGCTCTTGGATGTCTTCCCTCGAAGGGCCGCCACCGTGATTGCCGACGCC
Source organism: Polyangiales bacterium (assembly GCA_038251425.1). Taxonomy (GTDB): domain Bacteria; phylum Myxococcota_A; class Polyangia; order Polyangiales; family Polyangiaceae; genus JBBRRP01. The sequence continues at coordinate 40,270 of JBBSBI010000012.1, forward strand.
AAACACGTAGGGGCTCTCTAGAATAGAAAAACGCTCAGCGAGCAAGCGCGAGAACTTTCCAACCCGCGGCGCGCTGACTTGCCGCAAGTAGTAGTCGCTGTTGAAGGCGGTGACCTCGCTGCCGTCGATCCCGCGCCAACGAAAGAGCGGTTGGGATTGATCGCCACAGCGCCAGAAGAAGTAATGCTCGATGCCAACACCGCGTAGGATTTGTGGCAAATTGAACGAATGCCCGAATGCATCGGGATACCACGCCACCTTCGCCTGGGTGCCAAAGCGTCGCTCACAGGTGCTTTGCCCCACGACAAATTGACGGATCAGCGCTTCGCCACTGGGCAAATTCGTGTCGCCCTCAGTCCAGGTTGCCGCCAGAACTTCCCAGCGCCCGGCCTTGGCGTGCACTTCGATACGCTCGAGGAGCGCTGGGTCATGCTGTTCCAAGATCTCATAGGTTGCGGCTTGCGTGTGCGTGAAGCAAAGCTCGGGAAATTCATCGAGCATGTCGCAGATGGCCGTGTAGCTGGAGACGACCGTGCGCACAGTGTCTGCCATCGGCCACAGGAAATTGAGATCAATGTGGCACTGCCCGAGCGCGAAGACGCGGCGTTGCTTAAGGATTGGGCTAAGCGGCAGTAAGAGCGCCCGTGCGCGTTCCTGTGCTTGCTCGAGATCGGGCCAACTAAAGGCGCAGGTTTCTAACTCGTTGAGCGCGCGCTCAGCGACTTCAGGGTCAAGGCCGTGCACCATCGCGATCGCTTCAACGACCGTTTCCAGGCTCCGAAGCGCACTCTCGACGCTCGAAATCATGAAATCCAGCGGCACCATGCCGGCGCTGCCCGCAAAGGGCTCACACTCGAGCTCGATTGCGTGCGTGTGGCCAGGCAGCGCGGCGCTCGTGACGATCACTTCGGGCAACCGAAAATCGGTCCAATATTGCTCACGAAAGCGCAGTTCTCCATCGATACGGATACTCGTGGTGACGGTCGTGAAGTGGCTGTAAAGCTTCACCGTGGCGCCCGCTATCGGGACACCGTGAATGCTCGTGGGCACGTCAAAGCTGGTTCTGAAACAGACAGTGGTGCCTGTGCCATCCCAGCTGGCCGGCAGCGTGATGTGCTCGAATTCGCCGGAGCCTTTCTGCCAACTCCAGTTGCAGGTCTGCCGATAGCTTTTGAGCGCTTGGATGCGTGCCCCGAGCGCGGACATTCTACGTTCGTGTGTTGATTCTGTTGGCTGCATATCTTCCGGTCGATCCCAATCTCGCAATGAATGTTGGGCTCGGGCTGTCAACGCGAGCGGCTGGCACTGCAGTGCGCTGAGCACAGCCTGTAGGGAATGGCGATCGTTTGCAAGAGCCTCGGCCGAGGCGTAAAGTGCGGATTCCACGCTGTAGCGCGCGATCAACGGCTCGAAAATCCCCGAACCAGCGAGCGGGGCGACGGCGGCTGCTGTGGTGTCGTGACGAACTAGGGCCAACAGCACTTCAGCCGTGAGATACGGAAGATCGCAAGCTAAGGCGATAATCTGAGACGCCCCAAGGGTGTGAGCGTGCAGAAGCAACCCATTCAGCCCTCCGAGCGGCCCCACTTGCGCTGGAGCGTCTTCTACTGTGGGGAGCGCAAACTGGGCATAGCCGTCGCTATTCCCAACCAGGACGACAGGAACTGGACCCAAAGCTTGCTGGATCGTTCGGAGCAAGCGCATCAGGATCGGAGGTGAGCCTGGAGCCCGCGTTGGTAGCAATCCCTTCTTCCTGCCACCCATGCGCGATCCACGACCCCCAACAAATATCCCCACGAGGAGTGAACACTGGCTTGCGGAGGTTGTGCGAGTACGGGGAGCGTCAGAAATCACGGTTTGGGAAGTGCCATGCTGGGCGTATGGGAGACAATCGATGCGAGCGTCAGTGGGCTTTTATGCTGCGCCTGGGGCTGGGGCCCGGCAGTACAGATAGCGGCGCAATGGTACAAAACAGCCCCGCTCTCGCAGGCTGGGCTCGTGGTAACGTCTCGGCGCCCATGATTCAAAGAGCCCCTTTCACGTTCTTCGCCGTACTGGCACTGACTCTTCTGAACGGCTGCAGCGCCAACGAAACCTCCGGAACACCCGCGGGCAAAAGCGGTGGCGCCGGCTCTTCGCTTCAGTCCGGCGGAGCCGCAAACAGCGGAGGCAAGTCAGGGAACACGGGCGGGACGGGAACCGGTGGAGGCGTTGCTTCGGGTGGGAGAATGAACACTGGAGGCGCGCCTGCTTTCGGCGGTGCCAGCGCCACAGGGGGTGTTGCCGCTGTGAACTACAACCCGTGTCCACCAGCGGGTACGCCCTGTGTTGTGTTGCCGTTTGGCGATTCGATCACTTGGGGCTTTATACACCCCGAGGTGGGTGGTTACCGCGCTCCGCTTTACGAACTGGCTCACAAAGCCGGCAAATCGCTGACGTTTGTCGGATCGAAATCGGATGGGCCCGACATGGTGGATGGCGTTGCCTTTCCGAAAGCACACGAGGGCGTGGGGGGTGAAACCCTGGAGCAAATGTTGGCGCGCTTTTCTGGATCGTTCGATTATCCGAGCCTCAATGCGAATATCGTCTTGCTCCATGCGGGCACGAACAACACGTCTGCCGAGCCCCCGCAGACCGCCGAGGCACGCCTAGCACTGCTGGAAGCGCTGCTAGACAAGCTCATCATGGTCTATCCGGAGGCGCTGGTGGTGGTCGCAAAGAACATTCCGTTCCGAGATTTGGCGACCAGCCAAACGTTGGTTGAGCCTTACAACAACCTCATGCCCGCCTTGGTGCAGGCTAAGGTGGCAGCAGGCAAACACGTCATCTTGATCGATCAATACACGCCGTTTATCCAGGATGTGAATTTCCCGACCACTCTGATGGAGGACGAGGATCATCCAAACAACACCGGCGGTTATCCGCTGATGGCCGCCACCTGGTATCAGGCAATCGGCCCACTTTTGCATTGAGGCGCGCCCTCAGGGCACGCCAAGCGCGCTTGGTGGTGCCGCTCAACTCTGACGGCGACGACGACCGACCAGCAAGCCAACCACCGCCAGCACACCCGAAAAGAGTGTTCCGTTCGTAGGGACTGAACTGGAACCCAGGCTGCAACCGCTGACGTTTTCGCCGTCGGCACTTTGGGCCATGCCTTGTGTCTCTGCGGGCATTGCAGCGGGAGCACTGGGAGCCATTGGACTCGCAGTGCCGGTGGAAGCCGTGCTGCCGCCCGTTGGCATGCCTGGCGCGGTAGCCGGAGCCGGGGTGTTCGCCTTGGTTCCTCCGCTTCGCGGCGCTGCGGGACCGAGTACCGAAGTGTTCGTGATCGAGCCACCGTAGGTTTCATAGTAGGGTGGGACGCACTTGAGCTCACCAGGAACGCTGGTGCACGTCGAGGGTGCGACTGGAAATGGCGTGCCAGGCTCGGGCGCCGGGCTTGTGTCGCAGGTGCTGTAGCCGCCAACTAGCGTGCAGCTCCAGGTAGACGGGCAATTGGCGCTGGTGGCGCAGGGCAGATCTTTCGGTTGGCAAACTGAACTTGGGCCTGCGGTGCAGGTACAGCCTGGATCCGTGGGCAGACTCGCACCGGTCGGCGGAACAGCGGTGCCCGTGCTGGTTCCCACGGGAGGCGCAGGGGCCGCATCCGCACCCGAAGGCGGCGGGGTGGCACCGGAATTTGCTGATCCACCGGCGCCGGGTGGAGGCGTGGTGCTCGCTGGAGGCACGGTGCCCGAACTACCACTACAAGTACACATCTGTTCTGGCACACAATCAAATCCCGCACCGCAATCGGCCGCAACTTGGCAGCCCAACGCATATTTTGGCGTGCACCTATTAACGACAATGTCGGTACAGCTCGGGGCAGGCAGGATGCAATTCTGGCCCGGTGCGCACGCAATAGCTGCTCCCGTGCAAACGCTGGTCATCTCCGGGTGGCAGACCATACCTTGCGCGCAATCTGTATCCGCGGTGCACGAGGTGCTCGGAACGCAGCCAAGGATGGTTTGCGGCTCGCACGGTGGCGGCGCGGGACAAGGCTGCCCGTCTGGGCAGGCAACGCCCGCACATGCCGTGCCTCCGATGACTTCGCAGCTGAAGCCCCTCCCGCAATCGGCGCTCGTGGCGCACGAGGATTGAGACTGGGCGTGCGCCTGAAAGGAGAAGAGTATGACGCTGGCGGCTACCAGGATGTGTGGAGTGTGAATGGCTCGGAAGTTCTTCATGGATGCTTCTCCTGGCCGCGCTGGTGGGGTGGTCGTGGCCCGTCTAGGTCAGAACAGCAGCAAGATTAGGGCCAACCCTAGGCGGATGGCTGCAGCCCGGATATTCGCAGATTTCTAGTGCTTTCTAGAGTTTGTTGGTGTGCCAAGTGTGCCAGGTCGGGTCCCGTTGGCGGCAACTTTGTCGTGATCCCTCTGATAACCTGAGGCGCAGGGCCGTCGCCGTAAGCAGCCGGTTCTGCTGGCAAGCGCAGGTCATCAGCGAGAGAGAACGCAAAATAAGGAATCGGTGGAATCTTGAAGTAGTGCAAGATGGGATTGGCAAAGCTATCCGGAATTTGGCCAAACTACCGAGAATTTGGCTCTGCCCTGAATCTGACTCTCTGTTAAGTTCACTTTTCAGAGACGCACCTGAAGGACTTGATCACCGATGCGACGTTCCATCGCCTATTTGTCATTAGCTTCCCTGGTCCTCGCCTGCGGTACCGCTTCGAAAGAGCCAAACGTGGCCACAATCGCGAGCGGCGGTAGTGGAAGCACTTCTCCGTTAGGAAGCGGTGGCGGTCGCGCAAACTCAGGTGGCGCTTCCAATTCCGCTGGTGGAATTATCAATAAGTCGGGCGGTGCTCCCGGCAATGTTGGGGGCGCATCAAATCCGGCGGGAGGCGCGGGCCCTACAACTACCGTGTGCACGATCGCTGAGTTCCAGACTGCGATCAATCAAGCTCAAGCGGGAGATACGGTGGTACTCTGCAACGGTAATTATCCCGATTCAACTCTAACGATCCCCACAAGCGGCATCACCGTAAGAGCTGAAACACCGGGCGGCGTCGTATTGTCGGGCACGAGTAATGGCGCGAAATATAAGGTATCCATCACTGGCAGCAACATCGTGTTCAGCGGATTTCAGTTCAAAGATGGCAATGTCGGCGCGGGAATGCTGGTGGAGGTAGCGGGTGACCGCAATCTGCTGACGCAGCTCAACTTCAGCGGCTATTTTGCGCAAAAATACCTTCACTTTAACTTGGGCCAATACAATGAGCTCTCGTACGCCAACATTGAAAACAAGCCGGAATTGGCCGAGATCGGAGCGATCATTCAGATCACCACCTCAGCCGCCACTCCAGGCTATCACACGATTCGGTACTGCTCATTTCAGAACATGCCCGGGCCGGGCCGCGACTACGGCAATGAGCCCATTCGCATTGGGCTTGGCGCTGAGATCGGCAACGTTTCGAGGACCACCGTGGAGCACAACCTCTTCGACAATGTTTATCGCGCCGACTCAGAAATCGTGTCGGTGAAGTCGGATGAAAATCTCATCCGCTACAACACGTTTACCAATAATCAGGGAGGGGATGCTCAGGCACCTATCTTCGGTGGGCTCGTCTTTCGCTTGAGTCACAGAAGCATCGCTTATGGCAACTTCTTCCTGAGGGGCGGCGGGATCCGAGCCAAGGAGGGTAGCGATCACGCTATCTACAATAACTACTTCGACACCGGCGTTTCAGAAGCGATCACTCTCCAATATGACCCCGCCAACCCGCTCACGAACATCAATATCACCCACAACACCTTCTTGAACACGGGCGCGATCAACCTGGGCGGCTCCGGCCCCACCAACGTGACATTTGCAGACAATATCTTCACGAAGACGGCGGGAGATATCTTCGTTTCACCCACCGGAACAGAAACCTGGATTGGCAATATCTATAGCGGGAGCCTCGGGGTCGCTGCTTCCGCAGGCCTGAAGAACATGGATCCGCTGTTGGCGCTGAATGCCGACGGATACTATGGGCTCAGGCAAGGGAGTCCCGCCATCGGCGCAGCTCTCGGATTCCCCACCATTCTGGATATTGAAAACCTCGACGATGATCCTTTGATCTTGCTTGATATTCAGGGGCAGCCGCGGCCGGCGACAGCAAAAGATGTTGGCGCCGATCAAGCTGGCGCGAGTGCGGTCATCAACCGTCCCTTAAAGCTTGCCGACGTTGGTCCCTCTTTTCTGCAATAGTTGTTATTCCGCCGGGGAGCCACCTGCCTGGCCGCGGTTGAGCATCCCCAAGTGCACCCAAACTTGTCGGTGACCTCTATCTCAAAGTCGAACACGAGGTAGTAAGCATGCTTACTATCCTCTAAGGAACGAAAGGGGCAGCTCACCTGGCGATCGCGCGCGCGGATCAAACAGAAGGCCTGCCGCTGATCACGGTTTCGGGCCCCAAGCTGTGCTAGATCCCCGCGTATTGAACCACGACGATTGAAGGGCCGATAACGATGCGTTTTCTGTTTGTGATGGATCCGGCGCAGGGCATGCTGCCGACAAAAGATACAAGCTTTGCCTTCATGCGAGCAGCACGCGCGCGTGGCCATGAGTGTTGGCATGCGTTGCCTCGCGAGGTCTCCAATCGGGGTGGGGAGGTGGCTGTTCTAGCACGCCCCATCGCTGTTCAAAACGCAGCACCGACCATCACGCTCGGGAGTGCGGCTTATATTGCTAGCCGCGACTTCGATGCGATCTTCATCCGCAAGGACCCGCCCTTTGATTCGGATTACTTGCACCTCACTCAACAGTTGGATTTGGCGAAGGCGAAAACGCTGGTGCTCAATGATCCCGCCGCGCTGCGCGACGCCAATGAAAAGCTGTTTGCCTTTCATTTCAGCAAATTCATGCCGGATTCATTGGTCACTTCGGATCGCGATGCGATCTTCGAGTTCGTGAAATCGGTGGGAGGCAAGGCCGTGATCAAGCCGTTAGATGGCGCGGGCGGCAGCGGTGTGTTGGCGCTCACGACCGGCGACAAGAATGCGCGCGCGATTGTGGATATTCACACGCATGAAGGAACGCAGCTGGCGTTGGTTCAAGAATTCCAGCCAGGGATTGCCGAGGGCGATAAGCGAGTCTTGATGTTAGATGGCAAGCCGCTCGGCGCCATTTTGCGTGTGCCTCGCGTGGACGACATCCGTGCCAACATTCACGTGGGCGGCTCGGTGTATGCCACCTCGCTCACGCCCGCTGAGGAGGAGCTGGCTCGGGAAGTGGGCCAGGAGCTTGCCAAGCGTGGGCTTTGGTTTGTGGGTTTGGATCTGATCGGGGGCAAGCTGATTGAAGTCAACGTGACGAGCCCCACCGGGATCCAGGAGTTGTCTGGGTTTCTCGGGCGCCCGGCTGAGGACGACGTGATCGCGTGGGTTGAGCAAAAAAGCCGGCAATTGCGCGGAGCTTAGCCGGAGGTTAGCCGAAATTTTGGCCCAAGCGTGGGGGGTCTGTAGCTTCGGGGCATGGCCCAGCGTTGTGAAGTGTGTTCAAGCCCCGAGGCTTCCGAAACCAGCAAGCGCTTCTGGTGCAAAGAAGCCGATCAGTTTGAGGAAGTGTTGCTCGACGGGCGTATCGTCGAGCTCTGCTCAGAGCACGCCGAGTTGGTGTTGCGCGCAGGCGTCACGACTATCGCTCAGGTGCGAGCACTCTTTGCCGAGCCCTTCGGGCATCGCTCCTTGATTGAACGTCGCATGGACTTTGATCGCCGCATGTTTCCCGCACGTCCGGAGGGGCGCCGTCACGATGATGGCCGGCGCGCCACCGACACCGACACCTGACTTCAGTGTTTTTGCAGGGTGAGCACGAGCTGCACCGCCGTGGAGCGCGCTGCGGCCGGCATGCTGAGGCGCCGTGCTTCGCGCAGCACACAGCGCTCGGTGGAAGGGTTGCGCAGGCTTGAGCCGGTCACGCTTGCCGAATCCGCAGAGCCATCGGGTTCGAAGCGCAGGCGCAGCACGATCTTCCCGGGCGTGGCATCGGGACTCAGGCACGCTTGGAGGCTTTCCATGTGCGATCCGAGCACACGCTTGACCTGAGTGTCGGTGAGGCCTTGAGCTTGCCCGAGCACCTGTATCGTCGAGGCAGTTCGATCCCAGACCCGGAACCGGGCAGAAGCCGGTTCAAGCTTTTGGGCCTGCGAGGCTACGGAATCAGCGTTCGGACCGGTGGTTCGTAAGGTGGAAACAAGTCCAAGCAGCTGCCGCTGTGTTTCTTCTTCAGAAACCAGTGATGGCGCATTCGGGCTAGCCGAATTGGCGAGAGTCACGTGAAGCAGGCGGTGCTCGTCATGGGTTGCTCCGAGTCCAAGCGGAGCTTCGGCGCCCACCGGGAGCGTGAGTGCCCACAGCATCGCCAATGTCCCGAGCAGCAGAAGGCAACTGAACGCGGTGGCAAGCACAGCGACGAACGAAGGTCGGAGCCTCAGACCGAGGCGTGGAGCGGACGCGGTGGTCTGAAAGAAGACCGAGTATTCGTTGGCATACTCGAGCACTCCGAAGTCCCCTGCTTGTGTGAGCGAACCCACCGGCACATCCAAGATCGAAACACGGGCGCCACCGCGCTCCACAAATCCAGCCTTCGCTCCCGTTCCGTCGAATCGCCACCCGGCTCCGTCTGGTGAAAGCACAGCGCCCGGAAGCCCCAACAGATCACCGGGGCAGGGAAGCTCGCGGACTTCCAGCACGTTCTCGCCCCAAAGCGCCGCAACACGGAGCCTCAGAGCTACTGGCGTCGCCACGTGCTTGTCCTCACCTCCTAAGATCGGCACTGATCGCGCGGCACCTTAGGGCAAAATCCGATGGAAAGCGCTATTTTCATGGGGGCCATTGCCCCCTCTCAGAAGATGTCACTCGATCCCAAGAACTCTTCTTGCGTGATCGAGACCTTGAGACTAGGTTCCGCCCCCCTTGACCATGACACAGGCAGTCATCCGAACCGGCGGTAAACAATATCGTGTCGCAACAGGCGATACGGTGAAAATTGAGAAGCTCGAAGGGAGCACTGGCGATAGCGTTCAGTTCGACCAGATCCTTCTCCTCAGCGCCGAAGGGAAAGTCAGCGTTGGCAAGCCGACGATCCCCGGAGCGAAGGTGGAAGGGAAGATCGTCGACCAAGGTCGCGGTCCGAAGCTCATCATCTTCAAGTTCAAGCGCCGCAAGCGCTACCGCCGCAAAAACGGCCACCGTCAGGACTTCACAGCGGTCCAGATCACCGCAATCACAGGTTAAATCATGGCACACAAAAAAGGTGGCGGCTCAACCCGCAACGGTCGCGGATCCAACGCACAGTTTCGCGGTGTCAAAGTTTACGGCGGCGAAAAAGTTCGCGCCGGCGGCATCCTGGTTCGCCAAGTTGGCCAGACGATCAATCCCGGCCGCAACGTAGGCCTGGGCAAGGATTTCACACTCTTCTCGTTGGTCGACGGCGTGGTGGCTTACGAGTTCGCCAGCAAGACCAAGAAGCGCGTCTCCGTTTATCCGCCCGTCGCAGTAGCTGCCGCGGCTGAGTAAAAGACGAGTAAGGGGGGTGAGGAGGTTGGTGCCTTGGACGCGGTCTAGCGTCCGAGGAGGAGGTCGATTCCGCGCAAGATCAGCAGGATCTTCGGCTTTGATATCTTTCCGACTTGCGCTGCCAGCGCACCCTTATCGACCGTAACGACCTGGGAGACATTCGCCACGGAGTCCTTGGGCAGGCTTGTTTCTTTCGCGGATAACATCACGTTTCCCGGTGCGTCTGCCCATTTCAAATTGCTGGTGAGGACCACACACACCACAGTGGCTATTTGGCTGCGATTGAAGGTGTCGCCTTGAATGACCAACACGGGGCGGCGAAAGCCCGGTTCAGATCCTGCAGGTTCGGCAAGATCTGCCCACCAGATCTCACCCTGGCTTACTACCATTCGCTCTGCTCCAGCACCCTACGCGCGGCCTTTCCAACAAACGCATCGCGCTGATGCTGCACCTCAGCGCAGACGCTGTTCAACCCTTCCACAATGTGATCCGGCGAACGCCGCTCGACGTATTCAGCCACTGCCTCGCTGTAGAGCTGGCTACGAGAGACCTTGAGTCTTTTCGCCAAGCGTTCACCACTTTCGAAAACCTCATCCGGAACCGAGATGGCCGTCTTCATACCGAAAGTATAACTCGAGCGAACGCACTGTCGAGGCCCGAAAGGCGCGCTCGCCGGCACCGTGTCCTCAACGGTCTAACCCAACGACCTCTGCACAGGTGGCCCGGCCGCTGCTGCAAGGGAACACCGCAAGCTCCTTTTGCTTAGCCTGTTGAAGCTCCCGATCTGCTTCGAGGAGCTGGTCAGCAGGTTCGCGACCGTGGCGTGAAACGGATGTTTCGCCGTCCTCGGGGTTTGGGAGAAATGCAGCCGGCTTCACCGAAGTCGAACTAAACTGTCAGGTCTTCGCGCGGGGGAAGATCGCAATCAATGTCGACGATTGCCTCGACGATGGGAGGATGCAGCAAGTTCAGCTTGGAATCGTCCATGACCGGCACTGAGGCTAGCATGTGGCCGATTGCTGGTATCATCCGAGGTTGCCGGTACCACTAGGCCTCCCGCCCCAACCCCGTGTATCTTCCGCGTGAATGCCGTCCAAGCGTGAAGTCCTTGCCCTGTTGAACCGCGAAGAGCTGGTTTCCGTCGTTGAGCAATTCGAGCTCTCGGTTGCTGACCGTCGAAAGAAGGACGAGCTACTCGAAGCCGTGGCGAGTTCGAAGAAGGCGACACTGGCTCAGGTGCTGCAGGAGCTTCCGCGTGATCGGCTCAAGGATTTGTGTCGAGGGCTCGGGCTTGACGAGAGTGGACGAGAGAAAGCTGCACTGGTTGAGCGGCTGACGGGGTCGAGTCCGGCGCCTGCTGCGGCTCGGGCGGTGCTCTTGCCAGGCGAGAAGCTGACGCGTGAGAAGCTGGAAGGGTATCTGTGGTCGGCAGCCGATATCCTAAGAGGGAGCATCGACAGCTCGGACTACAAGAATTACATCCTAGGGCTGCTTTTCTTGAAGCGTTTGTCGGATAGGTTCGACGAGGAGTGTGAAGCCCTACAGAGCGTGAAGGGCGCGAATCCAGAAGAGCCTGACGAGCACGATTTTTTTGTGCCGAAGCGGGCGCGTTGGCCTGAGCTGCAAAAGACCGCGACGAACATCGGGGAAGCGCTCAATAAGGCCTGCACGGCGCTCGAAGAAGGGAACCCGCGGACGCTTGAAGGAGTGCTGGCGGGGATCGACTACAACGACGAACGGAAGCTGGGCGACAACCGAAACCGAGACAACGTGCTCTCGCGCTTGGTACAGCACTTTTCGAAGGTCAACCTCAGGAATGCGAATCTTTCAGAGCCGGATCTTTTGGGGCGAGCTTGCGAATATTTGATCGAGCGCTTCGCTGACGATGCGGGAAAAAAAGGCGGCGAGTTTTACACGCCTAAGAAAGTGGTAGAGCTGATTGTTAGCATTCTGGCACCCCAAGCCGGGATGAGGATTTGCGACCCAACCGCAGGCTCAGGGGGCATGTTGATCGCGTGCGCGCACTACGTGGAAGAGCACAAGGGAAACCCTAAGAATCTTGGGCTTTTTGGACAGGAAAAGAATCTGGGAACCTGGGCGCTCGCGAAGATGAATCTGCTGTTGCACAATCTTCCGGGAGCAAGAATCGAGAAGGGGGACACGATTCGAGATCCGCGGGACCCACGTCATGATTCGAAACCAGAAGCTGTTGGTCGA